>NZ_JAPAEP010000001.1:343802-687605 GCF_025842465.1 Exiguobacterium sp. N5
GTAGCAGTTGGGGTTGTGACAGGTACGGCCATCGGTCTGCAGCTTTCACTTCTCTGGCCGAATTTGATGCGCGTTGCGGGTCAAACGATTGCGCTCCCGCTTTTCATGGAAACGTTCGCCTTCTTCTTTGAAGCGATTTTCCTTGGTATTTACTTGTACACGTGGGATCGATTTAAAAATCCGTGGCACCACATGCTTCTCGGGATACCGGTTGCAGTCGGTGCATTGTTCTCAGGGTTCTTTATCACAACGGTAAACAGTTTTATGAACCAGCCTGTAGGGTTTGATATTGTCGATGGTCGATTGGCAAATGTCAGCCCACTCGAGGCGATGTTCAGTCCGGCTATGCCGACTAAAATGGCACACGTGTTGACTTCAGCTATTTTAACATCCGCGTTCATTCTAGCTGCGATTGCAGCCGTTCAGTTGTTACGTCAACGTCGAAATCAACTCGACAAGATGTCGATTGAATATCACAAGAAAGGTCTCCGTCTGACGATGACGGTCGCTTTGATCTTTGCGATTGCGACAGCGCTCGTCGGTGACTTCTCAGGTAAATATTTGGCTCAGTACCAACCAGATAAATTAGCCGCGGCAGAATGGCATTTCGAAACCTCCTCCGAGGCTGAATTGATTTTGGGTGGATGGTTAGAAGATGATGGTCAAGGTGGCTATGAAGTCCGAGGCGCCTTGAAGATTCCTTACGCGCTCTCTATTCTTGCAGGTGGAGTCCCGAACTACGAGGTGACGGGTCTCAATGAGTTTGCGAAAGAAGATCAACCGCCGCTCTTCGTTCACTATCTATTTGATGCGATGGTCGGAATTGGGATGCTTCTCGCACTCATCTCCTTCCTGTTTGTACTCGGCCGCTATATTAAACGTTTGAACCAGTTCAGCAAGCCGATGCTCTTTGCGATTGCAGCCGGTGGACCGCTAGCCATGGCAGCGATTGAGTTTGGGTGGTTCTTCGCTGAATTTGGTCGTCAACCTTGGGCGTTATATGAGTTAATGCGTACGAGTGAGGCAGCTACGACTTCAGCGAACGTCGGTTGGATGCTTGTCGCTTTCGCGATCCTCTACGCGGTACTTGGAACAGTGACTGTGGTTGTCCTATCACGCCTGTTCAAAGAGAATCCGGTAGGGAAAGAACTAAAACAATCCGAGCATCGTGGTGAAGCGATGTTTGCGGATGAAGTGTGATCGGAGGGTATGACATGCAAATTCAAGAATTAGGGATTGCCGTCTTATGGACGTTCCTATACGGCTATCTCATCGTCGCATCGATTGACTTCGGTGCAGGCTTCTTCGCTTTCTATAGCCGCTATACGAAACGTGATCACTTAGTGAACCGACTCGTCAAACGGTATTTGTCACCGACATGGGAAGTGACGAACGTATTCTTCGTTTTCTTCTTTGTCGGGATTGTCGGATTCTTTCCGGACACCGCTTATTACTATGGTACGGCATTGCTCGTTCCAGCGTCTGTCGTGTTAATTCTGCTTGCGATTCGTGGTAGTTTTTATGCGTTCGCTAACTATGGCTCAAAGGAAAGCACGCTCTATATGTTCCTTTATGGAGCGACGGGATTACTCATCCCAGCTTCGATGTCGACGGTACTGACTGTCAGCCAAGGAGGTTTCATCACGGAAACAGAGAACGGGGTCTTCTTTGACGGAGCGAAGTTGTTCACCAACTTCTACTCCTGGACGGTCGTCATCTTGGCGATTGTCTCCGTCCTCTATATTAGTGCCATGTTCCTCTTGTTCTACGCGGACAAGGCACGTGACCAAAATGCCGTAGAACTCGTTCGGAAATGGGCTCTATTCTGGAGCGTCCCGACGATTATCGCATCGGGTCTCGTCTTCTTTGGATTGAAGTCGCAAGCTGCGTGGCATTACGAAAGTATCCTAGGAGGGAACTGGTGGTGGTTTGCGATGAGCTTCTTGTTCTTCGTCATCGCCGTCTCCTTCGTGTATATGAAACGAAATTACGGGGTTGCCTTCTTGATGGTCATGGGACAGTTCTTCATGGCATGGTTCGGATACGGATATTCTCACTTACCTTACATCCTGTATCCGTACATCGACATTAATGGAAGTGTCGTCAACGAGTCGATGGCGGTGGCGCTTGTCATCGTGTTCATCTTAGGATTGCTCCTACTCGTTCCGGCACTCTACCTCTTGCTCCGTTTGTTCTTGTTTGACAACGACTACGTACGAGGGAAACGCTCGAGTGGAAAAGCATAATGGCGAGAACGGGATTTCCTTTATTTAAAGGGAATCCCGTTTTGTATTTTGTATAGAGTTTTGAAGTGGAATCAGTTACACTGAACGAAGAATCAAGAAGTGAACATGTGTAGGAAAGGGATGTAGCATCATGACAGGTGAATTTGCAGTCATCGGATTAGGACGATTTGGTGGGTCGATCGTCCGTGAATTGTCTTCAAATGGATATGACGTCCTCGCCATCGATTCAGATGAGGAGCGTGTCAATGAGTTTATGGGATTGGCAACCCATGCCGTGATCGCCGATACAACAGATGAAAATGTGTTGAAGAGTTTGGGGATTCGTAACTTTGAACATGTCATCGTCGCCATCGGGGAGAATATTCAAGCTTCTATTTTGACGACGTTGATTTTAAAGGAACTTGGTGTTCAAATCATCACGGTGAAAGCAACAAACGATTACCATGAAAAAGTACTTCGTCGAATTGGGGCAGACAATATCGTCCACCCGGAGCGTGACATGGGCGTTCGAATTGCGAATGGATTGATGAGCCAAAGTATCCTCGACTACCTCGAATTATCGAATGAACATTCGATTGTCGAAATAAAAGCATCGGACAAGTTATCTAACAAATCACTCATCGATTTGGACTTGCGGGCGAAGTACGGGGTGAACATCGTGGCGATTCGTCGCGATGATGATGTCCTGATTTCTCCTCAAGCGGATGAGATGATTTTATCGGAAGATATTTTGATTATCATCGGGAAGGATACCGATTTGGATAGACTAGAGCGTACACTTCGTTCGAGATAAAAAAAAGACCTTTGGAGCGATGCCGCGATCGTTGAATCGATTGATCCAACTCGACGGTTTGACTCCAAGAGGTCTTTTTTAAATGAGTTTCATCGCTTTCAAGCCGTACTCGATTCCATCTTCAAGGATGGATTTCGTGACAAAATCCGCCACGTCTTTCGTTTCGGTGCGACCATTGCCCATGGCGATTCCAGTACCTACATACTGAAGCATGGCCAAGTCGTTCAACGCATCTCCGAAAGCGTACGTATTCTCAAGACGGTAGCCATTGGTCTCAATAAAGTGACGGATGCCATCTGCCTTACTGGCCCCTTTGTTGATCACGTCCATTGCATGAGGATGCCAACGGATAAAATCGAACTCACGGTAGGCGTTGATATAATGATGCTCGTCTTCAGGCGTGCAATACAGTAACGTCTGATACACATCTTCTTCTGTATGGAAGTTCGGTTCGAATGAAGGAATCGGCATGTCGAGTTCACCGAGCGATTGTTTGACGATGGCATCATTCGGTCTTGAAGCACCACCACGGTCTTGTCCCAAATAGACGAGAGTATGATCATTTGAAGCGGCGTGCGTCGTCAATCGGCCGAGTGCATCTTTTGAAAGCGTGTTACGATAGACGATTTCACCTTTATGCACGACAATCTGACCGTTATAGCAAACAAGACTATCAATCCCGACACGTTCTGGGATATCGGATAGCATGGCCGGTCCTCGTCCCGTCGCGATGAATGTCTCGACGCCGTTTTCTCGCAATGCCTGAATTGCTGAAATCGTGGAAGGCGGTATATAACTACCTTCATGTAAAAGCGTGCCGTCAATGTCGAAGAAAACAACCTTTTGATCTTCCATTTGATTCACCATTCTTTCTCTTTATCTAAAAAATATGTTTTCTGAACCCACTAAAAGGATAACACGAAATAGGGAAACTACCACGAATATCACATCGTTAGTGAAATATTGTCATGATATGAGCTATAATGAAAAAAGAATCTTACGGGCATATTCGAGAATCACTTATGTTTCACATAGATGTATTAATAATTGAAGTAAGGAGAGATTAAATGAAGTTTGTTAAGAACCACCAAACAGCCGTGTTCGCATTGGGCGGACTCGGAGAAATCGGGAAGAACACATATGTTGTTCAATTCCAAGATGAAATCATCGTCATCGATGCGGGAATCATGTTCCCAGAGGATGACTTGCTTGGAATCGACTATGTGATTCCTGATTACTCGTACCTGATTAAAAACAAGGACAAAGTAAAAGGGGTATTCATCACTCACGGTCACGAAGACCACATCGGGGGAATTCCATTCTTATTGAAGCAAGTGCAATTGCCGATTTACGCGACGAAGCTCGCGCTCGGATTGATTAAAGTTAAACTTGAGGAGCATGGGTTGCTTCGTGAGGCGGAACTCCATGAGATTGATGAGGATTCACTCATCAAGTTCCGCAAGACGAGCATCTCGTTCTTCCGCACGACGCACTCGATTCCGAACTCACTCGGTGTCGTCGTCAAGACGCCACAAGGGAACATCGTCCATACGGGTGACTTCAAGTTCGACTTCACTCCGGTAGGTGAGCCGGCAGACCTCGCCAAGATGGCGGAAATCGGAAAAGAAGGCGTGCTTTGTCTCTTGTCCGATTCGACAAATGCAGAAGTGGAAGGCTTCACGATGAGTGAGAGCGTTGTCGGTGGGACGATTAGTGAAACGTTCCGGAAAGCGGATGGTCGAATCATCTTTGCAACATTCGCATCGAACATCTATCGCTTGCAACAAGTGGTCGATGCGTGTGCCGAGACAGGTCGCCATCTCATGATTTTCGGTCGTTCGATGGAGAAAGTCATGACGATTGGACAAGAACTCGGTTTCATCAACGTTCCGAAAGGGATGATCATTGAGGCGAATCAAATGCGTCACTACGACCCGAATGGAATCGCGATTCTTTGTACCGGCTCGCAAGGGGAACCGATGGCAGCGCTCAGCCGTATTGCGAATGGTACCCATCGTCAAGTGTCAATCATTCCTGGGGATACGGTCATCTTTTCTTCTTCTCCAATCCCAGGAAATGCCATCTCCGTCGGGAAGACGATTGACCAGTTGTATAAAGCGGGAGCGGATGTTGTCTACGGTAAGTTGACGAACATTCATACATCAGGTCATGGTTCGCAACAAGAGCAGTTATTGATGATTCGTCTGTTGAATCCAAAATTCTTCATGCCGATTCACGGTGAGTACCGCATGTTGAAAAAGCATGCTGAGCTTGCTGAATCGGTAGGAATCCCGAAAGAGAACAGTTTCGTTATGGATAATGGTGAAGTGCTTGCTGTCGACTCGGAGTCGGCTGCGGTCACTGGCAAAATTTCTGCGAACGCTGTGTATATCGATGGGAATGGAATTGGTGATATCGGGAATATAGTATTAAGGGATCGCCGAATTCTGTCTGAAGATGGACTCGTTGTCGTCGTCATCAGCATCGATGGCAAGACGCGCAAACTCGTCTCAGGACCAGATATCATCTCACGTGGATTCGTCTATATGCGTGAATCAGGTAGTCTGATTCGTGACGGCGAACGATTGTTGAAGAAAACCGTCGAACAAGGATTGTCCAATAAGCAGATGAAGTGGTCGGAGATGAAACAACTCGTCTCAGACACCCTTACACCTTATTTGGCACAAAAGACGCGGAGACACCCGATGGTCCTGCCGATTATTATGGAAGTATGATTTGACGGGCTGTAGGAGACTACGGCTCGTTTTTTTCACCAGCAAATGAGGAGGGGGAGCTTATGGCGAAGGAAAAGGGGAAGAAAGGGTGGCCGAAATGGGGAGCTGCAATCGTAGCGGTCATTTTTCTCATCACGCTCGTATATCATCAAGTCAAACCATTACCGGAAGGCGTGTCGAGACAATCTGAACCATATCTCATCACAGATGACCAAATCGATTTTCTCCACGATTTGACCTATCAAGGGGAAGATACGGAGATTGTCGAACAAGAGATATTTAGTGAAGTTGAACGAGCAATACGTGAGGCAAAAGAATACATCGTCATGGACTTTTTCTTATTCAATCCTTATTCGAATGAAGACCGACAATATCCGGACATCACATCGCGCCTGTCATCGACATTGCTTGAGCAAATGGAGCGATATCCGGACTTGAAAGTCGTTTTTATTACAGACGATATCAATACGACTTATAACGGGCACGTTTCCGACCACTTCGATGTACTGGAGGAGGCAGGGGTAGAAGTCGTGTACACAAATCTCGACGAACTTCGTGACCCAAATATTCTTTACTCCACGTTTTATCGAATGGCGCTTCAATGGTTCGGTGATAGTCAATCCGGCTGGTTGCCGAATCCGATGGCCTCTTCGGCACCGGACATTACGGTTCGTGCTTATTTGAGGTTGCTCAACATCAAAGCGAACCATCGGAAGGTGATGGTCACTGAAAATGAGGGATTTGTACTATCCGCCAATCCACATGACGCTAGCGGATACCACTCGAATGTCGGTGTCCATTTAAAAGGACCGATTTTAAAAGAAATCGTTGAAGGTGAGCAAGCGGTCGCGACGTTCTCGAAAGGAGATGCACGCCGATTCCCTGATGATGAAGCGTTGTCGAAGATTGAAAATGCGCCGAGTGAGGCACCAATGGAGATTCGTTACGTCACCGAAGGGAAAATTCAAGAATCAGTGCTCGATGCAATGAATGGGGCGGACGATGGAGACACCATTTGGATCGGAATGTTTTATTTGGCAGACCGGAATATCATCCAAGCAATCGAGGATGCCGCAGGGCGCGGGGTGACTGTGAACTTGATCCTCGATCCGAACACGAATGCGTTCGGTCGATCGAAATCAGGGTTACCGAACTTACCGGTGACGGCAGAACTGAACACCGTCAACCCGGAGCATATCGAGATTCGCTGGTATGATGTCGGTAAGGAACAATATCATCCAAAAATCCTCTATGTAGATGGTGAGGAGAAAACCGTTGTCTTAGGATCGGGGAACTATACGACCCGGAACATGAACGATTACAACCTAGAGGCAGACGTCGAAGTGACAGGAGAAGTGGATACAGCCTTCTTTGATGAGGTGGACGAGTATTTTAATCGTCTATGGAACAATGAGAACGGCGCGTATACGGTAGCATATGATGAGATTCAAACGGATCTCCCGCTCGGAAAGTATATGATGTATTGGCTCCAAAAAGTCACATGGACGATGACCTATTAAAAAACAGCTATCCTCAAAGTTTGGGGATAGCTGTTTTGACGTTAGTTCGTCTCGATTGGATTAAACTCATTCGTGTATTCATATAAGAATTTCCCGGTCTCTTTCAAGACGTCACTTTTACGGTGAAGCGAGAAATGGTCGTACGGCACAGTTTCTGTCTGAATGTTATTCGTATACTCTTCAAGTAACAGCGAACTTGCCGGCTCAATCAAATTGAATTCGCCACCTCGTCCAGAGAAGGAGAGTACCTGAACGGACCTCGGCCATGTCTCGAGTTTAGACTGGAATGCTTGCAGTCCGTCTGAGTTAGGGGACAAATCACGGATGGCAGGGCTTCCGGTATTAATGCCGAAGTTACTGGCAGATAAACCGAAGTTTGCAAGGCGCGTCCCGCCGAACGGGCTATCGAACGTCACAAACTTATCGACGATGTATGTCTCTTGATTCAGGATATAGTTGGCAG
This sequence comes from Exiguobacterium sp. N5, assembly GCF_025842465.1. Taxonomy (GTDB): domain Bacteria; phylum Bacillota; class Bacilli; order Exiguobacteriales; family Exiguobacteriaceae; genus Exiguobacterium; species Exiguobacterium profundum. Next base: position 351,560 of record NZ_JAPAEP010000001.1, read on the forward strand.
CGGCTACGCCACCCATGCTATGGCCAATGATATACATCCGATCGAATGATCGATTTCTCGTTTTTTTATATGTTTCAATGGCTGCATTCAACCACTTTGTCTGATTGTTTAAAGAAGCCTCTGCATCTTCGAACTCGATTCGGACAATCGGACGAGTTGAACTAAAATCATATATTTCACAGTCGGTCTTGCCTTTGACAGTCACGGTACAAAGCGCCCCGTCAGTCGCTTGACCACTTTGTTCCATCGCTTGAGAGAAGCGGAGGAACGTCCGGTCTGTCCCGAGTAGTCCATGAACTGCAAACGTAGGGATGAACTCATTCGTTTGAGAAGCTTGACGTATCGCCTCGGATTGACGCTCGTTCGTCAACTCTTGTCGGAAGGTGACGATGATGAGAGCAAGTGAAAGTGAGACGATCAACAGTCCGAGGAGACGTGAACGAATGGATGTCTCTTTTGGGTTGCCAACATTCCGACGATATTTGCGCCAAATGAAGTAAGTCAATACGGCCGCTGCAATCAGAACGATTCCCGTCACGATCCAAGCGTTGACGTTCGGTACATGGGCAACTAGCTTCACGTTATTTTGCCGACCGCCGTAGACTTGCCACTCGACATGTTTCATAGAACGGAGGTCTAGGCCAGTTCCATCCTCAACGAATACGCCGGTCGGAACAGTCAAGTTAAAGCGAATGTCGGCTTGGCGGATATATCGTTCAGCCAATTTTTTGGGGGAGCCGGTTAGTTCAACACCGGGTAAGTCGACCCGATCGAGTCGGAGGTCGAGATTGGTTTGGAGTGTATATGAATCAAACCAAATGCCTTCCTGTTGTTCGATGTCGAACTGAATATCCGGAGGGACTAAAATACCGGCTGGTCCCGTTTTCCATTCCTCTTTAATCTGTTGCAACTCGTCCACATTTTTAAATGTCTTCTTTAAGACCATGCCTTCGTAGTCATCAGGACTCGAATAATCTTCCGTCTCATATCCGTTCGCTTCTGCTTGCTCTTTCCACGTATCCCAGTCGAGTCTGAGATTGAGCAATTTCATGACTGGATGATCACGGAACGCGTAAGTCGTTTCAAGCGAAACAGATTGGTCATAGTGGACGGTCGCATCATAATTGATTCGCACACATCCACCGATTAAAAGAAATAAAAATGGGAATAGTAACAACAGTGCCCTTTTTCTCGAACTAAACATGTTAAATCGGTTCGCCGTATGTTTCTAACGGGTTCGACATATTGATCCGGTCATAGAACATGATCCCGTCTAAATGATCGAGCTCGTGCTGACATACGACAGCGCGCATTCCGCGCAGACGAAGCTTAATCGGCTTCCCCTCGCGGTCGAACCCTTCTAACGTGATTCGACGAAAACGAGGTACATTTCCTTTGACCACGCGATCGACCGATAGACAGCCTTCGCCGCCATTCAAAAATGTCTGTTCGACGGAATGACTTGTAATTTTAGGATTGAAGATGGAGAGTTTAAACGTCTCTTCCTCTTCTTGTAGCAATACTGTGAAGAAACGGCGATTTACACCGAGTTGAGGTGCGGCGATTCCGACACCACCTCGTAACTCGTATTTCTCGCTCATCTCTGGGTCTTGACTATTGACAAGAAACGTCTCCATCTCGTCGAGTAACGCCAAATCTTCTGTTGTTGGCGGAATCGAAACTTCGGCTGAACGCGCGCGAAGTCGCTCGTCTCCTTCGCGGATGACATCTTTCATGGTTAACATACACAACTTCCTTTCTATCGAACTTATATGATTGATTATATCATATTTAAACAGGAAGGAATGTGGATGGTACAGAAGGTGAAATGAAAATAATACAGTGGTGAAAAGGATGTCATATCCCTTGAATGTAAGCGTTTTATTTCGGTAAGCATATTTTTTGCGTTATTGAAACAACCCGTTTTATACTAACAAGGAAACGTCAGGAGAGGATAACTTTTCTGAATCACGTTAATACAGATTGCTTTTTTGGACAGATACACGTAAGATTTGAGATAGTGTTTGATCACAAAAAAGACAATTGTCTCATAGTTGAAAGGATGAGGTGAAACGAATGAACAACGTTCAGGTACTTCAAAACGTGGAAGAAAACTTCCAAACGTTCCGTATTCTCGACGAGAAGGGTGAGGTCGTCAACCAAGACGCAATGCCTGACCTAACGGACGAGCAACTTCAGGAACTCATGCGCCGCATGGTCTATACTCGAATCTGGGACCAACGCGCCATCTCACTTAACCGTCAAGGTCGCTTAGGATTCTACGCGCCAGTGGCAGGTCAAGAGGCGACGATGATCGGGACGCAATACGCGCTCGACAAAGAGGACTGGATCCTTCCAGGATACCGTGATATCCCACAACTCGTATTCCACGGACTTCCGCTTTATCAAGCGTTCTTGTTCTCACGTGGACACGTGGCGGGAAACCGCATCCCTGAAGGTGTCAACGTATTGATGCCACAAATCATCATCGGTGCACAAATCATTCAAACTGCGGGTGTGGCAATGGGCCTCAAACGCAACGGCAACAAAAATGTCGCCATTACTTACACAGGTGACGGTGGCTCATCACAAGGTGACTTCTACGAAGGATTGAACTTTGCAGGTGCATTCAAATCACCAGCAATCTTCGTCGTTCAAAACAACCGTTTCGCTATCTCAACTCCTGTTGAAAAGCAAACTGCAGCTAAAACGATCGCGCAAAAAGCTGTTGCAGCTGGAATCAACGGAATTCAAGTAGATGGAATGGACGTTCTTGCAGTGCTCGCAGCGACTCAACAAGCTCGCGTCGACGCACTCGAGGGAACACCGACACTTATCGAGTCACTCACTTACCGTTACGGACCACATACGCTCGCTGGGGATGACCCAACACGTTACCGTACAAAAGAACTCGACACAGAGTATCAAGAAAAAGATCCACTCGTACGTTTCCGTCTCTTCCTTGAGAACAAGAAACTCTGGAACGAAGACATGGAGAACGAAGTGATCGAGCAAGCGAAAGCTGACGTGAAAGAAGCAATCAGCCAAGCAGACAAAGAACCAAAACAAAAAGTTTCGGACTTCATCAACAACATGTTCGAAGAACTTCCTTCAAACTTGAAAGAACAGCTTGAAGAATATACTGCAAAGGAGTCGAAGTAAGTTATGGCTCAAATGACAATGATCCAAGCGATTACTGATGCGATGCGCGTTGAAATGAAACGCGACGAGAAAGTACTTCTTTTCGGAGAAGACGTTGGTAAAAACGGTGGGGTATTCCGCGCGACGGAAGGTCTCCAAGACGAGCTCGGCGAAGACCGTGTCTTCGACACGCCACTCGCTGAATCAGGGATTGGTGGTCTTGCGATCGGTCTAGGTCTTACTGGATTCCGTCCGATTATGGAAGTTCAATTCTTCGGATTCGTATTCGAAGTTTTCGACTCAATCGCAGCTCAAATGGCACGTATGCGTTACCGTTCAGGCGGCGCTTACAGCCAACCAATCACAATCCGTTCACCATTCGGTGGTGGAGTTAAGACACCTGAGCTTCACGCGGACAGCCTTGAAGGCTTGATGGCTCAGACACCTGGTCTTAAAGTTGTTATTCCATCAACTCCTTACGATGCAAAAGGTTTGTTGATCGCGTCAATCCGTGACAACGACCCAGTCGTGTTCCTCGAGCACATGAAATTGTATCGTTCATTCCGTGGCGAAGTACCTGAAGGTGATTACACAATCGAACTCGGTAAAGCAGATGTGAAACGTGAAGGTACAGACGTTTCAATCATCACTTACGGTGCGATGGTGCATACTTCACTTAAAGCAGCGGAAGAACTTGAAAAAGAAAACATCAACGTTGAAGTAATCGACCTCATGACAGTGAGCCCGCTTGATATCGACACAATCGTAGAGTCTGTTAAGAAAACAGGTCGTGCGATCGTCGTTCAAGAAGCACAACGTCAAGCAGGTATCGCAGCGAACGTTGTAACTGAAATTCAAGAGCGCGCAATTCTTCACCTCGAAGCACCAGTTCTTCGAGTAACTGCACCAGACACAGTCTTCGCATTCGCACAAGGTGAAGACATGTGGTTACCTGACCATAAAGATGTCGTTGCAAAAGTTAAGGAAGTTGTGAACTTCTAAGATCGTGTCGAATAAACGATGAGGGAGAATTGTCTCCCTTGTCGTGTTTACATGATGAATTGATGGGAGGAAAAACCAGTGGCAGTATTTGAATTTAAATTACCAGATATCGGTGAAGGTATTCACGAAGGTGAAATCGTCAAGTGGTTCGTAAAAGCAGGGGATACGGTCAAAGAGGACGATGTTCTTTTAGAAGTACAAAACGACAAAGCAGTCGTTGAAATCCCAGCTCCAGTCGACGGTACAGTCAAAGAAGTTAAAGTTTCTGAAGGTACAGTTGCTGTAGTCGGCGACGTCCTCATTACGTTTGACATCGAAGGCGACGCACCAGCAGGTGAAGAAGAAACACCTGAACAACCGAAAGCAGAAGAGAAGACAGAAGACGTAAAAGAAGATGTGAAAGAAGACGCGCCACGCGACGTTCAACTTCACAAATCTGAGCGTGTTATCGCTATGCCATCTGTCCGTAAATATGCACGTGAAAAAGGTGTCGACATCCGTGAAGTAAACGGTTCTGGCGACAACGGCCGTGTATTGAAAGAAGACATCGATGCATTCGCGAACGGCGAAGCACCGTCTGCAGAAGCTACAACAGAGAAAACAGAATCTGTAGCACCAGCAGCAGCTGCGAAAACGGAAATCAAGCCTTACGAGTCAGCGACTCCTGAACTTGAAACACGTGAGAAAATCCGTGGAATCCGTAAAGCCATCTCGAAAGCTATGGTTAACTCGAAACACACTGCACCACACGTTACACTCATGGACGAAGTCGACGTTACAAAACTCGTTGCACTCCGTAAAGATTTCAAACAAGTCGCGGCTGACCAAGGCGTGAAACTCACGTACTTGCCATTCGTCGTGAAAGCATTGACTGCTGCAGCGAAAGCATTCCCAACAATCAACGCTTCAATCGATGACGTGAACGAAGAAATCGTCTACAAAAACTACTACAACATCGGGATTGCAGCTGACACGGACAACGGACTTGTTGTACCAGTCGTAAAAGATGCAGACCGTAAATCAATCTATGCACTTGCTACAAACATTAACGAACTTGCAGGTAAAGCTCGTGAAGGTAAGCTCGCTGGGGAAGACATGAAAGGCGGATCGATCACAATCACAAACATCGGTTCAGCTGGTGGACAATGGTTCACACCTGTCATCAACCACCCAGAAGTTGCGATTCTCGGTATCGGCCGTATCGCTGAGAAAGCTGTCGTGAAGAACGGTGAAATCGTTGCTGCGCCAGTACTTGCACTTTCATTCAGCTTTGACCACCGCCTCATCGACGGTGCGACTGCACAAAACGCTCTTAACATGGTGAAACGCTTGCTCGAAGACCCAGCACTTCTAATGATGGAGGGATAAGAACATGGTAGTAGGAGAATTCGCACAAGAAACTGATTTGCTTGTCATCGGTGCCGGTCCTGGTGGATACGTTGCCGCAATCCGTGGCGCACAGCTCGGAATGAAAGTAACTATCGTTGAGAAAGGCAACTTCGGTGGTGTCTGCTTGAACGTCGGATGTATCCCATCGAAAGCGTTGATCACAGCAGGACACAACTTCCAACACGCTAAAGGTCATGATTCAATGGGAATCACGTCTGACAACGTGTCAGTGGACTTCACAAAAGTTCAAGATTGGAAACAGTCAGTCGTTAACAAATTGACTGGCGGTGTTAAAGGTCTCCTCAAAGGAAACAAAATCGAGATCGTTCAAGGTGAAGCGTTCTTCGCGTCTGAAGACACAGTTCGTGTCATCACTGAAGACAGCTCAACTCCTTACAAATTTAAAAAAGCGATTGTCGCGACTGGTTCTACACCAATCGAGATCCCATCGTTCAAATGGTCTAAACGCGTCCTTTCTTCAACTGGCGCTTTGGCACTTCCTGAAGTACCGAAGAAACTCGTCGTTATCGGCGGTGGATACATCGGTATGGAGCTCGGTACTGCATACGCTAACTTCGATACAGAAGTTGTCGTTGTAGAGGGCGCTAGCGACATCTTGTCTGGTTTCGAACCACAAATGACGCAAATCGTTAAGAAGAAACTCAAGCAAAAAGGGAACGTCACGATCCACACGAATGCACTTGCTAAAGGTGTTGAAGAAACGGAAGACGGCGTAACCGTTAAGTTTGAAGTAAACGGTGAAGAACAATCTGTTGAAGCGGACTATGTCCTCGTCACAGTTGGTCGTCGTCCAAACACAGGTGACATCGGTCTTGAGAACGCGGACGTTAAAATCAGCGACCGCGGAATCATCGAAATCGATGACCAGTGTAAAACATCGAACGAAAACATCTATGCAATCGGTGATATCGTTCCTGGACCACCACTTGCACACAAAGCATCTTACGAAGCGAAAATCGCAGCGGAAGCAGCAGCAGGTAAGCCAGCTTACCTCGACTACTCTGCAATCCCTGCAGTCGTCTTCACAGATCCTGAGCTCGCAACGGTTGGTTACACAGAGCCACTCGCAAAAGAAGAAGGACTCGAAATCACAGTTTCGAAATTCCCATTTGCAGCGAACGGTCGTGCACTTGCACTTGACGAGCCAGACGGCTTCATGAAGCTCATCACACGCAAAGAGGACGGTCTCTTGATCGGTGCTCAAATCGCGGGTACTGGCGCTTCAGATATGATTGCTGAGCTTGGTCTTGCAATCGAGGCTGGTATGACTGCTGAAGATATCGCACTTACAATCCACGCTCACCCATCACTCGGTGAGATGGCAATGGAAGCTGCTGAAATCGCAATGGGTATGCCAATCCACGTCGTAAAATAAGAATACTCATAAAAGCTCTCTCACTTTTCGTGAGAGAGCTTTTTCATGTAGGTGACGACACGCTCGACTTCCTTGAATCCAATTTTCTCGTGAAAGCGTTGACTGTCCTCGTTTTCAAGCTCGGTATCCGATGCCAGTTCGATACAACCATGACGCGCCGCGAAGGTCGACGCAGCATCGACCAAACGAGAGGCAACACCTCGATGACGCTCTGATTCAATGACATAGATTCCTTCCATATAGGCGGTCGGTGACGTGCTAGAACCTGGCACGTAGTCATGTCGGAAACTGAGCTGACAAAAACCAACTGCCTCCCCATGTTCATTTGATGCGATGAAATAATGCATCTTTTTTGAGGCGAGACCGAGTTTGACTTCCATTCGTAATTCTTCAATAGGGGCATCTGGCCATAGGTCGTGCATGAACTGGACAAGAGTTTCAACGTTTAACTCCGTTGCATAATCAATCTTCATTGTCATTCTCTCCTTAGGTTTCATACTAGTAGTATAAAGGAAAATACATGTGAAGAGAGAAGGGAGGGAATCCTGATGGCATTCGATGAGGAGTTATTATACACCGTATCCGAGACGAGTCGTGTCCGATTTACCGGTATTGAAACAGAAGCCGCTCGTTATGATTTTGGTTTCGTTTATACACAGCAATTCATGGGCAAGGTGTTAGTCGTCTGTATGCAAACGGGTCAATCGGCCCTTCTTGATTTGCATGCGCTAGAAGAGCCACGTCAATTGTATCCGATGCTTGGCATTAACTTGAACGACACGGAACACGTCGCTGAATTTTTACGACTTTGCTTGGTCGAAAAAACACAAGCATCTGAAGAAATTGATACTTGAAAAAATGTAAGCGTTTTCTTATAATAAGCACTAGGGGAAGCAATTCGATCATCTACAGCCACCTTTTCTGAGATGACATAAAAAATGAGCCGGTCACGATGACCGGCTCATTTTTTATTTAGCGAATCGCTTTTGTTTGTTGGATGACTTTAATCATTTGCAGTGACTCATCTTCAAGACCTTGAACCGGAAGACCCGCTTCAATGTTGGCCATGATGTACTCGAGTGTCGAAGTCGTAATCAATTCGCCTGGAATGATGATCGGAATCCCTGGCGGATACACCATAATGAATTCCGCTGAAATACGGCCGACTGCGTTTTCGAGAGGAATCGTTTCCGTCTCTTCATAAAACGCATCACGAGGGCTGAGCGCAAGAGGTGGAATCTCTGGGAGCATGATCGATAGTGAATCGTTACCAGACTTCTGATAAACGGAGACGACGTCTCGCATCGCTTCAATCAATGCTTGAATCGTGGACTCATCATCCGCTGATGTGACGATAAAGAGCACATTCAATAAATCGGACATCTCGACTTCGATACGGTGTTTGTCCCGAAGAAATTTCTCGACTTCAAATCCTGTTATTCCAAGTTCGCGCACGGATACGAGTACTTTCGTTTCGTCGAGCGCGTATGTCGATTCAGAATGCAATTCGGCATGACCGTATACTGACAAGTTAGGCATGTGGTTGATTGCTGTACGAGCCGTTCTCGCAAGCTCAAGTGCACGTTCATTCATCATGTGTCCCTTTGTCGCTAACTGTCGACGTGCCGCGTCGAGAGAAGCGAGGAGCAAGTAGGACGTCGAAGTCGTTGTAATCATGGAAAGCATCGCATGAATTCGTTCTGGCGAGACGAGACCGCGGCGTACGTTCAAAATCGAACTGCCTGTCATTGAACCACCAAGCTTGTGTACACTCGTCGCCGCCACATCTGCTCCCGCTTGCATCGCCGAGAGTGGGAGTTCATCGTGAAAAGGGAGATGAACGCCGTGTGCCTCATCGACAAGTACAGGAACGTCTTGCTCATGAGCGACAGACACGATACGCTCTAAATCACCTGCGACACCGAAATAAGTCGGATTAATGACGAGAACGGCTTTTGTGTCCGGGTGAAGTTCAAGTGCGCGTTCTACGGCACTAGCTGTGATTCCGTGGGCGATGCCGTATGTTTCGTCAAATTCCGGGTGGATGAAGACCGGATGAGCACCCGTTAAGACGAGCGCGGACATGACGGATTTATGGACGTTCCGTGGCACAATGATTTTTTCATTCGGGCCAACGACACCCATGATCATAGCCATGATGGCACTCGATGTTCCCTGGACAGAGAAAAAGGTCTCGTCAGCACGGAACGCCTCTGCCGCCAAGCGTTCCGCTTCAGCGATTGCCGCTTTTGGATGATGGAGGTCATCGAGTGGGGCAATGTTAATCAAATCAATTTTTAGGGCGTTTTCACCAATAAAGTCACGAAACTCTGGGTCCATCCCTTTTCCGCTTTTATGACCAGGAATGTGGAACGCAATCGGGTTTGAGTCGACATGTTCAAGCAACGTGTCAAATAGTGGCGTTTCGAGCTGAGTAGCACCTTTTAATTTCAATCGTAAATCCCCCTTGAATCAGTTTATTTATAAGATGAATAGTATCGTTATGATATATGTTGTTTTTAAAAAAAGAAGCAACAAAAAAACTATAGAGATTTCTGGCTCAACTTGCAATAGTTTTTTTTGTTGTTACAATGGGTGTCGAGGTGAAACAATATGCAAATTAACTATCCGATCAATCCGGATTGGACGACAGACGAATTGATTGAAGTCGTCGAGTTTTATAACGTTGTCGCACAAGCCAATGAAGGTGGAGTCGAACGAGAGGTTTTTCTCGATTCCTATCGTGCCTTCAAGCAAATCGTAACATCTAAGTCGGAGGAGAAACAACTGAACGCGGTTCACGATGAGCAGACGGGCTATTCCACATATCGTACGGTTCAGGCGGCAATGAAGTCCTCGAGTAAAATGATTAAACTGTAAGACCGAGCATGCCCGAGCAAATTCAGGCATGCTTTTTTGTTATTTCTCCTATAAATCGGGTACAGTTCATTAACACCAAATCAGGTTTAGGGACCTCGGAATTGGGAATATATCCATTAAGATAAAAAATTCAAAATAGTCAGACAATTCTCTTTCTTTTTCGAATTTTATCTGATATACTCAATTCAACTCACTAAACCGTAACTTGTAGCCCAACAAAAGGAGTGTGGCATCTTATGAAACAAGTGATTGAGGCATTCAAAAGAAAAGACGCAGAAAAACGGATCCCGGTGCTGCGCTTAGAGATTGATTATGAATTGGCAACCCTCTTCGATGCGATGGCGTCACAAGATGATGCTACAGTTCAGGCTAGCAAGCATCGGTTAGAGAAGTACCGCCAAGAATTATTGCGTCTCGAAGCCTAACCATTACACACATTCAACCAGTATTCCGAGCGGATACTGGTTTTTGTTTGGTACAATACAGTTGAGGTGATCACAGATGATAGAATGGTTTGCAGTCGACTTAATCAAACATGCGGGAGAACTGATTCGTCGCGAGATTGATCAAAGTTATGAAGTGGAACGAAAGACGGGAAAAGGGGACTTGGTCACTGAAATCGACCGCGCGGTGGAACAACTGATTGTCCGTCGAATCCAACAAACATTTCCGGAACATCAGATTATGGGGGAAGAAGGGACGACAGATCAGCCAGAACAATTGACCGGTACCGTCTGGTTTGTCGACCCGATTGATGGGACGTTAAATTTTATTCATCAAAAACGTATGTTTGCCATCTCCATCGCGATCATGATAGATGGGGTCGTGGAATATGGATTCGTCTATGACGTCATGGCGGATGAGATGTTCATGGCGCGGAAAGGATACGGGGCGACATTGAACGGTCGGACATTGACGACTCTTCATGAACATCATGTTCGAGACGCATTTTTAAGTATGAATGCGACGTGGGTCACGCCGAACCACCAGATTGCCCCGGAAATACTCGCTCCGATTGTACGGGACTCGATTGGAACGCGAGCTCATGGTGCTGCATCGCTTGAATTAGCCTGGCTTGCTGCCGGCCGCGTGGACGGCTACATCACCATGCGTAATATGCCATGGGATTATGCTGCTGGAAAGTTACTCGTTGAAGAGGTAGGTGGGCGTGTCGTTTCCTTATATGGTGAGCCGATTCGGTATGACGGAAAAACATCTGTCTTGGCTGGGAGCGATTCATTTGTCAATGACGTCATCAAACATTACGTCATCGCAAAAGGGGTCACGGCTGAAGTAAAACCGGACTTACACATCGTGGAACATGATTCGTATGAAGAAATCCGCGACTTACTCGTCTTGGCGAATCCGAATGAAGCGATGGTCCGAGAACAATTCGAGGAAGGTCGTACGTACAAAGCGTTACTCGGTAGTGAGATTGTCGGTGCGTATATGCTCGTTTCACACGAAGGCGATCGGGTTGAACTCGTCAATATCGCAGTGAAACCCGAACGTCAAAACCAAACGATTGGTCAACGCTTGTTACAAGACGCAGTGAAGCGGGCCACGATGATTGGTGGGAAAGAACTACTCGTCTGTACAGGAAATTCAAGCATCATGCAGTTGCGTTTTTACCAACAAGCCGGATTCCGATTCGATTCAGTGGAACGCGATTATTTTCGTAATCACGGGTACGATGACATTGAAGAAGATGGGCTCGTTTTACGCGACCGCATCTGCTTGACTCGTCAGCTATAAAAGCAAGTTAAAAGGGTTACTCCGACATGATCCCGGAGTAACCCTTTTTTTATGATTGACGTTCTGAAAGAATGCGGCGACGCAATTGAATACCAAAGAATGTCGCTACGCCACTTAACACGAGGCTTCCCAAGATAATGGCGGCGCTCCCCTCGGCCACCCCGATTCCAATGCCGACGAATCCTGCGACAACGGCCGTTGCGATCAATACAAACATTAGCTGCATGGAGGTTCCTCCTTATTTTCTCTTCTCTTCCCTATTGTATGATAAAAAACACGAGATGAAAACGTTCACAGTCGATTCCACTCGACAAAGGTACTGTGACGTGTGCTATACTCTTAAAGTTGAAGAAAAGTTGAAATTTTTTAAATAAGAGAGGAATAACTACATGAACGTAAGAACAAACCTTCGTAACGTAGCCATCATCGCGCACGTTGACCACGGTAAAACAACGTTAGTCGATGAATTATTGAAACAGTCTGGTACTTTCCGGACGAACGAGGCAGTCGCAGAACGCGCGATGGACTCGAACGATATCGAGCGTGAGCGCGGAATTACGATTCTCGCAAAAAACACAGCAATCGATTATAAAGAGACTCGCATCAACATCGTAGATACACCAGGTCACGCAGACTTCGGTGGAGAAGTTGAGCGAATCATGCGTATGGTAGACGGCGTTATTCTTGTTGTCGATGCGCGTGAAGGCTGTATGCCACAAACTCGTTTCGTATTGAAAAAAGCACTCGACCAAGGACTTCGTCCGATTGTCGTCGTCAACAAAATCGATAAGCCGATGGTTCGTCCACTCGACGTTGTCGATGAAGTTGTTGATCTCTTGATCGACCTTGGCGCAGATGAAGATCAACTTGAATTCCCTGTCGTCTATACATCAGCAGTCAGCGGTTCAAGTTCGTTCGATCCTGACCCAGAAAAACAAGAAGATACAATCACTCACGTACTCGACACGATTCTCGAAAACACGCCGGCTCCAGTGGACAACTCAGACGAGCCACTTCAATTCCAAGTGACGATGCTCGACTATGACAACTACCTCGGCCGTATCGGCGTAGGTCGCGTCTTCCGTGGGAAAATCAAAGTCGGTGAGCAAGTATCGCTTTGTAAGACAGACGGTACGGTGAAGCAACTTCGTGTCACGAAATTGTTCGGTTACTTCGGCCTCAAGCGCGTCGAAATCGAAGAAGCAAAAGCAGGTGACTTGATCGCTATCGCCGGGATGGAAGATATCAACGTCGGTGAAACGGTAACGCCAGTCGGTAAAGAAGAGCCACTTCCGCTCCTTCGCATCGATGAGCCAACGCTTCAAATGCGTTTCATGACAAACAACTCTCCATTCGCAGGACGTGAAGGCGATTTCGTGACGGCACGTAAAATCGAAGAGCGTTTGATGAAACAACTCGAGACGGACGTTTCACTCCGTGTCGAAAACACAGATTCACCAGACCAATGGATCGTATCAGGACGCGGTGAGCTTCACCTCGGGATCTTGATTGAAAACATGCGTCGTGAAGGTTACGAGCTCCAAGTATCAAAACCACAAGTTATCATCCGCGAAGACGAAAGCGGCACAAAAGTTGAGCCGTTCGAGCGTGTCATCATCGACGTACCTGAAGAGTACACAGGTTCAGTCATGGAATCGATTGGTCTCCGTAAAGGTGAGCTTGCGAACATGAACACGAATGACAACGGTCAGACACGTATGGAATTCCTCGTGCCATCACGTGGTCTTATCGGTTACCGTAACGAATTCTTGTCAGCGACACGTGGATACGGAATCTTGAACCATACGTTCGAAGAGTACCGTCCATATATCGCTGCTGATATCGGTGGTCGTCGTAGCGGTGTTATGGTTTGTATCGAAAACGGGAAGTCGACGGCCTACTCAATCGGTGCCCTTGAAGACCGTGGGACAATCTTTATCGAGCCAGGTACAGATGTGTATGAAGGAATGATCATCGGGGAATGTAACCGTGATGTTGACCTTGCCATTAACGCTGTTAAAGGGAAACAATTGACGAACATGCGTGCTTCTGCAAAAGACTCGACACAAGTCTTGAAACGTCCGCGCGTCTTCTCACTTGAAGAGTCACTCACGTTCTTGAACGATGACGAGTACTGTGAAATTACACCGGAGTCGATCCGTCTCCGTAAGAAAATCTTGAACAAGAACGAACGCGAGAAAGCAGACAAGCGTCGTAAACTTGGTAAAGAATAAGTTATAAGAAAGGGGACGCTTCGGCGTTCCCTTTTGCATGGAATAGTGTAGAATGGATGTGTATGAAATAAAGGGGGACTCTTTGTCTTGAAAGCTTCTCAAACAATCGATATCACACAAATTGACGTTCCGTGGATCGCTTCGATGCTAGGTGTCGGCAGTGACCCGAACGACTTTTCCGTTGGGTTCAATGCACTCGTTGTCACGGTCATCTTACTGACGATCCTTGTCTTTAAACTTGGTTTTGCGAAACAATTGGCATGGTGGAAGTCGCTCATCGTCTATATTCTCCTTTCACTTGGAGCAGGTACGATGGCACTCGTCTTTTTCACATGGCCAATCCCGGAAGTGCTTGCCGTCATGGCAATCGTGTTAGCCATTTATCGTGGCCGCCTCTGGTGGAATCGTCGTCAAGATGCGGTAGAATCATAAAAAATACGGGCGTCTCTTCGGAGGCGCCCGTTTGCATTACCAGTTTCGTTTTTGTCGAAATGTAGGATATAACTTGAATTGTCCAGATGCGGCGCGTTCAGCCGTTCGTTCGCTGATTCGCTCCTGACACTCTTGACACATATACGTTTTCGCCGGTTTGTTACGCAAGCGTTTTGCTTCAAACGACCATGAGTCGATCGTCTCGACTTTATCGCAAAGAGAACATTTTACACGCATCTTTTCACCTTCCTCTATACGATGAGTATAGCATGATTTCAACCGTTAAAAGCAGGGAATTGAACCGGTAAGGGAGAATGGTACAACCATACCCGGTGAAAAGGAGGGGAGTTGAATGGCGAGCAAGGCAACGTTTGAACTGACAGCTGCGCAAGAGCGCTTGTTGAATGACATGCCGTTAACATTTCTCGTTGGTTTTGACGAGGCGAAGCGTTGGCCGATCAGCCATGCCATCAGTTGGGTGCAAGCGTTAGATGCTGTCACGGTCCGGTTCGCATTAACGAGAAATTCCCATATCGTGACCATCTTGACGACTGAAAAGACGGCTGGCCTCATCTTTATCGAAGATGGTCAGTCTTATCATGTTTTACTCTCATCAATTCGAGAGTTCGACCCGGCGGTCAAACCAAGCCTTCATCTTCGTTTTTTTGAAGGACATGTCGAAGAAGTGAGGAACATCTCGTTTTATGGAGCAGCTTACGCACAGCCCGAAATCACGAAAACATACGATATTCGTGCGGCGGAAAAGCTTGACCGTGAAGTGAAAGAAAGTCTTCATTCTTGAATACCATCCTATATTCGAGGGGCGGCAAAGTCTATGAAAAAAACGTATGTACTCGATACGAACGTACTCCTACATGATCCGCTATCCTTATTTCAATTTGAAGAACACGACGTGGTCATTCCAGCCATCGTCCTAGAAGAGTTAGATGGAAAGAAACGAAACATGGATGAGGTCGGGCGGAACGCCCGTGAAACGTCACGTGTCCTCGACCAGCTCCGAACATCGGGAAAACTCCATGACGGGGTCCCGCTTGAAAACGGAGGACGTCTGTTTGTCGAAATCGGTCATGAACACCAGGTCGATATTCCGTTCGATGTCATGACAAACGATAACCGTATCCTACTCGTTGCCTTAAAGTTAATGAAACAATTCGAGCATGACGCAGGTCGAAAGGTCGTCGTCGTCTCAAAAGATATATTGGTCCGTGTCAAAGCGGACGCCATTGGAATTGATGCAGAAGACTATCTGACAGATCATATCGTTGATACGACGGACTTATACGCCGGCTATCGAGAGATTGAAGTCGATCAGTCGCTCATCGATGAATTTTATAAAGTTCGTCAATTGCCGACGACGGCCTTGACGAAACAAGTGCTATATCCGAATTCATTCGTCGTCTTGAAAAGTAATGTGTCGAAAGCGAGTGCGCTTGCTGTGGTCGATTCGCTTCAACCGATTTTACGACCGCTGGCACTCGATGCAGATCATATTTGGGGAATTCATCCGCGAAACGTTCAACAGCGGATGGCCCTCGACCTGTTGCTTCGAGATGACATTCCGTTTGTCACCTTACTTGGGAAAGCCGGTACCGGGAAGACGCTCCTTGCCCTAGCAGCAGGGCTCTCGCTCGTCGAGGATGAACAGCGTTACAATAAGCTCGTCGTCGCTCGTCCGGTCGTGCCGATGGGGAATGATATCGGTTATTTGCCAGGGGAGATGGAAGAGAAGCTTCGCCCATGGATGCAACCGATTTATGATAACCTAGAATTTTTATTCAATGCGAATTCAAAAGACGAGCTCGGCAATATTCTAGCCGGTATGAAATCGATTCAGCTCGAGGCGCTCACCTATATTCGAGGTAGAAGTATGCCGGACCAGTTCATCATCATCGATGAGGCGCAGAACTTAACGAAGCATGAAATCAAAACGATTCTTACTCGCGTTGGAGAGAACTCGAAAATCGTTCTCGTCGGTGACCCGTATCAGATCGACCATCCGTATTTGGATGAATACTCGAACGGCTTGACGTACGCGGTGGAACGCTTCAAAGGACAAAACGTCTTCGGACACGTGCAACTCGTGAAAGGGGAACGTTCATCCCTTGCACGATTGGCGGCTGATTTACTATAAGCGATATACACAAATAACGCCGAGCTTCGTGCTCGGCGTTATTTTGTATCGAGTTGTAGTGACTGGACGTTCGTCCGTTCTAAAAAGGCATTCGAGATCATAATCAATCCCGTGATGATGAACAGGGCAGAAAATCCGAAGTGTGCCACGATTTGGGATCCAAATAGCGGTCCGAGTAGATTCCCCATGAACTGAGCGGACTGATTGTATGAAAAGATGCGCCCTGTCGCAGAGACCGGCGTATGCTGGCGCAGTAGCGATTGAACGGACGGCATCAAGGCGGCCGTTGCGAACCCGATTCCGAAACGCAACAAGATGAGTTGAGTCGTTGAGGTAACGAATGCTTGCGGAATCAAGAAGAGGCTATAGAGGAGCAGTGCCCAAAACAAGATGCGCTCTGCTCCGTGTCTGTCCGATAACCGTCCGAGACGCTGCGCCGAAACGAGAGCGGCCAGTCCCGGAGCAGAGGCGACAATCCCTGCCATGAAGGCGAGCGCGGTAGTGTTCGGATTCAATTCACGTACGTATAATGTCAAGAGTGGTCCGATAGATTGTGTCGAGAACTGAATGAGGAACGTTGTCACAAACAGACCGACAATCAACTGTGGATGTCGCAGTGAGGCAAAAATCGATTTCATCGACGCGAGTTCTTCGCGTTTCACTGGGACAAAATCTTCTTTTACGAACCAAAGCGTGATGAGGAACGTCAGGAAGAGTGCACTTCCGGTAAAGAGAAAAACGGATCGAAGCCCAATCCAGTCTGCGAGCAGTCCGCCGATGAGGGGACCGAGTAGACCACCAGTGATTCCACCGGTTGACAGGGTACCGAGCGCCCAGCCACTTTTCTCTTTTGGTGTTTGAGATGCGACCAACGTGATGCCGGCTGAAATAAATCCAGACACGGCCCCCATGAGTAAACGCAACCCGACGAGTTGATATACGTCTTGGACGAAGCTGATGAGGAACATGACGATGGCCATCCCAAGACTGGCTCGGATGAGCATCAGCTTTCTTCCTTTTCGGTCAGCCAAGCGTCCCCACATCGGAGAGACGATGGCGGCCACGAGGAACGTAGCGCCGAACGCGATCGCAGACCAAGTGACGACGTGGTCCGGATCCTTTACCCCGAGTTGTTCGATGAACAATGGGAGGAATGGAAGGACGAGACTCATCGACGCGGCGGTCAAGAAGCTACCGATCCAAACAACCATTAAATTTCGTTTCCATAGAGGTATCGTAAGCGTCACGACCTTTCTTATTCAATTTGTAGTCAACACTCTATATACTACACTTTGTGAACTAAAAAGTCCAAAAAAAGAGAAGGTGTGACCCTTCTCATTGATTGCTTAATACGGTGATATGATTGACTTGGCGAATGACCTGATCCTCATACAATACATAGACAGGTCCGTCAGTAAGTACTTTTCCATCTTTTGAAAATTGTAAATATACGCTCGATGCCTCGCTGAGCGATAGAGTCAATATGGTCTCCCCGTAAAAACGGACATGTGTCGCGAGCTCAATCGGTTCGGCATTATTTAAAAAAGGCGCGAGCGGCATGGCGAACGAGTCGCGTAATGCTGCATCTTTGTCTTGTCGTGACATCGGTTTATTGTGGTCGATTCGAGTTCCTTGTGACAATCCGTCATCCCATGCTTTCCCCATTTTCGCATAGTATGCCTCACGGTCATTCTCCGTCACCGAGTCCAAATCTTCAATCTTCCGTTTTCGTTCGTCAAAAATCCATACGGTCGGGTCAATCGTCAGACTGTGGCGAACCGCTCCATCAAGTGGAAAAATCATGCTTATATCCCCCTTCATACACATTACACGTTTCATTATAGCGCTCTTTCTCGTAAAATGGAAAAGAGGGAGAATGTCGCGTTCATTCATACTGTACATTGAATTATGATGAAAGATAATGTACAGTTGAGTTATGACAAACAGTCTGTCATCGTACGGAGGAGGGGTCGTAGTGGCGACAAATTTGGCTGCAATCCAACGGGAGCAAGCGCTTCAATTACTCGAGGCGGATGCTGAAAAAATCCGTTGTCTGATTGAAGTGCAGTTAGAAAACCTAAAAATGCCGAAGTGCCCGCTTTATGAAGAGGTGCTTGATACACATATGTTTGGACTATCGCGCCAAATTGATTTTGCGGTTCGTCTTGGACTCATTTCAGACATTGAAGGTAAAGGACTGCTCGATTCATTGGAACAGAAGTTGTCTGCTTTGGCAGAAGCTTCAGAATTATGAACCTTATACTCAAACTGTGCAAGTGGCGCTGTTTGAGTATTTTTTTATAAGGGTTGTCGGATTGTTTTACATAAGGAAGTGAATACATGAAAACACGGTTTCGGTATTTTGATTTTGCGTTGTTTTTGTCAGTGCTCTTACTCGTCGGGCTAAGCTCCATCATGATTTATAGTGCGAGTGTTTGGAATCGTGGGGATTACGCGAATAGTAGTTTATTCTATCGCCAGCTCGTCTACGTTGGCATTGGAATCTTTGTCTATTTGATTGCGACATTGTTCCGATATGAGATGTTTCGGAAAAAAGGCATTCGCCTCGGTCTTTATGCGCTCTCTGTCATCTTGCTGTTTGTCACGTGGGCGATGCCTCCATTGAATGGGGCGAGAGCTTGGCTCATCATCGGAGGAATGACCATGCAACCGGTCGAGATTGCGAAGTTCGTTCTCATCATACTGCTTGCGAACTACTACCATGAACTATGGAATGATGAGTTGAAAGGACTCCCTGGTCGACTGGCGCGGGTCGCTATCACGAAAAAAAAGTTGCGTGCACAAATCGGCGCCTTCTTTTTAGTGCCTGTCCTCTTTTACTTTTCGTTTTATGCGATCGCAATCAATGGACAGCCGGATATGGGGGGGCTATTCGTCCTCGGTTCCATCATGTTGCTCATGTGGTTCGGTGTCGGGGCGCCGCTTCGAATTTTGATTCCAGGAATTTTAGCTGGGGTTGGTACTGTATTCGTATTGTTCACGACCATCTTTTCGGAGAATCAACGAAGTCGGATTGAAGTCGTGTTCAACCCGTTCATGGACCCGGAAGGATATGGACATCAATTGCTCATGTCGATTATCTCAATTGTACATGGTGGATTGACTGGAGTCGGACTTGGGAACAGTTTTCAAAAGTATGGATATTTGCCAGAACCAGAAACCGACTATATCATGTCGATCATTGCGGAGGAGTTAGGATTCCTCGGTGTATTGACGGTTTTAGTCCTACTCTTCTTCATCGCCTTTCGCGCGATCCATATCGCCAATCATGCGGATAGTCACTTTGCGATGTTCGTATCGTTTGGGATTGCATCACAAATCATTATCCAGACGGCCATCAACATCGGTGCGATGTCCGGTTGGTTCCCAGGGACAGGCGTAACCTTGCCACTGGTCAGTTATGGAGGAACATCGCTCATCATGATGATGGGTGTTCTCGGGGTGCTCAGTAGTATCTCGATGCGTAACCGTCATCGAGAGGCGACACGACGAGAAGAAATTCGGGTGAAGTCAGAAGAAAACGTTCAACGCTCATCGCTTCACGTTGTCAGGTAAGGAAACGAACAAACTTCATTAACGGGGGAATTTCATTTGAAACCAATTAAAAAGTTACTTGTTGCAAACCGTGGGGAAATTGCCATTCGCGTATTTCGCGCGGCGACAGAGTTAGGCATTCGAACGGTAGCTGTCTATTCGCAAGAAGATAGCGGCTCCTTACATCGCTTTAAAGCTGATGAAGCCTACTTGATCGGTGTAGACAAAAAACCGATCGATGCGTACCTCGATATCGAAGACGTGATTCGAATCGCTAAGGAGTCAGACAGTGATGCGATTCACCCAGGGTATGGTTTCCTTTCAGAGAACATTGAACTCGCACGACGTTGCCGTGAAGAGGGCATCATCTTTGTCGGACCGCATGAGTCACATTTACATGCGTTCGGGGATAAAGTACGAGCGCGTCAGAGTGCGATTGCTGCGGGTCTTCCTGTCATCCCGGGTTCGGATGGACCGCTCACATCATATGAAGATGCTGAAGCATTTGCGAACGAGAACGGATTCCCGCTCATGGTCAAAGCTTCGATGGGTGGTGGAGGACGCGGAATGCGTGTCATTCGAACAGAAGCGGAAATGAAAGATTTGATTGAACGTGCAAAGTCAGAAGCAAAGCAGGCGTTCGGTTCTGACGAAGTGTACATAGAAAAACTCGTCGAACGTCCGAAACACATCGAGGTGCAAATTCTTGGGGATGAGCACGGTCACATCGTTCACTTATTCGAGCGTGACTGTTCGGTTCAGCGCCGTCACCAAAAAGTTGTCGAAGTGGCGCCGTGTGTGACATTGTCTGATGCATCGCGCCAAGCGATTTGTGATGCGGCGGTCCAACTCATGCGTCACGTCGGATACGTCAACGCCGGTACAGTCGAGTTCTTGGTGACAGAGGATGAGTCGTTCTACTTCATCGAAGTCAACCCGCGCATTCAAGTGGAACATACGATCACAGAGATGGTGACGGGCTTTGACATCGTTCAAACGCAATTGATGATCGCGCAAGGTGAGTCGCTCCACGGCGATATGATTCAAATGCCGAAACAGGAAGAGATTAAACTTCTCGGTTATGCAATCCAATCACGTGTTACGTCTGAAGACCCAGGCAATAACTTCATGCCGGACACTGGAAAAATTATGGCTTACCGTTCTCCGGGTGGCTTTGGTGTTCGTCTTGACGGTGGGAATGCGTATGTCGGTGCAGAGATTTCACCGTACTACGATTCACTTCTCGTGAAATTGTCCACACATGGCATGACATTCGAACAAGCGGCCTCGAAGATGGTTCGAAACTTGAACGAGTTCCGGATTCGTGGAATCAAGACGAACATTCCGTTCTTGATTAACGTCATGAAGCACCCGAACTTTATCAGTGGAGATTACAACACGTCATTCATCGATGAGACGCCAGAACTGTTCGTCTTCCCGAAACGAAAAGACCGCGGGACGAAACTGTTGAACTATATCGGGGATGTGACAGTGAATGGATTCCCAGGTGTTGGTCTGAAAGACAAGCCGATCAGCCGTTCGGTGCGAATCCCGCACGACCTCCCGGCAGAAGCGAAGCCAGGGACGAAACAAATTCTTACAGAGCTTGGACCGGACGGCCTCGCCGACTGGATCAAACGTCAACCGGAACTGTTGTTGACGGATACGACGATGCGAGATGCGCATCAATCGTTGCTCGCGACGCGCATGCGCACACAGGATATTCTAAATATCGCCGAACCGACAAGCAAACTCATGCCAGAATTGTTCTCGGTCGAGGCATGGGGCGGAGCGACGTTCGACGTGGCCTACCGATTCTTATCCGAAGACCCATGGGTACGTCTCATGAAGCTTCGTGAGAAGATGCCGAACGTCCTAATTCAAATGTTGCTACGCGGTGCGAATGCGGTCGGATATAAAAACTATGCAGACAACGTCATCGAGAAATTCGTACACGAAGCGGCATATGCCGGAGTCGACGTGTTCCGAATCTTTGATAGTCTCAATAACCTTGAGTCGATTCAATTGGCAATCGATGCGACGCTTCCAACTGGGAAAGTGGCAGAGGCAGCCATCTGTTATACGGGAGACTTGTATGATGGTAACCGTCCGAAGTACCATCTTCCGTATTATATCGACCTCGCGAAGAAACTTGAGGCGAGTGGTGCGCATATCTTGGCAATCAAGGATATGGCAGGTCTATTGAAGCCGGAATCAGCCTATGCACTCGTATCGGCATTAAAGGACGCCGTAGACTTACCAATCCACTTGCATACACACGATGCTTCCGGTAACGGGATCTTCACATATGCTCGCGCGACAGATGCCGGTGTCGATATCGTTGACGTTGCCGCGAGTTCGATGTCAGGGATGACATCACAGCCTTCAGGTGGAAGTTTGGTTTATGCGCTCAACCACCACGAACGTCAGCCGAAAGTCGACCCGAAACAATATGAAATCATCAGTGACTACTGGCAAGACGTGCGTCACAACTATGAACCGTTTGAAAGTGATATGCGTGCATCGAATCCATCCGTGTACGAACACGAGATGCCAGGTGGGCAATATTCAAACCTCCAACAGCAGGCGAAAGCGGTCGGACTTGGAGACCGCTGGGCAGAAGTCAAGGCGATGTATGCCCGAGTCAACATGTTGTTCGGGGACATTGTCAAGGTGACGCCGTCATCTAAAGTTGTCGGTGATATGGCGCTCTTCATGGTCCAGCATAACTTGACGGAAGAAGATGTGATGACACGAGGACATCAGTTGGACTTCCCAGACTCGGTCGTCGAAATGATGCGTGGTGAATTAGGAACGCCTCCAGGTGGATTCCCGAAAGATGTGCAACAAGTCATCTTGAAAGGGGAAGAGCCATTAAACGTTCGTCCTGGTAAATTGATCAAACCGTATGACTTCGAATCGGCACGCCAAGAACTATTCGAAAAATTCGAGCGACCGGTGACGGACTTTGAACTTCTTGCTCATGCGCTTTATCCGAAAGTGTACGAAGACTATATCAAACATACAACGACATACGGGGACGTCTCAGTGCTCGACACGTTGACATTCTTCTACGGATTAAACGTCGGTGAGACAATCCAAGTTGAAATCGAGACTGGAAAAACGTTAATCATCAAGCTTGTACAAGTGAGTGCAGCGAATGAAGATGGCATCCGTCTCGTCTCGTATGAGATGAACGGGGTACCACGTGAAATCGAGATTAAAGATGTCAATGTCAAATCGGCAACGACAAGCCGTCCGAAAGTCGATCGTTCGAACGCCAAACAAGTCGGTGCATCGATGCCGGGGTCTGTCTTGAAAGTATTGGTCGAACCAGGAAGTCGAGTTCATCGTGGGGAGCAGTTGCTCGTCACAGAAGCGATGAAGATGGAAACGACGATTCAAGCGGCACAAGATGGTGAGATTAAGGCCATTCATATTAAAGAAGGCGACACAATACAAAGTGACGACTTGTTGATTGAATTTGTATAATCAAAAGAAGCATAGCGCGCTATGCTTCTTTTTTGTAGATGGGAGTGGAGATCATGAGACGAGTATGTTGGTTTCGTTCGGATTTTAGACTGACCGATAATCATATGTTACACCGTGTATTGAAAGATATGGAGGAAGGCGATGACCTAGATTTCGTCTTTTGGTTGAATCCGAAATACTGTGACCCGTTCGAGGTACGGCATGACTATTTCTTCTCGACGATGCGAGCGTTCATGTATGATTTAGATGCGAAAGGGTTAGGGCTTCGCGTCCTTGTCGCAGAGACGGAGGATGCGTTCGTGAAACAGCTCGGGGAGATGGATGTGCTCTATTTTAATGCGGAGTACGTGGAACCGTTCAAACAGCGGGATGACCGTGTGATTGAAGCACTTGGTGAAGAAGTAAAAGTTGTGCGACTTCTGGATCGTCACCTGTTTCATCCCGATGCGTTCCGTACAAAAAGTGGCGATCCCTATAAAGTTTTCACCCCGTTCAAAAAAGCGGCGTATGCCGAACAGCCGCCCGCACCGTATGAGGTTGATGTCGATCGTTTATCTCAGTACATCCGTTCAAAGAATGAACAACCGAGTGAACTGAAAGATCTATTCAAACGATGTAATCGTGAATGGAAAGGGCTAGGGGAAACGGAAGCGAAGAAACGATTGACCCACTTCGTCAATGATCGCATGGTCGATTATGACGAGAAGCGTGACATTCCGAGCATCGCCGGGACGAGTCGACTATCTCCTTATTTACGGACAGGTGTGTTGTCGATTCGCACCATCACCGAACAAGTGTTGTCGGCGAGACGATCAAAGGGGCGTGACACGTATTACGATGAGCTGTTATGGCGTGAATTTTATTACATGGTCATGTCAAAGTTCCACGGATTGAAAGATCAACCGTTCAATGATAAATACAAGTCACTTGAATGGGAGGACAATGAAGAGCAGTTCGAAAAGTGGTGTAACGGGGAAACGGGGTATCCAATCGTCGACGCGGCGATGCGTCAGTTGAACGAGACCGGGTGGATGCACAACCGCCTACGCATGATTGTCGCATCTTTCCTATCGAAACATCTCCTTCTCGATTGGCGAAAAGGGGAACGGTATTTCGAGCAAAAGCTGATCGATTATGAGGCAGCGTCGAATATCGGGGGATGGCAATGGGCGGCCTCAGTCGGGACGGACGCTGTTCCGTATTTCCGTATTTTCAATCCGACGACGCAATCCGAGCGATTTGACCCTGATGGGACGTTCATCCGGAAGTATGTGCCGGAGCTGAAACATATAACAGATAAATCGATTCACTTTCCGGACCCGTCAGAGCGAGACAACTATGCCATGCCAATCGTCGATCATAAAGAAGCGAGAGAGCGTGCCCTCGAACGATTTAAAGCATTGTAAACTAAAAAGCGCCGCGGCGCTTTTTAGTTTGGTTATCCGTTCATGTTTTTCAATTGTGCCCCGTCTTGTCGCGCTGTCGACCGATACGCGTGATAAGAGAGGTATGACAGGATACCGAAGTAGCACGTGATCAAGAATGCGTGAAGGAGCGGAACGTAAGTCGCGTGTCCCCCAAGAACGATCCAAGCACCTGTACCGACTTGAAGTAGGATGAAGAAAAGAGACGCCCACATACCGCGCTCAATCAATCGGTTCATTTCTTTTCGGGCAAGATAGAGTACATACAACGTGTACAAAACGAGAATACCCGCCATGATGCGATGTCCCATCTGCACATACGACTCGAACGTCCAGACGTTCTGCTCACAAATCGGCCAACCGACACATGCGTATGTAGCACCGAGGTGACGGACGTAGGCTCCTGTGTACACGACGATCATCGTATAAATTGAAAGACCGTAAAGATGAGATCTTAATCGTCTCGATACGACTTGATGTTCCCGGTCACCTTCGAATAACAGAATCGTCAAAATGAGTAACGACGCGAACGACACGAGAGAAATTCCAAAATGAAGGGCCAGGATGGCATCCGACTGTTGCCAAATGACCGCGCCCGCTCCAATGATTGATTGGATGAGCATAAAGATAAATGCGAGAAACGCAAAGATTTTCACATCGACCCGATGTTTGACCGCGATGAACGTCCAAATGGCGAGCGCAATGATGAGAAGACCTTCAATACCGGAGACTACCCGGTGACTGTATTCAATCATTGTTTCAACACTGGGATTGGTTGGGATTAATTTTCCATGACAGAGTGGCCAGTCCGTCCCACAACCATCTCCTGAATCCGTCTTCGTCACGGTTCCACCCATGATGAGGACAAGCATCATCCCGAGGGTGACAAACCCTGAGAAAAACGCGAGTTTTTTATGCATGCAATACCACCTGCTTCTAATCGAAATCCGTTAAAAAATGTACCTTGTTTATTTATATTTTTTTCGCCATACTTATTATACGGCTTTCCGTTCAAAAAACGAAATGGAAAAGCTTGCAATCGTTATCAAAAACGTTATTCTAATATTAGTAAAGCACATAAGGTGTGACAAATATCACACTATTGACACAAAAAACTCGCTATTTTACAAGCATAAAGGGCGTATTTTATAAAAAAATATGGTATCTTTGTAGAGAGTTAAGTGTATTTTGTTCATATTGTGTTTTTTCTGTGAAGAGAATGCGAGGATTTCGTGATTATGTGGGGGGGTCAGTATGACAAAAGTCAACCCAGGGATGACGGTAGATGTAGAGTATACAGAATCAACGTCATTCCGAGATTACGTCGCCTTAGCGAAAATGGGAATCGTTCGCGCCAACCTGTTGTTGGTGTTTGCAGGATTCTTCGTGGCAGCGACGTACCAGAGCGATACGCCAGTCCTTTACTTGTTTGAAGTTTGGCCACAGCTCTTATTAACGATGTTAGGAAGCGCACTCGTGATTTCGGGGAGTTGTTACCTAAACAACTTTGTGGACCGAGATATCGATTACTTAATGGATCGTACGGACAATCGACCGAGTGTAACCGGCAAGATTTCAGGAGAGAAGATTTTACTCCTTGGATTGACACAACTTGCAATCGGAACACTACTATTGCTCCTTGTATCGTACGTCGCCGCAGTATTCGGTTTAATCGGGGCATTTTTTTATGTCGTGATTTATACGATGTGGCTGAAGCGTACGAGTACGCTCAATACAGTCGTCGGTAGTATTTCGGGAGCCGTTCCACCGCTCATCGGTTGGGCAGCACTAGATCCGGCACTTCATATTGATGCGTGGCTCATGTTCCTTGTCATGTTCTTATGGCAACCACCTCACTTCCTGGCGCTCGCCATGCGACGGACGGAAGAGTATCGAGCGGCAGGCATTCCGATGCTTCCGGTCGTGAACGGATTTGCCATCACGAAACGGCAAATCATCTGGTGGATTGCGACGCTGATTCCGGCATCGCTCTTATTTATGCACTATGGTCTTGTTTACTTGACAGTCGCAGCCGGTTTAGGGGGCTACTGGTTGTATCTCGGATTGAAAGGATTCAACGCCGAGGACGAAATCAAGTGGGCAAACAAAATGTTCTTCTATTCATTAATTTATTTAGTCGTGTGGATTATCGCGCTGATTTTGACAGCACTCTGGTGATCGCACTCACTATATAGAAAACCATTACACATCATTTTGGGAGAAAGTGGGGATTGTTGTGAAATCATTTAAGAAGCTTCTGTTTGGCATCGTCCCGATGATGATGTTCGCAGTCCTGTTATCAGGTTGCGGTCAAGAGGGATTGTCTGCATTGAAGCCGATGGGAGAAGGGGCTGAGCTTCAGCTCCGCATCATTCTCATCAGTTTGGCGATCATGCTCTTCGTACTCATCATCGTATCGGTCATTTACGTGTACGTGCTCATGAAGTTCCGTCGGAAAGATGAATCGATTCCGAAGCAAGTTGAAGGTAGCAGTACACTCGAGATGATTTGGACAGTCGTTCCGATTATCCTTCTCATCATTCTCGCTGTTCCGACAATCACGACGACTGTCGAACTCGCGAAAGCGAAAGAAGCGAAAAAAGAAGAAGAAATCAACGTTACAGCTAACTTGTACTGGTGGGAATTTGAATATCCAGAAGCAGGTGTTGTGACAGGGCAAGAGCTCGTCATTCCAGTCGGAAAACGAGTCGGCATCAACTTGACGTCGAAAGATGTCATTCACTCATTCTGGGTACCGGCTTTATCTGGTAAGACAGATACGAACCCAGGACTTGATAACGAAATGTGGTTACATGCAAATGAACCAGGTACTTACTACGGGAAATGTGCTGAGCTTTGCGGTCCGTCACATGCCCTTATGGACTTTAAAGTCATCGCGCTCGAGCAAGAAGAATATGATCAATGGCTCGCTGACATGAAAGCTAAGCAAGACGAGAACGGTGAGAATCTCGTCGCAGACAACACAAACTTGACTACAGGTGAGCAAGTGTATGTCGAAAGCTGCTTGAGCTGTCACGGCGGCGGTAAAGTGGCACCAAGTTTAACGAACTTCGGTGATCGTGAATGGCTCGCAGGTTACCTCGAAAACAACGAGGACAACTTGAAAGAGTGGATCCGTGACCCGCAAGAGAAAAAACAAGGGGCTCTTATGCCAGGATTCAATGAAGGTCAAATCAGCAACGAAGAATTAGATGCACTCGTTGACTTCTTGTATGAGCAGAAGATTGACTAACGGGAAAAGGGGGATTTCACGTGGCACAGACCACTGCAATGCAGCAATCGCGTAAATACAATGGCATCATGGATTGGATTACGACGGTTGACCACAAAAAAATCGGTATTTTGTATTTGTTCTCAGGAATCTTCTTCCTCCTTCTCGGTGGAATTGAAGCATTACTGATTCGTTGGCAACTCGTCAAACCAATGAACGATTTCGTCAGCGGTGAGACATTTAACCAGTTGATTACGATGCACGGGACGACGATGATCTTCCTAGCGGCCATGCCGATGCTATTCGGTTTTATGAACGCCGTCGTACCACTTCAAATCGGGGCACGCGACGTTGCGTTCCCATTCATTAACTCATTAGGTTTTTGGTTGTTCTTCTTCGGTGGAGTCATGCTTAACTTGAGCTGGTTCTTCGGAGCAGCACCAAACGCAGGGTGGACGGCTTACGCTCCACTTTCAACACAACCGGAAGCGACAGGGGTAGACTTCTACGCTCTCGGTCTTCAGATTTCAGGTTTCGGTTCATTGATGGCCGGGATTAACTTCCTCGTCACCATCTTGAACATGCGTGCGCCAGGAATGAAACTCATGCGTATGCCACTCTTCACATGGACGACTTTCGTTGCATCGGCATTGATCGTCTTCGCATTCCCACCACTTACGGTCGGATTGTTCATGTTGATGTTCGAGCGACTCTTCGGAGCTGCTTATTTTGACCCGGCACTTGGCGGGAACGTTGTCATCTGGGAACACCTTTTCTGGATCTTCGGTCACCCGGAAGTATACATCTTGATCTTACCGGCATTCGGTATTTTCTCGGAAATCATTCCGACATTTGCGCGTAAACGTCTCTTCGGTTACACGACGATGGTCTTCGCGACAATGCTTATCGGTTTCCTTGGATTCATGGTTTGGGTTCACCACATGTTCACAGTCGGTCTTGGTCCAGTTGCCAACTCGATCTTCGCTGTTGCAACGATGGCGATTGCCGTACCAACTGGTGTTAAAATCTTTAACTGGCTCTTCACACTGTGGGGCGGTCAAATTAAATTCAACGTGGCCATGCTTTACTCTGTCGCGTTCATTCCTTCATTCCTCGTTGGTGGGATGACAGGGGTTATGCTTTCAGTCGCACCGGCTGACTATCAGTACCACGACAGCTACTTCGTTGTCGCTCACTTCCACTACGTTATCGTAGGTGGGGTTGTATACGGTCTCTTCGCAGGACTTTACTACTGGTTCCCACTCATGTTCGGAAAAGCCCTTTCTGAAAAGCTTGGATACTGGCAGTTCTGGTTGTTCTTTATCGGGTTCCACTTGACGTTCTTCCCGCAACACTTCCTCGGATTGTTCGGTATGCCACGTCGAGTCTTCACATACCTCGATGGTCAAGGTTGGGATACACTCAATATGCTCTCGACAATCGGTGCATTCTTCATGGGTGTGTCAACGATTGTCTTGCTCATCGCTGTTGTGAAAGCCTTCTTGTCAAAAGACCGCGTCAAACCAGACCACTGGGGAGACGGACGTACGCTTGAGTGGACACTTCCTGTTCCGACTCCAGAGTACAACTTTGCACAAACACCACTCGTCAAAGGACTTGATACGTTCTGGCTCGAGAAAATGGCAGGCAACAAACGCGTGTCAGTCGCTGAGGAAGTTTCGGACATTCACATGCCGAATAACTCGCTCATTCCGTTCTTCATGTCACTCGGCCTCTTTATCGCAGGACTCGGTGCCATCTTCCAGATGGATAACACGGTCGTCGGTTGGTCATTGATTGGATTTGGATTAGCGATGACGTTCGTCTCGATGTTCCTACGTTCTTGGATTGACGATCACGGCTACTACATTCCGAAGTCACAAGTCGAAGCAGACTTGAAAGCGATTCGTGAGAAAGGAGAACAATAAATGGCACATGCAGTTGAAAAACACCCAGTGACCGGTATCCCGGCCAATCCAGAGAAAGCAACACTGGAAGGGAAAAATAAATATGTGGCCTTCTGGTTCTTCCTTGGTGGAGAGACAGTCCTCTTCGCCTCGCTCTTTGGAACATACGTTGGTCTCTTGAACTCTGGTGCGCCAGAGGAATTACGTTCGTATAACATTTTCGAAATGGAGCTCGTCTTCATCATGACGATGCTCCTCCTCACAAGTTCACTTACAAGTGTCCTTGCGATGATGAACATGAAGGCAAACAATCCAGGGCGTATGAAGCTTTGGTTGATTGTGACGCTCCTTCTTGGTGCCGGATTCCTTGGTGCTGAGATTTACGAGTTCATTCACTACTACCACATCGGTCACACGTTCACGTCGAGCGCATTCGGTTCAGCCTTCTATACGTTGGTTGGTTTCCACGGCGCGCACGTAACGTTCGGTCTTCTTTGGATCACGACGCTCTTGATTCGTAACTGGAACCGTCCGATCGATGTATACAATGCACCAAAATTTTATGTATCGAGTCTATATTGGCACTTTATCGACGTTGTTTGGGTCTTCATCTTCTCAATCGTCTACCTCTTAGGGATGGTGAACTAATATGGAAAAACGAGTAATGAACGAATCTCACAAGCAGTTAGAGCTTGAAGTAAAAGCAGAGTCGAAACGTGAGTATCAGCTTCAATTAATCAGTTTCGCGATGATGATTTTACTCACATTCGTGGCATTCGGCGCCGTCTATGCGGAATTGATGCCAGTGTGGGCAGCAGGTGGTTTTTTAATCATCTTGGCGGTCATCCAAGTCTTCCTACAGTTATATATCTTCATGCATATGAATAACCGTGGGAACACGTGGATCGTTGGCATGATGTGGCTAGGTATCTTTGTTGCCATCATCACGGTCGCTGCACTCCGCTTACTCATTTGGTAATTGTGACAAAGGATTGAACATCTGTGGAAACACGGATGATTCGGTCCTTTTTCCTTTACTTCAAAAATGAATGAATAGTAATCTTGAAGTGAACGGTTTCAAAGGTTAGGGAGAGAAAGAAAAGGGGTGAACGGATGCTCTGGAATACGTCGGAGCTGCTCAATCAATTTGATTGGCTCACGTTATGGAGTCCGCTGTTCGGATTGCTCATGGTCGGGATTTATGTGTTATATGCCGTCGTGACAGAGAGAATGGCGAAGCGAGGATATGCCTCGACCACGTTATTACAAAAGTTTAGTATGTTGTTTGCGATTGTCTTGTATTACATCGGTTTTGGAAGTCCAATCGATGTCATGGCACATATCATTTTATCGGTGCATATGTTCCAAATGGTGCTCGTCTATATTTTGGCACCGGCACTCGTCGTTTACGGTCTACCGTACTGGGTGTTTGAAAAAGTACTTAGCTTCAAATGGATTGGGCCGATGTTCAAGTTTTTGACGAAGCCACTGATCGCGCTCATTTTATTCAACGCATTGTTCTCGATTTACCATATGCCGGTCGTATTCGACTACGTCTTGACGAACTACGGCGTTCACCGTATTTTCCACGGTGCCCTTGTCGTCTTTAGTTTGACGATGTGGTATCCGGTCATCGTTCCACTCGTCTCAGACGAAGAGGAAGGCATGTCCGATTTGAAACGAATGGTGTACATTATCGCCAACGGGGTCTTACTGACACCTGCCTGTGCGCTCATCATCTTTAGTCAAACGACACTCTATAATGCATACACGGACCCACAGACGTTTGCGACGGTCCTTGGATACTGTCTCCCGAATGGTGACGTTTCCGGAATTGATTTAGAGGCGTTGATGGGAGCGACGAACAGTGCGCTCGAAGATCAACGTTTCGGTGGGGTCCTCATGAAACTCGGTCAAGAGATCGTGTACGGCTTCTTCTTCGGCTGGACGTTCTTCGGCTGGGTGCGTCGGACGAAGTCACTTGCTCTTGATGAAGGCATGTCATTCACTCCGCAAGAAACAAATGAAAAAAATTAAACAGAACATAAAGGGGAAACATTGATGAACTATCTTGCCTTAATTAGTGTGTCATTCATCGTCATCAGTGCGATTCTTGTCGCCATCGGATGGGTGATTATCGCAAAAGACCGCAGCAACATCGAAAAACATAAAAAGGTGATGACGGCCGCAGCGATTGCAGCGACGACGTTCTTCATCCTTTACGTCTCGCGTACCATTTTTGTCGGTAACACGGCATTTGGGGGACCGGATTCAGTGAAGCCGTTCTATCTTGGTTTTATGATTTTCCATATTCTTCTCGCAACCACAGGTGGTATCCTCGGATTGATTACGCTCTATCTCGGTTATAAAAACAAAATCGAGAAGCACCGGAAAATCGGTCCAAAAGCGTCAGTCGTCTGGTTCTTCACGGCCATTACGGGGGTGACGGTTTACATTCTTCTCTATGTGGCATATGACCCAGGTGAAACGACGAACGTATTCCGCGCGATAATCGGAGGATGATCCATAGAGAGGGAGAGCTGTATGAAACGGAATAGCTATTTGACGGTCGGTTTGACCGTCTTGACGCTTGTCGTCATCGGAGTAGCCGTGTATTTTGTTTTCTTCAATCAAGACGACCTACCCGTCATTCAAGAGCCAACCCCGTTCACATTAACGAACGCATTAAATGAAGAGACCTATAATTCCGACAACGGAAAAGTGAAGATTGTGACGTTCTTCTATACGAACTGTCCAGATATTTGTCCGCTCACGTTACGTGATTTTATGAAACTCGAAAAAGAATTGAAAAAAGAGAACTTATACGGCTCGGACGTAGAACTCGTCGCGATCACGGTTGACCCGGATGTGGATACCGTGCCCGTTCTGAAAAATTACGGGGAAGCATTCCAAGCAGAGCCGACTGGATGGAAGATGTTGACGGGAGACCAGGTAGACATTGACCGAATCACACGTCAGCTACAGTTCTATTATTCGAAGGCGAACAGCGGACTCGTGACGCATGCGACGACGATGTACGTCATCGACCGCCATCATGATGTCCGTGCTGTCGCGCAGATGGCGACGGCAGGGGATGAACCGGTCGATATCGAATCTATCATGGAGGACGTTAAAGTGCTCGCGAATGAAAAGGAGTGATCACCATGAACGATACGATGGCTGTGATTGGGAATGACTATTCATACGGAGACGTGACGATTGCGGAACGGGCGATTGAAGATTTGATCGCGTGTAGCGCAATCGAATTCGGCTTGAAAGAAGTGAAAGTCGTCTCTCGCTCGAAAGACCACTATGATTATCAAATCATTGCACCATTAACACTACTCGAGGCAGAGCGATTGTACCGCTATGTTCGAGACCAATTCGATTTATTGCTCGGTCAAGTCGATGTGACATTGACCGTCATTGCGGCATGATATAAGGGAGGACCCTTAAAGGGCCTCCTTTTTTATATGCTCGACGCTACGTTTCTTATGACTATATCTTCCAGAAGTGAACTTTGCTATACTAAATAGTGGAGTCGAACTAATGTTCGCTTTTTAGAAATGGAGGAGGACAAATTATGCAGAACCAAGCCTTAGTCGTTATTGACATTCAAAATGACATCACGAAAAATTACAAAGCAATCATCGACAACATCAATAAAGCGATTGATTGGGCGGTCGAAAAGAAGTTACATATCGTCTATATCCGTCATGAGAATTTATCAGCAGGGACGAGAACGTTCAAAACAGGAACGCGAGGAGCGGAATTAGCACCAGATTTGAAGCTCGCGTCCGACCACGTGTTCACAAAGTACAAGGGCAACGCCTTGACGAGCGAAGCGTTTGTGACGTTCATTGCCAAGCATCACATCGATACGTTTTATATCACTGGGGCTGATGCGACCGCCTGTGTGAAGTCGACTTGCTACAATCTGCGGAAATCTGACTATGCGGTTAGCGTCTTGTCGGATTGCATTACGAGCTACGATTTGAAAAAACTAGAAGATATGATTATGTATTATAAGAGTAAAGGTTGCGTGATCATCGAATCAAAGGACTTGTCGGCGTAAGTTGCCTAACAACGTTTAACTCGCCCATAAGAAAAACCCCTTCGCTTATGCAAGGGGTTTGACTTCTAATGTTTCTGCGAGTGCTTTTAGACGGCGCTCACAGTCGCGGACGATTTCTTCTGGGAAGACTTCATCGTATTCAACACCGTGTGGATAATAATG
This sequence comes from Exiguobacterium sp. N5, assembly GCF_025842465.1. GTDB lineage: Bacteria > Bacillota > Bacilli > Exiguobacteriales > Exiguobacteriaceae > Exiguobacterium > Exiguobacterium profundum. Next base: position 385,788 of record NZ_JAPAEP010000001.1, read on the forward strand.
CTTTCCTAAAATCGGTGTAAGCATTTTGACAACAGCGTGACGATCTTCGATTTGACCTTCGATCGCGTATACAGGTAAGCGAAGATAGAATGTTTCGCCAGTCGATTGTTTCTCATATTTCATGTCATACGTGGCACGCTCGTAATCCCAAGCACCTTCACGGATGAAATGATGATGATCCATGATCGTCTCGAGCAAACCAAAACGGATTTCTTTTCCCTCGATGTGGAACTGCTCAAATTTCATCATAATCCCCCTTTTCGAATAAACCTCATATGTCATCATACCATATTCAAAAACGTTCTTGGAATAACGTGTGTTCAAATTGTGAAAAAAAGATGAACGATTAATCAGCCGAGTGAATTTAAGTATTCCTCGATTTTTTGAGGGAGTTTCACGCCAAGAGGTAGCAGTCCTTCTGATCCGAAAAAGACGTTGAATTCCAAAATGTAAAATCCTTCTTCCGTCACGATAACGTCAAACGCTGCGTGATTGATAGATAACGTGTTGGCAATCGATTGAACTTCTTTGATGACGTCTTCCGGGATGTCTTCGTACGAGAAGTTAGCCCCTTGAGCGACATTGTTTAAAAAAGCCTCGCTGACACGCCAATAGGCACCGACTACCTCTTCTCCAATCACGATGATGCGTAAGTCGCGATCATTCGGGATGAACTCTTGGACATAGAACGTATCATGATTCTCGACGTATTCTAACCAGTCTTGGTCATTTTTGATTAACCATACCCCTTGACCCATTGAGGATTTGGCTTTTTTGGCGACGAACGGGTAGTGGAATTCTTCCAACACGCGTTCAATCGTGTATGGGTTCTTTCCATAAATCAATGTCTTCGGAATCCGATGCGGATATGTCGCTTTAAAGGCGCGCGTCATCTCGATCTTGTCGTGCCCGAGGTGATAAGTCGCAGGTGATGGGAAGATTGCTTTATTCATCCCGTAGATGATGGAATTGACCATCCAATACTCAGGGAACAGGACGAGGTCGGCAGCGCGAACCTTATCGAGCTGATCGAAATAATATTCGGGTTTCGCATAATCCGTCTTGATACCGGCCGATCGGATCATATTAAAAGAAACTTTTTTCATACGTAGACGCATAGGTTGCGTCTGTTCACTTCCTTTCTACATGGAACGCCTTGCGGTCAACTTCAATTATAGTGTGGATTGCTTACATAGGGAAACAATTGTGGTAAAATCATGGCAGAAAGGGTGAGGGGTATGATAATCACTGAACAGACGATTGCCCTGCTCGATCAAACAGAAGAATTGACCGATTTGATTGAAGCAAGCGAATCGTTTCAAACATATATTCAAACGAAAGCGGCACGTCTCGCATCACAAGAAGCAAAGGAAATCGAGCGTGAGTTCTTGAAGATGAAAGAGGACTATGAGTATGTCCAGCGATTCGGAAAGCATCATCCGGACCACGACCGCATCAAAAAAGAGATGCATCTCATCAAACGTCGTCTCGATGTTCAGCCGGAAATCGCTGCGTTCAAAAAAGCGGAACGAAGCTTGGATAAGTTGTTAGGGGAAGTGAGTGAACTATTGGCTCATTCAGTCTCTCCTAAAATCAAGGTCCCGACCGGTAATCCATTCTTTGATGAAGGTGGATGTTCTGGTGGAGGTAGCTGCGGAGGAGGCGGAAGTTGTGGATGCGCCGTCTAAGTTGAATGAACGGATTGGCTTCGTCGTATACGTGAATTCCTTAAAACAAGTGAAAGCGTTAAGACGTTATGCGAATCTTTACTTTGTCTCAAAACGAGAAAAGTATGCGTTTCTTTATACTGACCTCGAAGGTCATGAAGCCGTACTCGAACAAGTGAAAGCATTGCCGTTTGTGGAAGCGGTCGTTCGAAGCGAACGCCCATTCATTTCCGAAACGTACGAGACAAAATCGAAATAAACAAAAAGATGAAGGTGGCATCACCTTCATCTTTTCTGCTGGAGGGAAAGACATGCGTGTCATATCTGGAGAACGAAAAGGGACCCGTTTAAAAGCGGTCCCAGGAACGGCGACACGGCCGACGACCGATAAAGTGAAGGAATCGTTATTCAACATTATCGGACCTTATTTTTCAGGCGGGAAAGCACTAGACCTTTACGCGGGCAGCGGTGGGCTCGGAATCGAGGCGTTATCACGAGGTTGTGACGAAGCTATTTTTGTCGATCGTCAACCGAAAGCCGTCCAAACGATTCAAGAGAACTTGCGAGCGACCCATTATGAAGTAAAAGGGAGAGTATATCGTCAAGACGCCAAGGCGGTACTCGAACAACTCAAGGTTCAACAGGAACAATTCAAGCTCATCTTTATGGATCCTCCTTATCATGCGGAAGAACACGTGGCGTTCTTACAGCTGATCGATGAATCAGATTTGTTGATCGATATCGGCGTAATCGTCTGTGAACACGGTAGTGACGTGACATTACCGGAGCGGGTGGGACGATTTGAACGAATTAAAGAACAGCGATACTCAGATGTCATCACCATCAGTTTCTATGAGTACGCATCGGAGGAGTGACACGATGAAACGGATTGCGATTTGTCCGGGTAGCTTTGACCCAATCACAAACGGACATCTAGATATTATTGAACGAGCGGCGGCCATTTTTGACGAAGTCATCGTGGCTGTCCTTGAAAATTCAAGCAAAGCCCCATTATTTGATGTGGAGGAAAGACTTGGACTGATTCGAGATGTGACGACACATCTGCCAAACGTGTCGGCTGACGCGTTCGGGGGATTGCTTGTCGAGTATGCCGCAGAGCGGGAAGCGGCGACGATCATCCGTGGGCTCCGTGCAGTCTCAGATTTCGAATACGAGCTTCAAATCGCATCAATTAACAAAAAGTTGAATGAGAACGTCGAGACGTTGTTCATGATGACGAATAGTCAATATTCGTTCCTCAGCTCGTCGATTGTCAAAGAAGTGGCGAAATATGGTGCATCGGTCAGTGAACTCGTACCGGAACAGGTTGAAATTGCCTTGCGTAAAAAGTATCAAGTGAGTTCGGGACAATGAAATCGTTAAAAATCGGTCTCGGTCTACTCGTTACAGTGCTTCTCTTCCTGTTCGTCCCACTTCCTTACTATATCTCTTCACCCGGAGCAGCGACCTCAATTGAAGAGTTCCTGACCGTCCAAGGTGGCGAAAAAGAGGATGGGGAACTGATGATGGTGACAATCTCCCAACGCCGTGCGACTCCGTTTTGGTTAGTTGAAAGTTGGGTGACCCCGTTCACGGAAGCGAATTTATCCAGTCGCTATTTATACGATGGGGAGAATGAGGCAGACTATGAACGTCGCCAACAATTATTGATGGACTCTTCTCAACAAGCAGCAATCCAATACGCCTATCAATTAGCAGCTCAAGACGTGACGGTTGATTTCGAGGGAATTTATGTATCTGCTCCGATTCCTGGGTCCCTTGCGGCCAATGTGTTGAAGCCGGGTGATGTCATCACGGCCATCGATGGGATGTCCTTTGCCACTCGCGTCGACTTTTTGAATCGCATATCGGAATTTGAGGCGGGCGATGAAGTGGAGTTGACGATTGAACGAGACGGCGAAGAACGTGTCGTGCAAACGCTCATTCAGCCGATCGATCAAAGCGGGGATCGTGTCGGAATTGGAATCTATGAACCACTTCCCGTTCAAGAAATCACGGCTGATCCTGAAGTCGATGTCGCTTTGACGAATGTCGGCGGTCCATCTGCAGGATTGATGTTCACGTTAGAAATTTATGATCAATTGACGCCAGGTGACTTGGCAAATGGAAAACGGATTGCCGGAACCGGAACGGTCGATGAGGAAGGGAATGTCGGACCTATCGGAGGTGCATGGCAGAAAATTGTCGCCGCCGACGAGGAAAGAGCGGAAGTCTTCTTTGTGCCGGCCGGTTCAAATTATGAAGAGGCGCTGGAATCACGAGACCGCCTAAACAGTGACATTGAAGTCGTCCCTGTAAAGACGGTCGAGGATGCGATTCGTTATTTAGAAGAGATGAACTGAGGGCGTTGCCGGTGCTCGATCAATGCATCATCTTGAAGCGGGAGTCGATATGCTTCGGTGACACGAGCTTCAAAATCGAGCCGGGCATCGAACTTACTGACGAGTTGCACGTCTTCCTTCACATCTCGTAACGCATGTCGTCCGAGATCGTTGAAGGCGAGCGGTCTCACGTAAGGGACTTCATCAAAGCGTGTCGGTGCCTCGACTTTTAACCAGTGAAGCAGTACGGCGACGAACGCCCGCTGAATGGCGGTACGCGTGTAGCGACGTGTCGACACGACAGCAAGTGCACGTTCGAATGAAGGCTCGACTCCCGCCTGCTTAAGACGAGGTGCGAGAGAAGCATCAATTCCTACGAGCTCCGTCAATGTGTGGAGTGGCAAGGTTCTCAGTTTGAATTGTAAGACGGGCCAATAGTGTTCCCAATGTGTCATCGGTTGTGTCCGAAACATCGCTTCAGTCGATGCCGGAACGGCACGAACTTCACCGGTGTCTAGGTAATGAGCCCGAATACCCGTTGCCGACATGACGTCCATTAATGAAGGATCATGATAATCAGCCCCGAGCCGTTTGACTGTATGTAACTGAATCATCTTTGCTGCTTTGGCGTAATGATAGCCCAAAATGTTGTTTGGTCGCGTCAAATCAAATGAGGGATAAACGGTCCGGAAAGCTCGACTCGAAGCTTGAGCGGACGAGTGTCCTTCATGTAATGCTTCTTGAAGCGCCTCTTTGTAACGTGACGTCTCTTCGACATGTGAACGGGCTGCATGGAGGATTGCATCTATATCCCCGCTCTCACTCCCGAACGATAGCGTCTGGCAACGGAGCTGTTCAGCAATCGAGACGGAGGCTTTAGCGAAACGGTCGGCGCGTTGGACCCCGTATTGGGTCGGTAGCTCGATGACAAGATCGATCGCACCGCTCTCGACGGCAGCCTTAGCCCGTTTCCACTTGTCGAACGAGGCGGGTTCGCCCCGTTGAGTGAACTGGGCACTCATGATGGCAATCATGACATCAGCTCCGGTTTCGTGACGTGCAGTTTGCGCTTGATAATAGTGCCCGTTGTGAAACGGGTTGTACTCTGCAATAATGGCCGTCTTTTGCATGATTTACTCCTTTGCATTGTCGTATGGATTGGTGTAAGATGAGTAAGTACGCTTTGGCAAAGCGCCGTCGTCAACTGATTTTAGTGTAAAGAAAAAACATTGACAAAACAAGTTGGCCTATCTATAATTCATATTGTTGCAATTGAGGTGATTCGGATGAAATGGTCTATTGCACAGCTACTTAAGCTCCGAAACCAGGGTGACGGTTTTACAATCGATGAGATGGTAGAACTACCAGAGCTGACTCAGCTCCATCCGGATATCCGTTCGATTCGCCCGGTGCATGTGCACGGGGATGCATCGTTCACATCTAATCAAGTTACATTCAATCTGAAGATTCAAGGTGACCTGACGTTGCCAGATGCGCGAACGTTAGAAGATGTCACTTATGAATTCGATATTGAATCGCTCGAGCCTTTCTTTTTGGAGAATGGGCGTTATACGGAGCAATTCGATGACGTGAATTTGCCAGAAGGAAATACAATCAGTCTTGTACCGATTGTAAAAGAGCTCATCATGTTAGACGTCCCGATGCAAGTTTATGGGAACGAAACAGACAAAACTCAGGTTGAAGGAGAAGGCTGGACGCTCACTGACGAACAGCCCGAAGCCCAACCAAAAATTGACCCGCGTTTCGCGGGACTAGCCGACCTGTTCTCGAAAAAAGAGAACGAGGAAGGTTAACTTATCAAGGAGGTGGACAACGATGGCAGTACCATTCCGTAGAACGTCGAAAACTCGCAAACGTCTTCGTCGTACTCACTTCAAACTCAACGTACCTGGTATGAACGAGTGCCCGAACTGTGGCGAAATGAAACTTTCACACCGTGTTTGCAAATCTTGCGGACATTACAACGGTAAAGAAGTAACAAGCAAATAATGCTTGAAGGAGTGACCTGTTCTCAGGTTACTCCTTTTTTGTTTGTCATTTTTGGGTCATGGTGAAAAGATGTGGTAAACTTTTTGTGCGAAAATAGTTCGAATAGGAGGAGGGCCATGATGAACTCCATCAAACGAATTGGTATCATCGGAAACGGAGCGGTCGGATTATTGTTGGCATCTGTGCTCGCAGACGATTACGACGTGACGCTCTATGGAAGGATCGGGTCATCTGATCCACTTTTCATCACACGTATCGGTGTGACGGAAGGGACGGCACGTGTGTCGTTACGGTCAAGTCAGACGCTTCAGGAAACGGACGAGGATCTTTTTTTTGTCACGACGAAAGCCCATCAAGTCGAGGAAGCGACGGCCCGACTCTCGGGTAAGGTGCCCGTCTTTATTTGTTCGAATGGGATTGCCCATCTGGAATATGCGAAACGTCGAGGGTTTCATTTAGGTGTCGTCGAGCATGGGGTGACGAAGCGTGGTCATGAGGTTGAGCATCGTGGACTCGGACGGATTCGAATTGGAAGTACGTCGGGGCTCCATCCTCTATCATTTCAAGAGAGCCCACTTCACATCGTGTGGGAAGAAGATATTGAACAAGTCGTCATTGAAAAATTGTTTGCTAATGCCATCATCAATCCCATCACGGCATTATGCCGGGTCCCGAATGGAGCCCTCGCCGGCTCACCATATCGTGAAATCGCACAATCGATTTACGATGAGTTGGTGCCTTTGTTTGCGCAGCAAGTCTCATTTACCTACATCGAGACGATTATCGAACGTACCGCACAGAATCGCTCCTCGATGTTGCGCGATCTTGAAGAAGGTCGGCCGACAGAGGTGGATGCGATTTTGAAACCGGTGATTGAGAAAGCCGAACAGATGCAGATTTCTCTCACTGTCATTCCGCTATTACATAAACTGATTCTAGGAGCGAGCGCATCGTGTTAGTGTATATCGTTTCATTTCCACTCATCTTATGGTTTATGGTGTATATGATACTTAGAAAAATTATGCCGAAATCAATCAACTCATTCAAACTCGCATGCGATGCCGGGGTCATCCTTTGGTTTTACGCTTGCAGTATTTTACTTGAGGCCATCGTCGGGACAGATATGTTGCTATTATTGCTCGCAGCCTGCTGTGCGATTTTCCCCATCAACGCGATTTGGCAGCGGATTCGTTATGAGGAAGTGTTGTTCACGAAGATGTTCGTCCATGGTTGGCGGTTACTCTTCTTGCTACTTGTTCCGACCCACGCCATTTTATTCGCAATCGGTGTAGCCCAAGGCATGATTCGTTGATTGATTGAAAGGAAGTTGTTATACGTGAAGGTAGAAGCATTTGATGCTCTATATGCATCCACATCACCGATGATTCAAATCGATCATGAATATGGTCGCTGGCTCGATTATCGAGGGATGGATGAAATCGAAAAACGTGCCGAGGAGGTCTCAGGGCGCACCTATGAGCATCTGTCGGAGCTCGTCGAGATAATAAAGGGACAACAAGAACAGTTCGGGGAACTTTCGGAAGAGTTGGAAGCGAATCTGGAGTTACTCGCTCAGCGAAAAGCGTACGTGATGGTGACGGGGCAACAGGTCGGCGTATATGGAGGACCTTTGTTTGCCGTATACAAACTGTTAGCGGTCATCAAACGGGCGAAACAGGCTGAAGCGAAATTAGGGAAACCGGTCCTTCCTGTCTTCTGGATGGCGACGGAAGATCATGACTTTGCTGAAATCAACCATGTCTTCACGACACAGGCGTTTTCGAGGACGTTGAAAAAAGATGCCTTGTCATCGTTACCGCTTGCAGGAAAAGCATCGATAGGGGACTTAGAGTTCGAACGGGTCAAGCTCGAACTTGTTCAAATGGCGCAACGTCTTCTACTGAACGAAACAGAGACACCGTATACTTCACATTTGTATCATGAGCTGATTGACCTCATTCAAGTGAGTCGTTCGTTCGCTCACTTTTTCGGTGGAATGATGCGGCGATTCGTCGGATCTGACTTTTTATTGTTTGACCCGCACGCGAAAGACGTACGGGCTCTCGAACGACCGATGTTCCGAAGTCTCATCGAGCATCATGACAAGCTCCATGAAGCGCTCGGTCATGCGTATGAAGAAGGGATGCCATCGGTCGACTTGAACAGAGACGCGGCCCATCTGTTTTATCACGATGGGACACGAGAGCTGCTCACGAAGGTCGATGGGGTGTTCACGACAAAGCGAGGACATCGCTTCACTGAAGACGAACTGCTCACAGAGATAGAGGCGCATCCGGAACGTTTCTCAAATAACGTGGTCTCCCGTCCGCTCATGCAGGATTTCCTGTTCCCGATTGTTGGGTATGTGGCAGGTCCCGGTGAAATTGCCTACTGGCTCCAGCTTCGACCGCTCTTCCACGAGATGAGATGGAAGATGCCGCTTCTCTTGCCACGTCTTGGTGGGTTGATCGTGTCAAGAAATGATGAGAAGAAGCTTCGTCAAGAAAGCGTGACATTGGAGCAGTATATGAAGCGACCGCTCCCGGATCATGCATTTGACGATGAAGCGTTTGAAGAAAAGCTATATGCGTATCGGACGCTCACAGAGGCCGTCAGTCATGAGGCAGGGAAACAAGGAAGACGATTTGAGGCGAAGTCGAGACATGTGCTCGAGCGATTGGCGGATGAGATGCGTGCTGAATCGAAGCGAGAACAATATCGCTTGAATGCACGAAGGATTCATCTGTCGACCCGGCTGTTCCCGATGGATGCCCCTCAAGAGCGCATCATCTCGATGGTTCCGATATTAAATCGTCACGGACTAGACGTGTTCAAACGATTGAAACAGGTTTATGAACAATCTGATACGGAGCGATGTTTGTTCTATGTATAATCTTTTTTTTGAGAGCTCTTGACATTTGTCGAGAGCTTTTTTTCGTTGTTACCTTTTTGTTTCCTCTTTTCACTAAAAACCTGTACGGACCTTGACATTTTTATGATAAAGTAAGTGTAATAAAACAGTTGAAATATGTAGGTTGAGAGGGTTTTTTGAATGTTTGAGCATGAAACGGTTTTAAAAATGGAGTCCATTGAGGGATTGAACATCAAACCAGATGGGGTATATGTCGATTGTACGTTAGGTGGAGCGGGTCATAGTGAAGAAATCGCAAAGCGTCTAACGACGGGTCAACTATATGCGTTCGACCAAGATGACGTCGCGCTCGCACATGCGAAAGAGCGATTGGCTCCTTATGAAGGCCGTGTGACGTTTATAAAGAGCAATTTCGTTCACTTGAAGGAAGAACTCGCCCAACGTGGTGTGACAAAAGTGGACGGTGTACTATTCGACCTAGGCGTTTCTTCGCCACAGCTAGATGAGGCGGAGCGCGGGTTCAGTTACAACTATGACGCACCGCTCGATATGAGAATGGACCGGTCACGGGACTTTTCAGCCTATCATGTTGTGAACGAATGGTCATTCGGAGAACTTGCTCGTATTTTCTTTACATACGGGGAGGAAAAGTTTTCAAAGCAAATCGCACGAAAGATTGAGCAAGCCCGTGCCGATAAACCGATTGAGACGACATTCGAGCTTGTCGACTTGATTAAAGAAGCGATTCCTGCACCAGCTAGACGAAAAGGCGGACACCCGGCGAAGCGGACGTTCCAAGCGATTCGAATCGCCGTCAATGACGAGTTGAACGTATTCGACCGCGCTGTTCAAGATGCGATTGATTTACTTGCATTGAATGGACGCATCTGTGTCATCACGTTCCATTCGTTAGAAGACCGCATTTGTAAACAAGTGTTCAAAGAGCGAAGCCAGCATCCACCATTACCACCGGGGTTGCCGGTCATTCCGAAAGAATTTGAACCGGAACTCAAACTCATCACGCGTAAGCCGATCGTGGCGAGTGAGGGAGAACTTGAAGATAACCGTCGTTCACGCTCTGCTAAGTTGAGAGTGGCCGAAAAACAAAAATAACCGAGAGTGTAGGAGGGATACCTGATGCCAGAAGCTGCCCGTAAGGCGTTGCAGCCTCAAGTAACACCGAATCGAAATCCGATTCCGCAAGAACGACCAATACCTGCTCCAAAACGACGCACGTTGACCTTGTTTGAATCGATCCTGTATCCAGTGATGATTGGTTCAGTGGTCATGTTCGGTGGCATCACGGTGTCGAAGCACAATGAAGCGTATAATATTATGCGTGATACAGCAACCGTCAATCAGCAGGTCGACGGGGTTGCAAAAGAAAACGAAGAACTAAAGTATGAAATCGCCCAATTAAGCTCGCCCGAAAGAATTTATGCGATTGCCGAGAAGCTCGGAATGAAATTCAATGAAAAGAATGTCAAGGTGATTGATTGATGAATTCTTTAAAACAGAGTAAAAAAAGAGTGGCGTGGGTAGCGATTGTCTGCTTCACCCCGCTCTTTTTATTTTTTGTCGGATGGTTCCTTTATTTATCCGTCACCCATACGTACAAAGGGGAGAACATGCTCGCATTCGCGGAAGAGCAACGGTGGAAAGCGGTCAGTACGTTAGAAGCGGAACGGGGCGAGGTGTATGATCGCTTCGGTCAACCGATTGCCATCAACATTCCATCATACCGGCTCGTTGCCGTTTTGAAACTCGGTGGTGAGCGGGTCAAAGGGAAGACGCTTATGCCTGATGAGTTCGCCGAAGCGGCGAAGCAATTGTCGACCGTGCTGCCTATGACAGAAGCCGATTTATTGAAACGGCTTGAACAAAATGCCGACCTTGGACAGATCGAGTTCGGTGTTCCCGGTCGTGACTTGACCGTAGAACAAAAAGAAGAGATCGAAGCATTCGACCTAAACGGCATCACGTTTGTCGAGGAACCGAAGCGCTATTACCCGAACAAAGTATTTGCTTCCTCGGTAATCGGATATGCCCAAAAAATTGACCAGAACGGTCGTATCGAACTCGTCGGTGAATTAGGGATTGAAAAGTCTCTGAATGATATTTTAAGTGAATCGTACGGTCTGTATCGATTTGAGAAAGATTTGGCAGGTCGTGAACTCATATCGAGTGACGAGCAGTTGAAGATTGAACCGGAAGACGGGGCGGACGTTCAATTGACAATCGACCACAGAATCCAACAGTTGCTCGAAACGAAGATGAATGAGTTGTATGAGGAGTATGAGCCGAAACATGCGACGGCCATCATCATGGACCCGAAAACGGGAGAGATCATCGCACTATCGGACCGACCATCGTTTGATCCGAACACACGCGAGATTTCTTCGTACAGTAACTTCTCTGTTTCGTCTCGATTCGAACCTGGATCGACGATGAAGATCTTTACGCTCGCGGCAGCCATCAACGAAGGCGTGTACAATCCGAATGAGCTGTATGAATCCGGTTCATACAAATATGGCAAGACGGTCTTCAATGATTACAACATTACGGGATGGGGTACCATTCCTATGGTAGAAGGCGTCTGGCATTCGTCGAACGTCGCATTCTCGATTTTAGCGAACGAACGACTTGGTCTCAGTCGATATGAAGATTACTTTAAAGCTTTCAAGTTTGATCAGCGGACAGGAATCGATTTGCCTGGAGAGGTCAATAGTCAATTCGATTTCGAAAGTCCGATGAACGTCTTGATTACGGCATGGGGACAATCGACAGCGGTGACACCGATGCAAATTTTGCAAGCGACATCGGCCATCGCAACGGATGGGACGATGAAGCAACCGCACCTCATCAAGAAAATCGTCAACAGCGAGACCGGCGAAACCATTCGGACGACCAATCCGAAAGAAGTCGGTCAACCGATCACGGCGGAGACAGCCAAAAAGACACGTGAAGCGCTAGACGGTGTCGTCAATAGCGATGTGGGAACCGGGCAACTGTATGCGTTAGACAACTATCGCGTCGTCGGAAAGACCGGTACCGCTCAAATCGCCGAGAACGGAAAATATTTGAGTGGACAGTATATTCACTCGTTCGTCGGGATGGCTCCGGAAGACGATCCGGAACTTGTGATGTATATCGCGGTGGACAGACCGAACAGTGACTCGTCTACGACCGGGCCACGAATCATGGCGCCACTTTTCAAAGACGTGATGGATGTCGCATTACGTTACCGGAGTGTCGAGCCTGAAAAACAAGAAAAAGCAGTCGAAGCCTCGACGAAGACAACGTCTTCGTATATCGGTCAAAACCGTGAAGAGGCAGTGAACGCATCGACGGAGAATTCCTTCAATCCGATCGTGTTAGGTGATGGAGACGAAGTGATTGCGCAGAGTCCTGTGAAAGGACAATCTTATGTCGTCGGTGAACGATTGTTGCTAAAAACGAGCGAGTCGTTTACGATGCCTACATTAAAAGGTTGGTCGTTGCGTGACGTAAAACGTTTAGCGACCCTTTATCAATTAAATTTAGAAATCGACGGTACCGGATTTGTCACATCGCAATCGATTGGCAAAGGGAAACCGGTCAAAACAGGTGCCTCCTTGAAAGTGAAATTGGAGACCCCGTCGAATTAACGCACGAGATGAAGAGGGCTGCGGCTCTCTTTTCCTATGTAAGAGGAGGAAGTTTGTATGGAACAACTGACAGTTCAAAAATTGGCATCATGGTTTGGCATGGATCTAAATGACGAACGTCTCGTCGAACGGGTCGCCACAGATTCAAGAGATGCAAACGAGGCGGGTCTCTTCGTCCCAATCGTTGGGGCGCGAGTCGACGGTCATGATTACATCGAGGCGGCCGTTGAAAAGGGTGCGATTGTCACGTTCTGGGAAGAAGGTCGTCCTCAACCAGACAACCTGGTTGTCATCCCTGTGAAATCGACGATTGAGGCATTGCAAACGGCAGCGGCGCGATATTTAGAAGAAATCAATCCGCTCGTCGTCGCCATTACAGGCTCGAATGGGAAGACGTCGACAAAAGACATGGTCGCTGTCGTGCTCGAGGAGAAGTTCAAGACGCATAAGACGGCCGGTAACTTCAACTCGGACGTCGGCTTGCCGCTTACCGTTCTCAGAATGCCACGGGATACGGAAGTAGCCGTCCTAGAGATGGGAATGAACGGATTCGGTCAAATCGAGACGCTGTCAAAACTCGCCAAGCCTGATGTGGCGTTTGTGACGAATATCGGGGAGTCCCACGGTGAACAAGTCGGCGGACGGACAGGTATCGCCAAGGCGAAACTTGAGATCAAGGCCGGTCTCAAAGCAGACGGTCGCTTGATCGTCGATGCGGATGAGCCACTTCTTTCCGGTCAAGGCTATCGCGTCGGATACGATGAAACGGCGGATGGGAAAATTGAAGTGATCGAAACGACATTTGACGCATCGATCTTTAAATACAACGGTGACTTGTATGAACTAAAGGTGCTCGGTGCCCATCAGATTCGAAACGCAGCCTATGCAATCGCGTGTGGACTTGCGTTCGGTCTCGATCATGCGATGATTCAACGTGGCCTAGACCGAATCAAGTTGACATCGATGCGGATGGAAAAACAGATGTTCGGCGAAGCTCACCTCATTAACGATGCCTACAACGCAAGTCCGACGTCGATGATTGCAGCGATTGAGACGGTCAAGTCGCTTGAAGGATTCTCGAAGCGTGTGCTCGTCCTTGGAGATATGTACGAGTTAGGAATGGATGAACAACTGCAACACGAACAAGTCGGTGGCGCGGTGACATCTCCCGTGACCGATTGTATTCTCGTCGGAGACAAGGCAAAATGGATCGCGGATGGGATTCAAGATTCACGAGTGAGCGTTAAAATGGTCCCGACGGTTGAGGAAGCGAAGGCGCTCCTTCATCATTATCAACGACCGGATACTGTGGTATTGTTAAAGGCATCTCGAGGACTGGCGCTTGAGCGTCTTGTTCAATAAATAGAGTAGTGAGGTAGCAACATGTTAATTAGTTTAATCGTATTAATCAGTTCATTATTAAGTGTCTTGATCGTGATGCCGCGAGCCATCCCAGCATTGCGTCAATTAAAGTTCGGACAAGAGATTCGTGATGAAGGTCCAGGTTGGCACCAGAAGAAGTCAGGTACACCGACGATGGGTGGGATCGTCATCCTGCTCGCCATCCTTGTCGGATTCATCGTATCCGTCATTTTTGGCGAAGCGGTCGCTGGATTCGGGTCTCTTCTATTCGTTACGATGGCATTTGGTGTCATCGGTTTCTTAGATGACTACATCAAAGTCGTCAACAAACGAAACCTCGGATTGACGTCCCTTCAGAAGTTGATTGGTCAAATCGTGGTATCGGTATTGTTTGCATGGTTCTTGTCACTCGGGGGAGACCTCGATACATCGATCTCGATTCCATTCACGTCGATTTCATTCGATACAGGATGGTTCTATATCGCCATCGTCATCTTCTGGCTCGTTGGATTCTCAAACGCCGTCAACTTGACAGATGGATTAGACGGACTCGTCTCCTTCTCGGCCATCCCGACGTTCACATTCTTTGGGATTTACGCCCTTACACAAGATGAACTTGGGATTGCTTGGTTCGCGTTTGCAGTCGTCGGTGCCTTGATCGGGTTCCTAGTCTTCAATAAGTATCCGGCTAAAATCTTCATGGGTGACACCGGTTCGCTCGCACTAGGCGGAGCCGTCGCTGGACTCGCTTTGATGTTGAAGCTCGAATTGCTTCTCGTCTTTGTCGGAATCATTTTCGTCATCGAGACATTGAGCGTCATCTTGCAAGTCATCTCGTTTAAAACGACGGGGAAACGACTCTTCAAGATGAGTCCGATCCATCACCACTTCGAAATGGTCGGGTGGTCAGAATGGCGCATCGTACTCACGTTCGGAGGCATCAGTTTAATTACAGCAGGTTTATCATTACTACTCATGTAAAAGGGTGAGACAGATGGAAAAGCAATGGCACGGTAAAAAAGTTCTTGTCCTCGGTGCTGCGAAGAGCGGCATTGCAGCGGCGACATATCTGCATCATGCAGGAGCAGATGTGACGATCAATACGGGGAATATCCCTCCGGAAGACGAACAGGAAAAAATTCAGGCGCTTGGGATTCAATCGGTATTTAACGAACATCCCCTCGCTCTGTTGAATGAGACAGAGTTGATTGTCAAAAATCCAGGCATCCCGTATCAGATTCCATTGCTTCAAGAAGCGATGTCTCGAAACATCCCAATCTATACCGAAGTGGAACTTGCTTATTTGGCAACGGAGGCGGAATTTGTTGCCATCACCGGCTCAAATGGGAAAACGACGACCACGACACTCGTCTATGAATTGCTCAAAGGTGGGGAACGTCCGGTGCATCTTGCGGGAAACATCGGATTCCCGGCGATTGAAGTGGCATCTCAGGCGAAGATGGGCGATTTGATTGTGATTGAATTGTCGAGTTTTCAATTGATGGGGATTGAGTCATTCCATCCCCGCTCGGCGGCACTACTCAATCTATCGGAAGCCCATCTGGACTATCATGGGGATTTTGATGCGTATGCGGATGCAAAAGGAAACCTGTTCCGTCAAATGACGAATGCAGACCAAATCGTCGTGAAAGTGACGGATCCGGAAGTGATGAAACGCGTCCCGGGAGAGATTGAACCAACTACGTTCAGCTTTGACCGTGGTGTTGCTTCTGTCGTCGATGGATGGGTCACAGTTCGTGGTGAAAAAATCATGCAAGTAAATGAGTTGGCACTAGGTGGGGCGCACAACGTGGAAAATGTATTGGCTGCACTACTCTTAGTGGAACCATTTGCTATTCCACGTACGCATATCGAACGTGTGTTACGAAACTTCGGTGGCGTCGCGCATCGGACCGAGAGTCTCGGTGATGTGCTTGGACGTGCTGTTTACAATGATTCGAAAGCGACGAACAACGTAGCAGCGGAAGCGGCGTTACGGGGGTTTGACGCCCCAATCGTTTGGCTTTGTGGTGGTCTCGAACGCGGTGCGGACTTATCTTCGCTCGCCTCTGCTCTCTCAAAAGTAAAAACTGTCGTCGCGTATGGTGAGACGGCTGAACGATTTAAAGAGCTCGGCGAGTCCCAACAGATTCCATCATTCACGGTCGAGACGTTGGCAGACGCCGTTCCGCTCGCGTTTGAGAAATCCGAGACGGGAGACGTCATCTTACTCTCACCCGCCTGTGCTAGCTGGGATCAATTTAAAACGTTTGAAGAACGAGGCGAGCAGTTCGTTCAACTCGTCCGTTCATATGAGGAGGCGAACCGATGAAAATCATGATTTCTGGTGGTGGTACCGGTGGTCATATTTATCCGGCACTCGCATTGATTGAAACGCTACAAAAACGTCACCCGGATTTACAGGTACAATACATTGGAACGGAGAATGGATTAGAAGCCGATCTCGTACCGCGAGCCGGTGTCCCGTTCAAGTCGATTCAAATCGCAGGTCTGAAGCGTTCGCTTTCACTCGAGAATCTGAAGACCGCCTACTGGTTTTTGAAAGCCGTTCGGGCATTGAAGAAAGACATGGCGGCGTTTAAGCCGGACGTCGTGATTGGCACGGGTGGTTTCGTATCCGGTCCCGTCGTTTATACGGCACAACAGCTTGGGATTCCCACGATTCTGCATGAACAAAACAGTATCCCGGGATTAACAAACAAATTCTTATCGAAGAAAGCCGATCGGGTCGCCCTCTCGTTCAAAGGATCGGATGTCCATTTTCCGGGCGCGAACGTTCGCTTGATTGGAAACCCGCGTGGTAGCGAAGTATTGCAGACGGAAGTCGATGAGGCGTCTATCCGCGAACAGTATCGTTTAGATGACCGTCCGATTGTCTTGGTTTATGGTGGAAGCCGCGGAGCCGAGGCCATTAACCGAGCGGTCGTGGAAGCAATCCCAGCGCTCTCAGAATTGCCGATCAACGTCCTTTACGTCACAGGGAAAGTGCATTTCGATGCGGTGTCGAAACAGGCACCATCCTCTGACAATGTACACATTCATCCGTACGTGTACGATATGCCATCTCTACTCGCTTGTACGTCACTCGTCATCTCACGAGCTGGCGCTTCAACGATTTCAGAATTGACCGCACTTGGCTTACCGAGCATTTTGGTCCCAAGTCCGTACGTGACAGCTGACCATCAAACGAAAAATGCTTCGGCCCTCGTCGAGAACGGGGCGGCCCTCCTTGTCAAAGAAGAAGCATTGACGGGTGTTTCGCTCGTAGAGACGATTCGTCAAGCACTCGAACAGCGTGAAGAGATGGCGAACGCATCGCGTGCGCTCGGTTTCCCGAACGCGTCAGATGCATTGGCCGACCTGGTAGAAGAAGTCATTCAATAAAGGAGTAGAACCCGATGGAACCAAGCCAACAAACGGTACGCAGTCTCGAAGACCGTATTCCATACATGAAAAAACAACGGCGTAAAAAAGCGAACCGTCGGATGTTCTCTGTACTCTCACTGTTTGGAATTCTCATCTTACTCGTGGTCTACATGCAGACTTCGATGTCGAACGTGAAAGAAGTGAAGGTATCGGGTCTATACTGGTTAGAAGAAACGTACGTGTTTCAGGATATGGAGCTCGATTCATCGACGAAGTTTGTCAGTCTTTCCCCAAACAACATGAGTGAACAGATGGAAAAGTTGCCTGGTATCAAACGGGTAGAGATCGATCGTTCTTGGTATAACAAGGTTCATATCTCTGTGACAGAAGAGAAAATGATTGCTTATGCGAAAGCCGAAAAAGGAGATGTCGTCGTGTTAGCCGACGGTTCACTCCATCCGACCGGAGCCATCACCGATCCGCAAAAGCTAAAGGACGGACCGCTCTTGCGAGAGTTCAACACGGAAGCAGAACTTGAAAAGATTGCAAGTGAACTCGAACGGGTGGATGATGCGACTCGGGCCCGTATGTCAGAAGTGATTTTATCAAAACGAAAAGATGAGCCGACGCGATACGAGATTTTTATGAACGACGGCAATACGTTACTCACACCGACATTGAAGTTAAGTGAGACCGTATCGAAGTACGGAGAAATTTATGAAAACATCCCGAAAGGTGAGCGTGGGACCGTCGTCATGGATGGTGGGTATTACTTTGTTCCATACGAGAAAACGAATGAATAATCAGTTATATTACAGTCCTTAGACACATAAGGGCTGTTTTTTTGTCGTTTGTAAACGAATTGATAACGCGAAACCGCTTAAATTGTAGGATTCTACCTTTTCTCACTATCTTATTTGTTGTAAACTTAGACGTGAGATATCTTGTCGAAACCAACAATTTTTTTGGATATCTGTATACGTGTCAGGCAATTGGAACAGGAAAATTATAGAGCGGAGGTGTTTCCCTTTTGGAAGCGAATGGTTATGTGGCCGCATTAGATATTGGAACGTCAGAGATTAAGCTCGTCGTCGGTGAATTGCTCGGCGGAACGCTTAATATTTTGGCAGAAGGGTGTGCACCGTCTGCGGGTGTAAAACGTGGCGCTGTCGTAGACATCGATAAAACAGTCCAAGCGATCAAACAGGCCGTTGAGCATGCTGAGACATCGCTAGGTGATCAAATTCGATCTGTATACGTTGCCATCGAAGGAGAGCATATCCAAATTGCCCCATGTCACGGAATTGCATCCGTGAAGCGGGAAGATCAAGAAATTACCGACGCAGACGTGATGGAAGTCATCAACTCGGCACAAGTAATGCGATTACCGGACGAGATGAGTGTCATCGATGTGATCCCATCTTCATTCACGGTTGATCAACAAACAGGTGTTGTCGATCCACGGGGTATGTTAGGCTATCGACTTGAGATGCATGGGAAAATGGTGACCGGGTCGAAGACCATTTTACATAGTATTCGTCGTTCGATTGAACGGGCTGGATTACAACTCGAAGGTTTTATTCTAGGAAACCTTGCACTCGGCATGAGTGCAGCTTCTGTAGATGAAATCGATTTAGGAATCGGGCTCGTCGATGTCGGACATGAAAAGACGACGGTTTCCGTATTTTATCGGGGAGATCTCGTCTACTCGTATATCCTCCCGGTCGGTGGAGATCATATGACAAGAGACTTGGTCTATAAACTCAATTGTAAATATCAAGACGCCAAAGTGGCGAAAGAAGAATATGGTCTCGCTCTTGAAGAAATGGCTGATGAGACAGAAGGTTTCTCCTACACGAACATCAATGGGGAAGTGGCGTTCGAACCACAGTCAGAAATTAGCTACGTTTTAGAAGCGAGAATAGAGGAAATGTTTACCCTAATGTTGAATAAGGTTCAAAAAGTAGGTGTTCCGATGCTGAATGGCGGATACTTACTTTGCGGTGGGGCAGCTGCTCTACCGGGTATTCAGGAGTTGGCGACTCGCATTATGGGCCAAAAGACGAGATTGTATCAACCGTCGTCGATTGGTGTCAGACATCCAAAATACGCGACAGCCGTCGGTGTATTGAAATATGTCTTGATGAGTGATCATCACGTTTCGAAATCTCAACTTGAAAAACCGGAAGTTCGCCATGAAACACTTCACACGAAGCCGGAAGCGACCGATATTCATGTAGGAGAGAACGAATACGAGAGCGATCAAGAGTCGAAAAAAGGATTTAGTCGTTTGATGGAAAAATTATTTGGCGTTTAAGCTGACGATGTAATACAACTTGGAAAATACGTAGGGGGATACCTGAATGATGTACTTTGATGAGGCGATTGACGCCGTAGCAAAAATTAAAGTAATTGGAGTCGGTGGCGGCGGGTCAAACGCCGTTAACCGCATGATTGAACATGGGGTACAAGGAGTCGAGTTCATCGCAGTCAACACGGATGCACAAGCGTTGAACATGTCGAAAGCCGACGTGAAGCTTCAACTTGGTGCAAAATTGACACGCGGTCTCGGTGCAGGTGCGAACCCGGATATCGGTAAAAAGGCGGCTGAAGAAAGCCGTGAACAGTTGATTGAAGCACTTGACGGTGCAGATATGGTATTCGTCACAGCTGGAATGGGTGGCGGAACGGGAACAGGTGCTGCTCCGGTCATCGCCGAGATTTCAAAAGAAATCGGCGCACTCACGGTCGGTGTCGTGACAAAACCGTTCATGTTTGAAGGACGGAAACGTATGCAACACGCACAGCACGGTATTCAAGCGTTCAAAGAAAAAGTAGATACCCTCATTGTGATTCCGAACGATAAGCTTCTTGAAATTGTGGAACGCAACACACCGATGATCGAAGCGTTCCGTGAAGCGGATAACGTCCTTCGTCAAGGTGTACAGGGAATCACAGACTTGATCGCCATCCCTGGTCTCATTAACCTCGACTTCGCGGACGTGAAAACGATCATGACGGAGAAAGGGTCTGCCCTTATGGGTGTCGGTGTCGCGACAGGTGAAAACCGTGCCGTTGAAGCAGCGAAGAAAGCAATTTCGTCACCACTTCTCGAATCTTCAATCGAAGGAGCGAAAGGTGTCTTGATGAACATCACTGGTGGACTTAGCCTTAGCTTGTTTGAAGTGACGGAGGCGGCTCAAATCGTTCAAAGTGCGGCTGATGAAGAAGTGAACTTGATCTTCGGTTCGGTCATCAACGAAAACTTGAACGATGAAATCATCGTTACCGTGATCGCAACTGAATTCGCTGAAGAAGCACAAGGAACGAACCCGTTCCTTCAGCAGCCGAAAAAACAGCCTGAGGTTGAGAACAAGGAACCCCAACCAAAAGCAAATGAAGCGGCTCAACAAGACGAAGGGAACTTCCATCGCCCAGTGTATGGAGGAGACGTCCCAGACGAGACGATCAACATCCCTGCGTTTGTGAGACAACGCCGTAACTAAACAACTAGGGGTGCCGGTACTCGGCATCCCTTTTTCTAAAAGGAGAGACCGATGCAACTGCTACATACTTGGGAAACCGAAACAAACCGTTATCATGCTTACGCGACGACACGAACGGACGGACATAATGCTGGAAACGTCGGATTACATGTGGGCGATGAAATTGACCGAGTCGTCGAAAATCGTCAACAGTTCTTTCAACAAGCCGGGCTCTCGTTAGAGGACTCCGTGTGGGCGGATCAAGTACATGGTACGACTGTCCAAGTCGTCGATTCGTCGGACAAAGGTAAGGGGGCATTCCGATATGAAGAGGCGATTCCGAAAACAGATGGGCTTCTCACAACCGAAGACGCGTTACCGTTAGCCCTCGTCTTTGCTGATTGTGTACCGCTCTTCTTCTGTGCGAAAGATCATGGAGTCATCGGCATCGCTCATGCCGGGTGGAAGGGAACGGTCGGAAACATCGTTAAGACCATGATGCAGGCGTTTGCTGAGCAAGGAATCGAGGCGACCGATGTAGACATGCTCGTCGGTCCCTCCATCTCAGGAAGTGACTATGAGGTCGATGGTCGTGTTCTCCAGGCCGTCCGGGATGTTTCGCCGATTGCATATGAACGGTCAGTGCGAAACGAGTCGGGTGAGCACGCGCTCTTGTCCCTCCAAACCGTCAATGAAGTATTGGCAAAAGAACATGACACTGAGGTCATGCAATCGAATTTAACGACTGGCGCGGACAGCCCGTTTTTCTCCTATCGAGATGGAGAGAGGAAACGTCGGTTTGCGGCAGTCATTGTCAAGGAGCGGAAATCGTGAGTATTTCAGATAATGTTAAAAAAGTTCAATCCATCATGGCATCACATGTTCAAGAAGTAGAACCGACACTGATCGCAGTCACGAAATCGGTCGGTGTCGATGTGGCGAATGCCCTTTATGAAGAAGGGATTCGTGATTTCGGAGAAAACCGTCCAGATTCTTTACTCGAGAAGGTTGAAGGGATGCCGAAGGATGCAAGATTTCATTTTATCGGTACGTTACAGACACGCAAAGTGAGACAAATCATTGATTACGTCGCGGCAATTCATTCGCTCGACCGCTTGTCTCTTGCATCGGAGATTGACAAGCGCGCGAGCCGAACAATCGATTGTTTCGTTCAAGTGAACACGTCAGGAGAAGATTCAAAACATGGTCTCGAAATAGAGGAAGTCGTGCCCTTCATCGAGAACTGTAAACAGTATCCTCATATTCGAATCATCGGGCTGATGACGATGGCACCATTCACTGAAGAAGAGTCAACACTTCGTGAAACGTTCCGCCGTCTCCGTCATCTACGTGATGAAGTGAAGGCAAATGCGTTTGAACACGCACCATGCACGGAGCTGTCGATGGGGATGTCAAACGATTATCCAATCGCGATTGAAGAAGGCGCATCGTTTGTTCGTATTGGTACCGTACTTGTGCAATAATATATCTTAAGGAGGAATCCGTTATGTCAATCAAAAACAAAATGAAAGATTTCTTTGGACTCGAAGAAGATCCGAACAGCACATATGAAGAAGAAGAGTATACTGTGGCAAATGCAGCAGCTCCTTCTACAACCGAAACATCTGTCGTCAGACAGGATGATCGTCCAAAATCAGCGAATAATCTCGTGGCATTAAATACGAAAAAGAAAGACCGTTCAAAAGTCGTATTGGCTGAGCCGCGTGTGTTTGCTGAGGCGCAAGACATTAGCGATCATTTGAAAGAAAACCGTGCTGTCATCGTCAACCTTCAGCGCATGTCAAAAGAGCAATCGCGTCAAGTCGTCAACTTCCTCTCAGGTGTCGTATACGCCCTTGAGGGATCGATGACTTCGATTGGACATAACACGATTCTGTGTACTCCGAACAACGTCGAATTGACTGGTTCAATCTCAAACTTGATATCGGAGGATGAACTTCACAGTAAAGGGTGGTAACTGAATGGAAAACGTAATCCCTGCCTTAGGCAACACGTTGAGCGATCTACTTGGTATCTATAGTTGGGTCCTCATCGGCTATATTTTATTATCATGGTTCCCGAACGCACGCGAATCTAAATTTGGTCAAATCTTATCGTTTTTGTGTGAACCGTTCTTGGCGCCGTTTCGCCGGATCATCCCACCGATTGGTGGTATGCTTGATATCTCCCCAATCGTTGCGCTGTTCGTGCTTCGTATGGCCCAAGCCGGCATCGCTGCGATCTTTGGGTGACGTATGAGCGTCTATGACCATTATCGACCAAGTGAACGCGCGTTCGTTGAACAAGTGCTCGACTGGGTACAACAAGTGGAGAATAGCTATGTGTTGAAATTGACGGATTTTCTAGACCCACGTGAACAGCAAATCGTCAAACAACTCGTCGGTAAACAACTTGTCATTCATGATGATGGCGGATTTGAAGGCGCGGAACGACGTCGTCTGATTTTAGCGCCGGATTACTATGAACTCAATCCAGATGATTTTGAGATTGAGATCCGTCGAATCGAGTACCCAACAAAATTCGTGGACTTGACGCATCGACAAGTGACAGGTACATTGCTGAACGCTGGACTGAAACGTCAAAAGTTCGGAGATGTCGTTCTTGACGATGAGATTGTACAATTTGCGACGACGCGTGAAGCGGTCGGGTTCATTGAAATGAATCTTGAACGTGTCGGAAAAGCGAGAGTTCGCATTTCTTCCGTGCCAAAAGACGAGGTTCTTGTCGTCCCTGCGACCGAATGGATCGAAGGGTTCGGCATCGTCTCTTCCTTACGATTTGATACGGTCGCAAGCGAGGTGCTTAACATCTCTCGGCAAAAAGCGCAGGCGCTCGTCAAACATGGCGACTGTAAAGTGAATCATAAAGTCATTGAAGACGCGAGCTTCATCCTTGAACCGGATGATCTACTATCCGTCCGTGGATATGGTCGCATCAAATTGATGGAGATTCTCGGATCGACCAAACGTGAAAAAATTAAAATCCAGTATGGCACCATACGTTGAAATTAGGAGGAAAGTCGAATGGCGTTGACACCGATTGATATTCATAATAAAGAATTCTCTTCCCGTTTTCGTGGGTACGACATCGATGAGGTCAATGAATTTTTAGATCAAATCATTAAAGAGTTTGAACTATTGATTCGTGAGAATCGACGGTATGAAGAACTTGTCAACGATATGCAAGCCCGCATTGACTACTTCTCCTCGATGGAAGATACGTTGAACAAATCGATTATCGTCGCGCAGGAAGCGGCGGAAGAAGTGAAGAACAATGCTCAAAAAGAAGCGAGTCTCATCTTGAAACAAGCGGAACGTGAAGCGTTCGCTCGTGAAGAGGAAGCGGCGCGCAAAGAGCAACTTGCTGAACGAGAAGTCGTTCAAATGCTCAAGAAAGTAGAGTTGTATCGGACACGCTTCCGCGTCCTCGTCGATGCGCAAATGGAACTTCTCAACAGTACGGAATGGGAAACGATTGTCGGGGAACCGCCTGTGCAGACGGTTCTTGACGATAGAACAGAACTTGCGTATAATGACGACGAAGTCACACGTAATGAAGAACAACACGGATAAATGATCAACACGTTGAGTAGGACGCGTCGATCGAGTCATACCTACGAAGCGACTTAGGGACGGTGAGAGCCTAGGAGAAAGACTTGAATCGGTATCCCCTATGAGTCGTCACGCTGAACTGAAGTAAGCGTGACCGCCTGACCTCGTTATCGGTTACCGAGAGCGGTCTCATGATGATGAGACTAGTAGGGTGGTACCGCGAGTCAACCAACTCGTCCCTATCAGGGATGGGTTGGTTTTTTTGTTTTCTAAAAAATGTTGATGGAGGAGTTTCGATGAACTACAAAGACACGCTATTAATGCCAAACACAGAATTCGCGATGCGTGGGAATTTACCAAAGCGCGAGCCAGCGATGCAAACAGAATGGGAAGATATGGACCTTTACAACAAGGTACAAGAAAAAAATGCTGGGAAACCACAATATATCTTACATGATGGACCTCCATATGCGAACGGTGACATCCACATGGGACACGCGATGAACAAAGTATTGAAAGACATCATCGTTCGTTTCAAAGGGATGAACGGCTATCAGTCTCCAATGATTCCAGGATGGGACACGCACGGTCTTCCAATCGAGAACGCCCTTCAAAAAGCAGGCGTCAATCGTAAGGAAATGACAGTCGCGGAATTCCGTGAAAAGTGTGCAGAGTATGCGATGGAGCAAGTGAACTCGCAACGCGAACAATTCAAACGTCTCGGTCTTCTCGCAGACTTTGAGAACCCATACATCACGCTCCTTCCTGAATACGAAGCGGCACAGATTCGTTTGTTCGGGTCGATGGCTGAGAAGGGTTATATCTACAAAGGGAAAAAACCGGTTTACTGGTCACCATCTTCCGAGTCGGCACTCGCGGAAGCAGAGATTGAATATTACGATAAAAAATCACCGGCTATCTACGTGGCGTTCCGTGTCGTGGACGGTAAAGATACGTTGACGTCAGACGATCACTTCGTCATCTGGACGACGACGCCTTGGACAATCCCGGCGAACCTTGGAATCGCGGTAAGTGATGAGTTGACTTACACGCGTATCGAACATGAAGGAAAAGGCTATATCGTCGCGGAAACGCTCGTTGAAGAAGTGACGGCAGCGCTCGGATGGACGGATTACACAGTGAGTGGGTCTTGGAACGGACGTGACTTCGAGTACATGACGGCCCAACATCCATTGTATGACCGGACGTCACTCGTCATCCTTGGCGACCACGTCACTGCGGATGCGACTGGACTCGTACACACAGCACCTGGACACGGGGAAGACGACTATCGCGTCGGACAGGCTTACGGATTAGACGTCCTTTGCCCGGTGGATGACCGTGGCTATATGACAGACGAAGCCCCTGGTTTCGAAGGTCTCTTCTACGAAGATGCGAACAAACAAATTGGTATGAAGCTTGAAGAGAACGGCTACTTGCTCAACTTGAAGTTCATCAAACACTCGTACCCGCATGACTGGCGTACGAAGAAGCCGGTCATCTTCCGTGCGACACCACAATGGTTCGCGTCCATCAAAGATTTCCGTGAAGACATGCTCCGTGAGATCGAGGAAGTGAACTGGGTCCCTGAATGGGGAATGACACGTCTCTACAACATGGTCCGTGACCGTGGAGATTGGGTCATCAGCCGTCAGCGTGCCTGGGGAGTTCCAATCCCAATCTTCTATGCGGAAGATGGAACGGAAATCATCACGAACGAGACAATCGACCACATCGCCAACTTATTCCGTGAGCACGGTTCAAACGTTTGGTATGAGCGTGAAGCGAAAGACCTTCTCCCTGCAGGGTTCACTCACCCGAACAGTCCGAACGGTGAATTCCGTAAAGAGCTCGACATCATGGACGTCTGGTTCGATTCAGGTTCTTCACACGCTGGTGTATTAGAAGAACGCGAAAACCTTCGTCGTCCGGCTGACCTTTACCTTGAAGGATCGGACCAATATCGTGGTTGGTTCAACTCGTCACTCTCGACGGCCGTTGCGACGACTGGGAAAGCACCGTACCGGAATGTCTTGAGTCACGGATTCGTCCTCGATGGGGACGGACGCAAAATGTCGAAATCGCTCGGTAACACGATTGCACCGAACGATCTTGTGAAGCAGTATGGCGCAGAGATCGTACGCCTTTGGGTCGCATCCGTCGATTACCAGTCGGACGTACGTGCGTCACACGATAACTTCAAACAGGTGTCAGAAGTTTACCGGAAGATGCGTAACACGATTCGCTTCTTACTCGGGAACTTGAACGGGTTCGAGCCATCGATGCGTGTCGCATTCGACGATATGCCGGAAGTGGACCGCTTCATGGCGACGAAGCTCAAACAATTGCAGACAAAAGTTGTCAAAGCATATGATGAGTTTGACTTTATGGCCGTGTATCACCTCGTTCATAACTTCTGTGTCAACGAGTTGTCATCGTTCTACCTCGACTTCACAAAAGATATCCTGTATATCGAACGTGAAGACGATCTCCGTCGTCGTGCCGTTCAGACGGTCATGTACGATGCCGTCGTCCTCTTGACGAAACTATTGGCTCCAATCCTTCCACACACTGCCGATGAGGCATGGAAAGAAGTGCCTGGAAAGTCAGAAGCAAGCATCTTCTTGACGGATTTAGAAGAAGTGAGCGCGCTCACAGGAGACGAAACGGCATTACTCGAGAAGTGGTCGAAGTTCCTCATCTTCCGCGACGACGTCCTCAAAGCGATTGAAATCGCACGTGGAGAAAAGTTGATCGGGAAACCGCTCGAAGCGAAGTTGATTCTCGCACCAAAAGCAGAGACTGCCGACTTGTTGAACACGATCGACAATGTCAGCCAACTGCTTCAAGTATCGCAAGTGGAGTGGGCTGAGACGGCAGACGTCGATTATGCGACGACGAAAATCACAGTCATGAAAGCGGATGGAGCCGCTTGTGCACGTTGTTGGACATACTCGACAGAGCTTGGACAAAACGAAGAGCATCCAGAGCTTTGCCCGCGCTGTGCATCAGTAATCGGTTAAGACGAACCGGAGTGGCGTCCCCACTCCGGTTTCTTAACGGCTTGAAAGGAGACGCATATGAAACGATATTATGGATTGGCGCTCATCTTGATTTTGATCGATCAACTCACAAAATGGGTGGTCGTTCAGACGATGACAATTGGTCAATCGATTGAAGTCATCCCGAACTTGTTATATTGGACGTCCTACCGCAACAAAGGAGCGGCTTGGGGGATGTTAGAAGGACAGATGGCGTTCTTCTTTATCATCACCATCCTCGTCGTTGCCGGACTCGTTTACTTCTTGCACAAAGAAGTGAACGGCTATCAGCTCCTCGGATATAGTGTCGGATTACTGTTAGCCGGTGCCATCGGTAACTTTATCGATCGCTTGTTCCGGGGCGAAGTCGTCGACTTTGTCGATACGTATCCGTTCGGATACAACTTCCCAATCTTTAACGTGGCTGATATGGCACTCACATTCGGTGTCATCTTGATGGTCATCGGGATTTTATTTGAAGAAAAATTACACAAAGAAAGGGGACAATCGTAATGGAATCGTATACTTTTGTCGCCGATGAAAAGGCAAGGATTGATAAGTGGGTCAGTGACCGTGGTGAATGGTCACGCTCGCAAGTACAGGAATGGATCAAGACGGGGGCCCTCCTCGTCAACGGTAGTGCCGTGAAAGCGAACTACAAGCTTCAAGTGGGGGATGAAGTAGAAGTGAACGTGCCGGAAGCGGTCGAACTCGAAGTGTTGCCTGAAGACATTCCGCTCGAGATCGTCTTTGAAGATGAAGACGTCATCGTCGTCAACAAGGCACGCGGGATGGTCGTTCACCCTGCAGCCGGTCACACGTCAGGGACGCTCGTCAATGCGCTACTTTATCATTGCGATGACCTCTCGGGCATCAACGGAGTCAAACGTCCCGGAATCGTCCATCGGATTGATAAGGACACGACGGGTCTTCTCATGGTCGCTAAAAATGACTTGGCTCATGAGTCGCTCGCGAGCCAGTTGAAAGACAAGACCATCAAACGGGAGTATATCGCGCTCGTCCATGGCGAACTCGTCCACGAACTTGGAACGATTGAAGCTCCGATCGGTCGTGATACGAATGATCGTCAGCGTATGACCGTGACGGACCGAAACGCAAAAGAAGCCGTGACACACTTCCGTTTACTCGAACGTTATAAAGACTTCACGCTCGTGGAGTGTAAATTAGAAACGGGACGCACGCACCAGATCCGTGTACACATGCGTTATATCGGTCATCCGCTCGCCGGTGACCCGAAATATGGTCCACGCCGCACGATTGATTTAGGCGGTCAAGCGCTCCATGCGGCAACGCTCGGGTTCCACCATCCTCGTACGAAAGAATGGATGGAGTTTGAGGCCCCATTACCAGAAGACTTCAATGCGGAACTCGCAAAATTGGATAAAATCGAGAAAACTCGTTGACTTCTGTCACGTTCCGATTTATAGTCTAGGAAGCATAACACCTTTAAACCCAGTCCAGAGAGGCTGTGAAAGGATTGTGACCGCGGTCACATGTACGTCAATTCAACCCCGGCAGTCGTATGCCGTTTTTGATGAAGACTCCCTTTCCAGCCGGATGAGGGAGTCTTCTTTTTTACTGAAGTTTGGAAGGAGGAATCACGTGAAACAATCAGTCATTTTAGATGAGTCAGCCATCCGTCGTGCCTTGACCCGAATCGCACACGAGATTATCGAGCGAAACAAAGGAATCGATGACGTCGTCCTCGTCGGAATCAAGACGAGAGGCGAGACGCTCGCTGACCGACTCGCTCGCCGAATCGAGGAGATTGAAGGCAAGCCGGTCGCACTCGGCAATCTCGATATCACGCTTTACCGGGATGACTTATCGAAGAAGTCGTTAGACCCTGAAGTCAAAGCGACAGAGCTACCCCATGATATCAATGGAAAGACGGTCGTCCTCGTCGACGACGTCCTCTATACCGGTCGAACAGTTCGTGCCGCAATGGACGCGCTTGTCGACCATGGTCGTCCGGATTATATCCAACTCGCTGTCTTGATTGACCGAGGCCATCGGGAACTCCCGATTCGACCAGATTTTATCGGAAAGAACGTTCCGACGTCCAAGTCCGAGCAAGTCGTTGTCCGACTCAGTGAAGTCGACACGGCGGATGAAGTCACGATCCATCAGCAATAAACGCATACCTTTAAGGTGGTCCAGAGAGGCCAGGAAGGAGAATTCAATATGAAACAACCTGTTCTACACATCCACGAGCGTCCAGCTCACTTTCCACAATGGCTATTATTCAGCCTTCAACACGTCTTCGCCATGTTCGGAGCGACGATTTTAGTCCCGATTTTGACAGGATTAAATACATCGGTCGCCCTCGTCGCTTCCGGCGTGGCCACGCTCTCATTCTTAGCGATTACACGCTTCAAAGTCCCAACATACTTAGGTTCAAGTTTTGCCTACATCGCCCCGATCATAGCGGTCAGCCAGCAATGGGGTGTCGAAGCCGCACTCTTCGGCGGAATCGTCGCCGGGTCTGTATACGGGGTCGTTTCCTTGATCATCTATAAGACGGGCGTCAACTGGTTGCTCCGATTGCTCCCACCGGTCGTCGTCGGACCGGTCATCATGGTCATCGGACTCTCGCTTGCACCGGTCGCCATCGACATGTCGATGAATCAAGATGGTGCCTATAACGGAACGTTCATGACGATTGCCCTGCTTACACTTGGAATCACGATGCTCGCCATGACGAAGCTGAAAGGTGTCTGGGGAGCGGTCCCAATCCTCTTTGGAATCGTGGGAGGATACGCAGTCGCAGCAGCATTCGGCATCATCGATTATTCGCCGATTCAACAAGCCAGCCTGTTCCAACTTCCTGACTTCACGATGGTGTTCGTCGACTACATGCCGATGTGGCAAGTCGGTGCCCTTCTCGCCATCGTTCCGGTCGCACTCGTCACGATGACGGAGCACATCGGAGATCAGATGGTCACGTCAAAAATTATCGGACGAGAAACGATGAAAGATCCAGGTCTCCATCGCACGCTACTCGGAGACGGAGTGGGAAAAGCCGTCGCCTCTGCACTCGGTGGACCACCATGTACGACTTACGGTGAGAACAACGGCGTCATGGCCATCACACGAGTCTACAGTGTCTACGTCATCGCTGGCGCAGCACTCATGGCCATCAGCTTCGGATTCCTCGGTCATATCGAAGCATTCATCTCGACCATCCCGAACCCGGTCAAAGGTGGAATCTCGATCCTCTTGTTCGGTGTCATCGCCTCGAACGGATTACGGACGATGGTGGAGAGCAAAGTCGACTTGGCAGAAAAACGCAACTTGATCATCTCGTCGGTCATCCTCGTCATCGGACTCGGAGGTGCGATGGTTCAAATCGGGAGCTTCCCGGTACAAGGCATGGCACTCGCGACGGTCGTCGGCATTTTGTTGAACGCCATCTTACCGCATGAAGAAGACGACACAGCAGTCGAAGTCAACACAACTGAAGAAACGAAACAAGCAAGTAACTTTTAATTCGATCCCGTGAGGTCGGCAAAGTGAAGGCTCGTTTATTTGGGTGTACCCTGCCCAGATAAAGGCGTCCCTTCACATCGGTGAAGAGACGCCTTTTCTCTTTGCCTCTAATAAAAGGAGGAGACGAACATTGAATACGATGCAAACAAACGTGAAACCGGTCAAACACTTCGTCAGTTTGGACACACTTTCCCTTGAAGAGATCATGGGCATGATTGAAGAATCATTGCGCTACAAGCAAGGAGATCTTCCTCCACTGTTTGACGGGAAGACCGTAGCGAACCTGTTCTTTGAAAACTCGACACGTACGAAAAACTCGTTTCAAATGGCCGAGCGCCACTTGAACATGCAGGAGATTCCGTTCGATGTGACGACGTCATCGGTCACGAAAGGCGAGACGCTCTACGATACGTGTAAAACGCTCGAAGCCATCGGTGTGGATGCACTCGTCATTCGACATCCGGAAGCGGGCTATTATCACGAACTCATCGAAAAGTTGAATATCCCGGTGTTGAACGGAGGGGACGGGAGCGGGGAACATCCATCTCAATCGTTGCTCGACCTCGTTACCATCTTTGAAGAGTTCGGAACGTTCCAAGGATTGAACGTCGCCATCTGTGGTGACCTCGTCCATAGTCGGGTCGCTCGCTCAAACGCAAGCGTCTTGAAGCGCCTCGGAGCAAACGTGGTCGGTTGTAGTCCTGCCTCTTGGTGGGACGATTCGATGGGGCTAGAGCGAAAAGAACTCGATGACATCATAGGCGAATGTGACGTCATCATGTTGCTCCGTGTACAACACGAGCGCCATATCATGGGAGACGTCTTCTCTAAAGAAGAGTATCACACACAGTTCGGTTTGACGGTCGAACGCGTCGAGCGAATGAAGGCAGGCGCCATCATCATGCACCCGGCTCCGGTCAATCGGGATGTGGAGATTGCGGGAAGTCTGATCGAGCATGAACGGTCACGCATCTTCCCGCAAATGAAGAATGGGGTGTATGCCCGGATGAGCATCTTAAATCGAGCATTAGGAGGACAACAATGATACTTCAAAACGCGACATGGTATGACAAGGGAACGAAGCGTACGACATCCATTCAAGTGAAAGACGGAAAGATAAAATCACTCGACTATAAAGGGGAGACCGAGGGACAAGAAGTCCTCGATGCATCAGGCTATCTGCTCGCACCAGGACTCGTCGATGTCCACGTCCACTTGCGTGAACCAGGGGGCGAGGCGAAAGAGACGATTCAGACGGGGACGATGGCGGCAGCGGCAGGGGGATTTACGACTATCTGCTCGATGCCGAACACGAGACCGGTTCCTGACAATCGCGAAACAATGGACGTCCTCCTTCAAAAAATCGAACAAGATGCGGTCGTACGTGTGTTACCTTACGCCGCCATCACGAAACGACAGCTCGGGGAAGAACAGGTCGACATGGAATCGCTCGCAGATGCCTTCGCCTTCACGGATGATGGTGTCGGTGTCCAATCGGCGGCGATGATGCGACAAGCCATGCGTGAAGCGAAACGATTGAACAAAGCGGTCGTCGCCCACTGTGAGGACAATACGTTAAAGGCCGGGTCGGTCCACGAGGGCAAATTCAGTGAGGCGCATGGCATTCAAGGAATTCCGAGCCTTGCGGAGAGCATCCATATCGCTCGCGACGTTTTGATTGCTGAAGAGACAGGGTGTCATTATCATGTCTGTCACGTCTCATCCCGCCAATCGGTTCGTGTCATTCGGGATGCGAAACGAGCCGGCATCCACGTGACCGCAGAAGTGACGCCGCATCATCTCGTCTTGAGCGAGGACGATATCCCTGGGCTCGATGCAAACTTCAAGATGAACCCACCGCTCCGAAGCGAGGATGATCGACAGGCCCTCCTTGAGGGATTGTTTGACGGGACGATCGATATGATCGCAACGGACCATGCCCCCCATACAGTAGAAGAAAAAGCACAAGGGATAGAGCGGGCTCCGTTTGGAATTACCGGCTTCGAGACTGCCTTTCCACTTCTGTACACGACGTTTGTAAAAACGGGCGTCATGGAGGAGCATCAGTTGCTCGACTGGATGACGAAACGTCCGAGTGACGTATTCGGTTTATCGAGAGGAGAATTGAAAGTTGGGGTGGATGCGGACCTGATTCTCATCGATACGGAAACGTCTCGCACGGTCGATCCTACGACATTTTACTCAAAAGGAAAGAATACACCGTTCGCAGGGGAAAAGCTTGTCGGATGGCCGGTCATGACGATGGTCGGCGGTGAAATTGTATATAAGGGGCGATTTGATGAAACGAACATTATGGCTTGAGGATGGAATGAATTTTGTCGGTAAAGGATTCGGGGCACCGGCTGATACGATGGGGGAAGTCGTTTTCCAGACAGGTATGACAGGATACCAAGAAATCTTATCAGATCCATCATACTGCGACCAAATGATTGTACTGACGAACCCATTGATTGGGAACTATGGCATCAATCGTGAGGATTTTGAAACGACGATTCCGATGGCAAAAGCGTTAATCGTGAAAGAAGCATGCGATACGCCATCGAACTTCCGTTCAACGGCGACACTCGACGCGACACTCACCCGCTTCGGCATTCCGGGACTTTCGGATATCGATACACGGATGTTGACACGTCATTTACGAGCGAAAGGGGTTATGCGCGGCGTCCTCATCGATGGAGAGTTGACGTGGGACGAGGTGCAATCCCGTTTTGATGAAGAATCGCCGAACGATCAAGTCGCACGCGTATCGACGAAGCGGACATATGTGAGTACTGGAACTGGCCCTCGCATCGCTTTGATCGACTTCGGGGCGAAGCTTGGAATCATGCGCGAGTTGATGAAACGAGACTGTGAGGTCGTCGTTTTCCCGCACGATGCGACGGCAGAGGATGTATTACGGTATGAGCCGGACGGCATCATGTTGTCAAATGGACCAGGAGATCCTAAAGACGTTCCGACGGCACTGCCGCTCATCGAGCAACTGATGCCGACGACACCGATGTTCGGGATTTGTCTCGGTCACCAACTGATTGCTCTCGCAAACGGTGCGAACACATTCAAGCTTCCGTTCGGACATCGTGGCGCGAATCATCCGGTGCTCGAGCTTGAGACCGGTGCCGTGACCATCACCTCTCAAAACCATGGATATGCGGTTGAGGAAACGTCACTGCTCGATACACCGCTCATCGTCACACACCGTGCGGTCAATGACGGAACGATCGAAGGGGTAAGACATCTCCATCACCCGACCTTCTCGGTACAGTATCATCCGGAGGCAGCACCGGGACCGTTCGACGCTAACGACTTATTTGACCGATTCATGCAACTCGTACAAGAAAACAAACAGAAAGTGGGAATTTGACATGCCAAAACGACCAGATATTCAGAAAATCCTCGTAATCGGATCAGGACCGATTGTAATCGGACAAGCAGCGGAGTTTGATTATGCTGGTACACAGGCATGTCTTGCCTTGAAAGAAGAAGGCTACGAAGTCATCCTCGTCAACTCGAATCCGGCCACCATCATGACAGATCCGACGACGGCGGACCGTGTCTATATCGAACCGCTCGAACCAGAATTCGTCGAGCGAATCATTCGGCAGGAACGTCCGGATGCACTCCTTGCCACGCTTGGCGGGCAGACGGGTTTGAACTTGGCTTTTGAACTCGACAAACGAGGCGTCCTGCGGGATTGTGGCGTGGAACTTCTTGGAACAAAATTGTCTGCGATCGTTCAGGCGGAGGACCGGGAACAGTTCCGTAACTTGATGTTCGAACTCGGTCACGGCGTACCTGAAAGTGAGATCGTCCATACGCTCGAGTCTGCCTGGGGATTTGCGGAACGGATCGGATACCCGATCATCATCCGACCTGCGTACACGCTCGGGGGAACTGGTGGCGGGATTGCCCATGACCGGGAATCGTTCGAGCAAATCGTTGAATCTGGATTAAAGGCGAGTCCTGTTACGCAAGTCTTGTTGGAGAAATCGATTGCCGGGATGAAAGAAGTCGAGTTCGAGGTCATGCGTGACTCGAGTGACCAAGCCATCATCGTCTGTGCGATGGAAAACTTTGACCCGGTTGGAGTCCACACCGGTGACTCGATCGTATTCGCCCCTACGCAGACGCTATCAGATCGGGATTATCAGATGTTACGCAGCGTCTCGCTCGATATCATTCGGGCACTCGGTATTGAGGGTGGGTGTAACATCCAATTCGCACTCGACCCAGACAGTTTCACGTACTATGTCATCGAAGTGAATCCACGTGTTTCACGGAGCTCAGCGCTCGCATCAAAAGCGACAGGCTATCCGATTGCCAAGCTTGCTGCGAAAGTCGCTGTCGGTTACAAGCTATCAGAATTGAAAAACCCGGTCACAGAGACGAGCTACGCCTCGTTCGAACCGGCGCTCGATTACGTCGTCGCTAAAATCCCACGCTTCGCCTTCGATAAGTTTGAGTCCGCGGATCGCCGCTTAGGCACACAAATGAAGGCAACGGGTGAGGTCATGGCCATCGGTCGGAATTTAGAAGAGGCTCTGCTAAAAGCGGTTCGCTCGCTCGAGCTGGGGATGGAAGAACTCCACCTTCCACAACTTCAAGCACTAGACACAGAACAGCTCGAGAATGGACTCATTCATCCGACAGACGAGCGTTTGTTCATCGTCTATGAAGCCCTTCGTCGCGGATACACGGTAGAAACGCTACACCAACTGACAAAAATCGATCGATTCTACTTACAGAAATTGAATCGGATCTGGCAGGCAGAGCAACAACTGATCAAGGAGCCGTTGACGTCAGAACGTCTACTGGATGTGAAACGTCTAGGTTTCAGTGATGTGGCAATCGCCCGTATGCTGTCGATGGATACGAAAGCGGTTCGCACGAAACGGAAAGAATGGAGCATTCGTCCCGTCTATAAGATGGTCGATACGTGCGCAGCCGAGTTCGCATCGGAGACACCTTACTTCTACGGGACGTATGAAGTGGAGAACGAAGCGGTGAAGACAGACCGGGAGTCCATCCTCGTCCTCGGATCGGGTCCGATTCGAATCGGACAAGGTGTCGAGTTCGACTATGCGACCGTCCACTCGATCGATACGATTCGCGATGCAGGATACGAAGCCATCATCATCAACAACAACCCGGAAACGGTCTCGACAGACTTCTCCATCTCCGATCGGTTGTACTTCGAGCCGTTGACGACAGAAGACGTGTTGGAGGTCATCGAGAACGAGAACCCGCTAGGTGTCATCGTCCAATTCGGTGGACAGACTGCCATTAACTTAGCGGCATCGCTAGAAGCGAACGGCGTGAAAATTCTTGGGACGACCCTCGAAGATATCGACCGTGCCGAAGACCGAAAGGCGTTCGAAGCCACATTGTCAGCGGAACGATTGGCTCAACCACCTGGGAAGACGGCGACAAATGTGGAAGAGGCCGTCGCTTGTGCGAATGAGCTCGGCTATCCGGTACTCGTCCGACCATCGTACGT
The DNA here is from genome assembly GCF_025842465.1 of Exiguobacterium sp. N5. Taxonomy (GTDB): domain Bacteria; phylum Bacillota; class Bacilli; order Exiguobacteriales; family Exiguobacteriaceae; genus Exiguobacterium; species Exiguobacterium profundum. Next base: position 422,198 of record NZ_JAPAEP010000001.1, read on the forward strand.
CCTCGGTGGACGAGCGATGGAAATCGTATATGAACAGTCTGAGCTTGAACGGTACATGCGACATGCGGTCATCGCCTCAAAAGATCGACCGGTTCTCATCGATCGCTACTTGACAGGGATTGAGATTGAAGTCGATGCCATCTGTGATGGGACGGACGTCTACATCCCAGGCATCATGGAGCATATCGAACGTGCCGGCGTACACTCAGGCGATTCCATTGCCGTCTATCCGCCGCAACGACTCAGTGAAGAACTGAAACAAAAAGTCGTCGATTATACAATCAAGTTGGCGAAAGCGTTCCGCATCAAAGGTCTGCTCAACATCCAGTTCGTCTATGCGGATGACCTATATGTCATCGAGGTGAACCCACGTGCGAGCCGGACGGTCCCATTCATCTCGAAAGTGACGGGGTTACCGGTCGCACGAATTGCTACGCAAACGATTCTTGGGACGAGCTTGAAAGAACTCGGTCTTGGGACAGGCATTCATCCTGAGTCGGACAGTATTTCGGTCAAAGTACCGGTCTTCTCGTTCGCGAAATTGAAAGAGGTAGACCCTTCGCTCGGACCTGAGATGAAGTCGACAGGGGAGGTCATGGCGACAGATCGCACGCTCGAAAAAGCACTCTATAAAGGGCTTGTCGCAGCAGGGATGAACATCGCCTTGAAAGGGAACGTGCTCATGACGATTGCCGACCATGACAAGGATGAGGCCATCGCCTTGGCGAAACGTTTCGACCGCCTCGGTTTCCGACTCATGGCAACGAGTGGGACGGCTGATTGTCTCGAAGCGGAACAGATGCGTGTTCGTCGAGTCGGGAAAATTCAAGAAGACGGTGAGACGATGCTCAGTGTGATTGAGCGAGGAGACGTCGACTTGATCATTAATACGACGAGTCGCGATGCACTCGTCACGAAAGACGGGTTCTTGATTCGAAGAACGGCCGCCGAGCAGGGCACGCTTTGCCTGACCTCGCTCGATACAGTCGAAGCCTTGTTACAAGTCATTGAAAGCCTATCGTTCCAAACGGTCAGCATCCCGGCATTCACAACGTTCGGGGTGATGGTATGAGACATGACGTAACGATTGTCAGCAACCGGCAAATCGCCAAAGCGACGATGGAAATGAAAGTACGTTGCCCTGGGGTGGAGGTCGCCCCTGGGACGTTCTTTCACATCAAGACGTCCGGTCTGTTACGTCGGCCGTTATCGGTGGCGAACGTCGAGGGGGACGAAATCACCTTCTTATACAAAGTGATTGGGGATGGGACAACTGAGCTGGCAGGGAAACGAGTGGGGGACACGCTAGACGTCCTTGGTCCGCTCGGGAACGGTTTTCCACTGGCGCAACATGGAAAGCGAGTCGTCCTGGTCGGAGGTGGGATTGGGGTCCCACCGCTTTACTACGTCAGACGCCGACTCCATGAGATGGGGATTGAAACGATTGCGATTCTCGGGTTTGATTCAAAAGAAAGCGTCTTTTATGAAGAAGCCTTTCGTGAACTTGGTGAGACGATCATCACGACAGTAGACGGTACTCACGGGGAGCTTGGCTTCGTCACTGGCCCCCTCGCACGCATCCAAGCCGATGTGTTGTTCAGCTGTGGTCCGGAAGCGATGTTAAAGGCAGTTGCCACTTCGCCCATTCCTGAACGATATCTCTCAATCGAGAATCGGATGGGTTGTGGCATCGGTGCTTGTTTTGCCTGTGTCTGTCAAGCACCGGGGGGCTATGTGAAAGTCTGTAGTGACGGTCCGGTATTCAATGCGGAAGAGGTGCTGTTATGAGATTGAATGTCGAGTTACCAGGTCTTCGTTTAAAAAACCCAATTATTCCGGCTTCCGGATGTTTCGGATTTGGAGAGGAATTCGCGAAACTGTATGACCTCTCCATCTTAGGAGGCATCATGATCAAAGCAGCGACGGAGGAATCGAGATTCGGAAATCCGACCCCACGTGTCGCCGAGACGGCACAGGGCATGCTCAACGCGATCGGTCTTCAAAATCCGGGAGTCGATGCGATCATCGAAGAAAAGTTACCATTTCTCTCGACGTTCGACACGGAAATCATCGCCAACGTTGCCGGTTCGACGCCAGATGAATACGTGGAAGTCGCCCGTCGAATCAGTGCCGACCTGACGATTAAAGCCATTGAATTGAACATCTCGTGTCCGAACGTGAAATGTGGAGGCATGCAGTTTGGGACGGACCCGGTGATGGCCGCAGAACTTACACGACTCGTCAAAGCGGCTTCAAGTAAGCCGGTCTATGTCAAACTGTCTCCGAACGTCACGTCAATCACCGACATGGCGCGAGCCGTCGAAGCAGCCGGGGCGGACGGCTTGACGATGATCAACACACTCGTAGGGATGCGAATCAATATCGAGACAGGTCGACCGATTTTAGCGAACCGAATCGGTGGGTTATCCGGTCCAGCCATCAAACCGGTAGCGGTCCGGATGGTGTATGAAGTCGCACAAGCGGTCGACATTCCCATCATCGCCATGGGCGGGGTTCGGACGGTCGACGATGTGCTCGAGTTTATTTACGCGGGGGCTTCTGCTGTTGCCGTCGGGACGGCGAACTTTGAAAATCCATACGTCTGTAAGGAAATCATCGAAGCGTTACCGGCACGACTTGATTCACTCGGAATCGAACATATTTTGGATGTGAGGGGGAAGGCCTATGCGCAACTTGTATCTCGCCCTTGACGTGGAAACGCGGGACGAAGCGTTTCATTTGTTGAAACGATTTTCAAACCGACCGGCTGTTAAAGTCGGGATGGAACTCTTTTATCGTGAAGGCGCACACTTTGTCGAAGAATTGGTCGACGGGGGTTATCCGGTCTTTCTCGATGTGAAAGTACACGATATCCCGGAGACGGCACGCCGTACGATGCGACAAATCGGAAAACTCGGGGTGGCTGTGACGAATGTCCACACATTAGGTGGCGAAAAGATGATGCGCTATGCGTTAGACGGGTTACGCCAAGAGAATGATACGACTCGATTGATTGGGGTCACACAGTTGACGTCGACAGATGAGCGCATGATGCAGACAGAGCTCGGGATTGCCGGACGACTCGATCTAGCCGTTCTCAGACAAGCGACACTTGCGAAGCAGGCAGGACTTGACGGAGTAGTCGCATCCGTTCAAGAAGCGAAAGCGATTCATCAAAAACTAGGGAACACGTTCATGACGGTCACACCTGGCATCCGACTCGGTGCAACCGAGGATGATCAAGTCCGTATCGCGACGCCACAGGAAGCGAGATTGGCGGGCGTTCACTCAATCGTCGTCGGCCGACCGATTACACGTGCGACTGATCCGATGGCCATGTACGACCAATTTATGAAGGAATGGGGACAAATGAATGAAACAAATCGCTGAGGCACTTTTACAGATTGAAGCCGTCACACTATCACCGACTGAGCCGTATACTTGGTCGAGCGGATTGAAGAGTCCGATCTACTGCGACAATCGACTCACACTCAGTTATCCGAAAGTGCGTCAAGTCATCGTCGATGGATTGGTGAAGTCAGTGAATCCGACCGATGTCGATGTGATCGCAGGGACGGCCACGGCAGGTATCCCTCACGGGGCATTGCTCGCTGACCGACTCGGGCTTCCATTTATTTATGTCCGTTCGAGTGCAAAAGGGCATGGGAAAGGCAATCAAATTGAAGGAAGACTCGAGGCAGGCGCTCGAGTACTCGTCATCGAGGATTTATTGTCGACCGGGATGTCGAGTATCGATGCGGCGAAGGCGATTCGTCAGGCGGGTGGTGACGTCATTGGGATTCAAGCCATCTTCTCGTACGGATTACCGGTTCTTCAGAAGAATCTAAGCGATGCAGATCTGACGGCAACATCGTTGACAACGTTCTCAGAATTGATTGAAGTGGCAGAGAGTACGGGCGTTCTAAACCGTTCGGAGCTCGATTCGCTTCGCGACTGGCAAGAAGATCCTCGTGCCTGGAGCGACCTCGTCACCTCTTAAGAATCCACCTTCGGGCGGATTCTTTTTCGATTCGGCATATGTCATACTTCATGGTAAAATAACGGAAGTGATTCGAAAAGGAGAGGCATATGGCGTATTCAAGAAGCAAAGAGAAGACATGGAACGCACGATTTCGTGCAATTCCAAAACATCGTAAAGTCGCCTTCGGTCTCGTCTTGATAATCATCCCAGCGCTCTTTTTAGTGAATTTATTTGTGTTCAGCCATTTATTAGCGCTAGGAGACCAGTATGAAGACCGATATCAAATGAAGAAATTGCGACTCGAAACAGACCATGGGAATGTAGAATTCGTTCGTAGTCCAAATGAAAAGGTACAGATTGAAGTGATGCAGACTAATTCGAAAGAACGCCGCATCAAAGTCAAGTCAGTCGGGGATACCATCTACGTCGTCGAGCGATATGGATGGTTCAGCTATTTCGGAAGTCGAGCGAGCGATGAACCGTCGCGCTATAAAATTAAAGTCGCTTTGCCGAGCTCGATGACATCGGTTCATCTGGGAGCGGAGCAGGTGACAGGACAAGGATTAAATGCGAAGACGATTGTTATGGATGTGAATGCCGTCAATTTGAAACAGATTGATAGTGATCGTCTACGGATTGAATCGAAAAGCGATACGACCATCGAATCGGCACGACTTGTGAACGGTGACATTCGCTCTTATCGTCATGCGACCGTCAGCGATGTTGTCGTCAATCAAGCGATGACCATCCAAACGGAAGCTGGGACGCTTAGTTACGCGCCGAAACATGCGACAGGACAAGTGAACGTGACGACGACCGGAAAAGTCTCGAGTAGCGACCGTTACGAAGAAGTCGAACCGGGTGTGTATCAATTGTCGACATCGAATCGACCGGTGGTGGAACTGATTTCTGAGACAGGAAAGGTCGAACTCAAATGAATGGACAACGATACATCCCGAAAATCGGGTTACGTACGTTAAAAACTGGAATTGCCGTCGCCATCACCGTCGCCATCTCGTGGTATATCTTCGGGATTTATTCAGGGATGGGAGCCATCGCAGCAGTTGTGGCGATGCAACCGACCGTCAAGCGATCGTCTAAAATCGTATTCAGTCGCATATTCGGAACGGTCGTCGGTCTTATGTGCGGGCTCTTCATCGTCTATTTGTTCGGTGTCAATCCGCTCTCGATTGGATTAGCCGTCATCGTTTCGCTCACGCTTAACACGACGTTCGATAAAACCCACATGTCGACGTATGCGGCATTTGCCATCGTCATGATGCTCGAAAGTCCTACATCGGACTTCTTCCATTATGCGTGGACCCGTTCTCTATTAACGGCGGTTGGTGTATTCGTTTCACTCGGTGTCAATTACGCGTTCATGCCTCCTCGTTATGAGGACCGGTTATTGAACGAGGTACGTAAGACTTCTTCTTACTTGTTCCATCACTGGCGAGAGCTCGTCGGTTCCCCGGCAGAGCTGCTAGAAACGCGAGCCCGCATCCTTGGCCATCAGGAGCTTCATATGATGCTTCAAGAGGACATGAAAGTGACGAACGTCAAATTGAAATATATGACGATCAAACAATACCGTTTGTTGATTCACCTTGAAGACAAGCTGGTCTTGTTGCTAGAGAGCCTCGCCGAGCATCGAGAAGCTTTCCTGTTGATGAGCGAGGAAGAGCGTCAGGCATTTGAGTCAGAATTTTTATATTTACTAGCGCATCATCACGACATTCTCTATACATGTGACAAGCCCTATTCGCTCTTCAAACTTCCACATGAAGATTTATCCGTTTCAGAAATTTTACACGGGCATTTGCTCGACTATCATGAACAGCTCGAGGCGTTCAAGCATGATCCGAAAACGTGAACCCTCTACACGTAGAAGACCCGCCATGATGATGACGGGTCTAGCTTGTTGACAAATAGCATGTTCGAACTCGTCCTTCCGGCGCCCACGCTTTCCTCAGGCAATCCCGGAGCCGCATCGCGACCTAGGTCGCTGCTGGGTCTCCGTCGGATTGCTTTCCTGTAGGAGTCGGGGCGCCGTCGGGCGAGCAACGCAAACGGTCGTCATCTGGCGGCCGTTTGTCTTCTTCTAAGGGCCTCGACGGCCGAAGAAAAAGCTCGATACTTACTTCGAATCGATGTATCAGGGGGAAGAGAAGGTAGACGCCGAGCCCGCCCGTCATCGACCCCGAGATCATCCGCCTCGGGCTGCCGTTCAACATCCGTTCCGTTCGTCAGACCGCGAAGGATGGATCGTGTCGACTTGTTGATCATCAGATCCGTCCCCTGTGTGTTCTTCTCACACCATTATATGGGACGATGGACAAAAGGTGACCAAGAACGGGCAGGCGAGACTCCTGAGGGAATAGCAAGCAAAGGGAGACCCAGCAGTGACGCAGTCGCGATGCGGCTCCCTGCTTGCCCCTAGGAAAGCGAGCCGTGTCCGGATTGGGGCATGACACCTATACTTTGTCTATAGTCTGGACCCGCTATCACGATGGCGGGTCTTCATGTTTACGATTGTTTCAATGACTTCATCAATTGCTCATCCGGAGTCACGTAGACGGTCTGTTGATCTGTATAGATGACAAATCCCGGTTTCGCACCGCTCGGTTTTTTCACGAAACGGGCGCGTGTGTAATCGACAGGCACGCCACTTGATGCGCGTGCTTTCGAGAAGTAGGCGGCGACTGATGCGGCTTCTAGTAATGTCGTCTCGTCTGGTTCCGTCGAGCGGATAATCACGTGAGACCCAGGAATATCTTTGACATGAAGCCAAATCTCATCACGTCGTGCGAACTTGAACGTCAGATGGTCGTTTTGCGTATTGTTCTTCCCGACAAAGAATTCTGTTCCGGTCGAGGACGTGTACGCTTCAAGCGAAATTTTCGGATTCGCTTTTTTCTTTTGACGTTTTTGACGGATGTAGCCTTCTTCTGCAAGTTCCTCGCGAATCTCAAGAAGGTCGGACGGGGAAGCGACGTCGAGTTGGGCGATGAGCGTCTCTAAATATTCGATTTCTGCATCGTTCAACTCCATCTGTTTCTTCACTTCGACTTTGGCTACTTTTAGTTTGTTGTATTTCTTATAGTATTGCTGCGCATTCTCATTCGGTGTTTTGAGTGGGTCGAGCGGAATGGAGAGGATTGCACCGTTCTCGTCATAATAATCGACGACTTCGGCGACACGCATCCCTTTCTCGAGTTGGAATAGATACGTCGTCAACAGCTCGCCGTATTTTTGTAACTCATCCGCCCGCTCCGTCGCCTTCATGTCGTCTAAGAGACGACGCCGTTTTAATTGATTCTTTTCGAGTTCTGATTTAAGGAGACGTTCGACATCGTGCGCTTGTTGTCTCACACGGTCACGGTTCGCTTTTTCATAGTAGAAACGGTCGAGCACTTCTTTACTCGATTCATACGTTTCCTCGGTTTCGATGTCCCCGGCTGTCAATGCAATCGGAGCGAATCGTTCTTTACCATTCGCAAGTTGTTGGAAAACGTAGGGACCATCGAGTTGACGAAGGACGTTCTCAAATGCTTGCTGTAAGGAATCTCGATTCGGCGTTTTTGCGAGATGAACCACTTCCTGTGCGATTTGCGGACTGACACCGGCGAACGTGGAGACTATCTGTTTATCGAGCTTGCCGGCGTTCCAATCGATTCGTTTCAATCCTTCTGTCATCTCGGTCAATGGATCGAACTTATGTTGTTCCGGAGGAAGGAGATAGTCACTACCCGGCATGATGGTCCGATACGTGTTTTGAGAAGGAGGTAGATGCTTGATTGCATCTAATATTTTGCCTTCTTCCGTCGTCAAGACGACGTTCGAGTGGCGCCCCATCAATTCGATGTATACTTTCTTCGATTCTTCATCGCCGAGCTCGTTACGAGAGCGGACCGATATGACGATGACACGGTCCCTTCCGATTTGTTCGACCGCCGTGATGAATCCACCTTCCACATGTTTGCGGAGCATCATGCAAAACATCGGCGGTTCTTGTGGGTTTTTAATCGGTGTATCCGTCAACTGAAGACGGGCATACATCGCGTTTGCTGATATCAAGAGTTGCGCGTTCTGACGATTCGAGCGAATTTGAAGCATCAAATCGAGCGAATACGGTTGATGTACCTTGTTGATTCGCCCTCCGACGAGCGATTGTAATTCTTGTACGACACGATATGTCATTAATCCATCATAAGCCAATGATCTCATCACCTTTGTTCATTTTCTGTCTCTACGTTATCAGAAAAACAGAAAATATGGTACGATGGAGTAGGAAATCCGAACTTCTTCTTGCCGGGACAATTGATTGACTGCTATTATAATTAAATGTGATGTTAGAAGATGGAGGGCTTGCAGTGAATTTTAAAGAACGAGGATTATTAATCGTTTTGTCTGGACCGAGCGGTGTCGGAAAAGGGACCGTTTGCCGTGCTCTTCGCGAGGAAGAGGACAACAACCTTCAATATTCGGTGTCGGCGACGACCCGAAAACCACGTGAAGGGGAAGTTGAAGGAGTGCATTACTTCTTCAAATCGAGAGAAGAGTTCGAACGGATGATCGAACAAAAAGAATTGCTTGAACATGCCGAATTTGTCGGTAACTATTACGGGACGCCTGTAGAGTGGGTGCGTGAAACGCTCGAAAGCGGCCAAGATGTCATTCTTGAAATTGAGGTGCAAGGGGCGTTCCAAGTGAAGGAACTTCTCCCAGAAGCCGTCTTTTTATTCTTGGCACCACCAAGTCTTCAAGAACTTCGCAATCGTCTCATCGGACGAGGCACGGAGTCAGAAGAAGTCATTAAGCAACGCCTGCTCGTCGCGCGTGAAGAAATCGAGTTGATGGACGCCTACGATTATGTCGTCACGAACGACGAGGTCGACAAAGCCATCGATCGAATTAAAGCGATCGTGACAGCCGAGCATTGTAAACGTGAACGTGTTGCATCACTCTATAAAAAAGCCATGATGGAGGTCATTTAATGTTATACCCTTCGATTGATGCCTTACAACGTACTATCCCGTCAAAATACACGATCGTTACGGTCGCTGCAAAACGGGCGCGTCAGATTCAAGATGGAAAAGCACCGAAAGTCGCCGAGCCAAAATCATATAAGCCGGTCGGTCAAGCGTTAGAAGAACTATTTTCGGGTGATACGACAATCATCGTGAACGAAAAAAACAACGGATGAAGTGTGACCCAAGTCGTTTGCGACTTGGGTCTCATTGTCTATAAGGGGGAGTTTGGGAATGGTGAAGGATCGTACTATTTTGTTATGTGTGAGTGGTGGCATCGCCGCCTACAAGGCGTGTGCGCTCACATCGAAATTGGTTCAAGCCGGAGCGAATGTTCGCGTCGCGATGACGAAATCGGCGGAACAATTCGTAGGTCAGGCGACCTTCCAGGCGCTCAGTCGCAACCCGGTCTATACGGACGTTTTCGAAGAGCATGACCCGACAAAGATTGCTCATATCGACGTCGTCGACTCGAGCGATTTGATTGTCGTGGCCCCGGCGACGGCAAATACGATCGCAAAATTGGCGAACGGGATTGCGGATGACTTCATGACAACATCCATTTTGGCTGCGAAGTGCCCGGTCATCATCTCACCGGCGATGAATGTGAACATGCTCGAACATCCTGCCACACAGCGGAACATCGAGACGCTAAAATCATACGGCTATCAGTTGATTGAACCCGGTGTCGGCAACTTGGCTTGCGGATGGATTGGCGGGGGACGTCTGCCTGAACCGGAAGACTTAGTTCGCATCATCGAGAGCCAATTCGTCCCGAAACTATATCTTGGAAAAGATGTCTTGATCACGGCTGGCCCGACTGTCGAACGCATCGATCCCGTCCGTTACTTATCCAATGATTCGTCAGGGAAAATGGGCGTCGCACTCGCTGAGGTGGCTCGGGACATGGGTGCCCGTGTCACGCTCGTCCACGGGCCGCTCCAAGTTCCTGTCCCGGAAGGCGTGACAGCGGTTCCCGTCAAGTCAAGTGAGGAGATGCTGCGCGAAGTGACAAGCCGTTTTGAGAATTCAGACCTCGTCGTGAAATCAGCGGCAGTTGCGGATTATCGTCCAAAAACGATTCATTCGGAAAAACATAAAAAAGTCCACGGTCCACTTACGATTGAACTTGAAGAAACGACAGACATTTTAAAATCACTCGGTGAGAAGAAGACCCATCAAGTGTTGGTCGGATTTGCTGCTGAGACGGAACGACTCGAGGAGCACGCGGCAGCTAAGCTGAAGCGAAAAAACGTCGATTACCTTGTGGCGAACGATGTGTCTGGCAGTGAAGTCGGATTCGGGGCGGACGACAATGAAGTCGTCTTGTTCCAAGCTGACGGGACGTCACTTAGACTTCCGAAACAATCGAAGAAAGCGTTGGCGTTCGAGTTGCTCACACATTTTAAGGAAGCGGTCCAATGATTGCACATGTACATGTCGATGCACCGGTGATCACGATTGACCGTCCGTTTGATTATGAAGTACCTGAACAATTTGAAGCTTTGATTGAACCGGGCATGCGCGTCTCCGTCCCATTCGGCTCACGACGTCTCCTCGGAATCGTTGTTGGTACGTCAGATGGGACGAGGGAAGGATTGAAACCGTTAGAAGCGCTGTTAGATGAGGAATCTTCACTCACTGACGAACTGCTCGCTTTATCCATCCATGTGAAAGAGACGACACTTTGCTTTCGTTCATCCGCCCTGCTTGCGATGCTTCCGGCCGCGCTCAAGGTCAGTTATGACAAAGAAATCAAAGAAGGACAAGTCCCTGATGGGGTCCGTCTCGGAACGCATTTATCGGAGTATCCGAAAGAAGTTCAGTCAGTCATTCTCGGACTCGCTAAAAAAGGGGAGCTGACCTTAGCACCCGTCTTAAAAGAAAAGAAGACCGTTAAGACAGACGTCGTCGTCGAACTCCTCGATGCGACAGTCGTCTCGAAACGTGCGAAAAAACAACTAGAAGCGGTCCGCCAACTTGAGGAGACCCCACGCATGTATTGGTCGGCACTTCGCCAAATTGGGCTGACTCGCCCACAACTGCAGAAACTTGCGGAACTCGGAGCGGTTCGATTGACCGAGGTCGAGTTGAATCGTGACCCGTACGCGACAATCGAGCAAGTCGAGGAATCGGTTCAATTGAACGACAGTCAAGCCAACGCGGTTCGGGCCATTCATGAGGCTGACGCGGGTGAGACGTTACTCGTCCACGGTGTGACGGGAAGCGGGAAGACCGAAGTCTATTTAGAATCAATCGGACAAGTCATCGATGAAGGGAAACAAGCCATCTTACTCGTTCCCGAAATCAGTTTGACTCCGATGATGGTCAAACGCTTCAAACGTCGTTTCGGCGATCGGGTCGCCGTGCTGCATAGCGCTCTGTCTAAAGGTGAGAAGTACGACGAGTGGCGTAAGATTAAACGAAATGAAGTCGACGTCGTCGTTGGTGCCCGTTCTGCAATCTTTGCCCCGCTCGACCGACTCGGTCTCATCATCTTAGATGAAGAGCACGAGACGACGTACAAGCAAGAGGAAAATCCTCGTTATCATGCGCGCGATGTTGCCATCTGGCGGTCCCGCTATCATGGGTGTCCCGTCGTGTTGGGGAGTGCGACACCCTCCCTCGAGTCCTACGCCCGAGCGCAAAAGGGTGTGTATCGCTACTTACACTTGAAAGAACGGTACGGTGGAGAGATGCCACCGGTCCACATTATCGATATGCGCCGTGAATTGGCGAAAGGCAATACGACGATGTTCTCGGAAGAATTGTTCCAAGGGATTCTCGACCGGATCGAGAAAAAAGAGCAGTGCGTCATTTTATTGAACCGTCGTGGATTCACGACGTTCGTCATGTGCCGGGACTGCGGGGAAGGCATGACATGTCCGCATTGTGCCGTCAATTTGACATATCATCAATATGGAGATCGGTTGAAGTGTCACTACTGCGGTTATGAGGTCAGTATGCCGTCGACGTGTCCATCCTGCAATAGTAAGAAAATCAAACAGTTCGGGTCGGGCACACAAAAAATCGAGACGGAACTGTTGAACCGGATTCCAGAAGCGCGCATCATCCGAATGGACCAGGATACGACGTCTCGAAAAGGTTCACATGAGCAGTTGTTGCGTCGTTTCGAAGAAGGGGAGGCCGACATCTTACTTGGCACGCAGATGATTGCCAAGGGGCTCGACTTCCCAAACGTCACCCTCGTTGGGGTACTCGCGGCGGATGCGACACTCGGGATGCCTGACTTTCGGGCGACCGAACGCACCTTCCAACTTGTCACGCAAGTGGCAGGAAGAGCCGGGCGCGGAAAACTTCCGGGTGAGGCGTTCGTCCAAACGTATAACCCGGACCATTATGTGATCGAGACTGCGAGTGAACATGATTATGAGACATTTTTCGCCAAAGAGATGGGACTCAGACAAGTCGGAAATCATCCTCCTTACTGGTTTTTAACGCTCGTCACGTTTTCGGCGGAAAATCCCCTTGTCGCCAAGGCCGAGGCAGAATTGTTCGCATCAGACTTTTTACAAGCGCACGTGGAGAATAGTCGCTTGAATGGACCGATGCCGGCACCGTTATCGAAATTGAAGAACGCCTATCGTTATCAAGTATTCATTAAAACAAAACAACCCGAAGCACTCTATGTGGAGCTGGCACGATTACAGCAAGCGAGAGCCAAAGCAATCAGCAAGAAAGAATATCAAATGAGTATCGATGTGAACCCATACGTATTCATGTGAGGTGGAGAGACATGTATAAAGTAGTAGAAGTACCTAATGACATTTTGCGCGTAACGTGCGAACCGGTGACAAAGTTTGATAAAAAATTGCGTCAGACTGTCGACCGATTGTTTGATACGATGTATGAGTATGACGGAGTTGGTGTCGCGGCACCGCAAGTCAATTTGAACCAGCGGCTCGCGGTCGTCCATACCGATGATGAGACGGGACCGCTCGTCTTGATCAACCCGGAAATCATTGAAACATCCGGTCGAGAAGTTGGACTAGAGGGATGTTTGAGCATCCCAGGCGAATTCGGATTCGTGGAACGACACGAGTCGATCGTCGTCAAGAATCAAGATTTGAAAGGGCGGACACATACGATTCAAGCGAGCGGCTTTTTCGCTCGTGCGATTCAACATGAGATGGATCATTTGGATGGCGTCTTGTTCACAGACAAGCTCGCCGTCCCGAACCCTGGAAAAGACAAACGCATCGTCTTCATGGGGACGCCGACGTTCGCCGTATCGGTACTTGAGCGACTGCTTGAAGAAGGATACAATGTCGTAGGTGTCGTATCGCAACCGGATAAACCGGTCGGGCGAAAACGTGAACTTAAGCCGACTCCAGTAAAAGAGTGTGCGCTTCGTCACGGTATTCCCGTGTTGCAGCCTGAAAAAGTGCGCACAGACTATGCAGAAATTTTAGAGCTGAAGCCTGATTTGATTGTGACGGCGGCGTACGGACAAATCGTGCCGACCGCCTTACTAGAAGCCCCGCCTCACGGAGCCATCAACGTACATGCCTCCCTCCTTCCGAAATATCGCGGAGGTGCCCCGATCCATCAAGCCATTCTTGATGGGGAGTCGGAGACAGGTGTGACGATCATGTACATGGTCGACAAGTTAGATGCAGGGGACATGATTGCCAATACCATCGTACCTATCGAAGAGACGGATACAGTCGGGTCTTTATTTGATAAACTGGCTGTAGCAGGAAGCGATCTTCTGATCCGTACGCTTCCGGCCTTCTTGGAAGGGTGGATTGAGGCGGTGCCTCAAGACGAGCGAGACGTGACGTTTGCTCCGAACATCAGCCGTGAGCGTGAACAGATTGATTGGACGAAGCATGGCGAGTCCATCTACAACCATATTCGAGGAATGAATCCATTCCCGACGGCCTATTCAACGCTTGAAGGCGAACGAGTGAAATTGTTCATGGGAGAAAAAACGACAGGAACGGGACAGTCGGGAGAAGTCATTCGTCTGGAAGAAGACGGATTTGTCGTGGCGACAGGGAACGACGTCGCCATCAAAGTGACCGATTTGCAACCCGCAGGTAAGAAACGGATGGATGGTGCAACCTTCATGCGTGGCGCCGGACAAAAGCTACGGATTGGCGACCGATTAGGAGGAACTCATGAACGTACGTGAAGCAGCGCTTGATACGCTGATGAAAATTGAACAAGGCGGCGCGTATTCGACGATTGCCGTCAATGATACATTGAAACAAAAAAAAGTTGCCCCAAAAGATGTCGGTCTCTATACCGAACTCGTATATGGGACGCTCAGTCGCAAAGGGACGCTCGATTATATTTTGAAAGACCGCATCCGTTCGCCGAAGAAGCTAGACAAGTTTGTCCTCCCGCTTCTTCGGATGAGCGTTTATCAACTCTTCTATCTTGATAAAGTACCCGACCGGGCCGTCCTACACGAGGCGGTCGAAATCGCGAAAAAACGAGGTCATCACCTCGGAACGAGCAAATTCGTAAACGGGGTGTTACGAAATGTGCTTCGGGAAGGGTTTCCGGACTTTAGTGGCTTGACCGATGCAGAACGAATCGCCATCGAGCACAGTCATCCGGAATGGCTCGTATCAGATTGGATTGAGTTATATGGTGTGGAAACGGCAGAAGCGATTTGCCGATTAAACAATGAACCTGCTCCTGTTACGATTCGGGTCAACCGAAAGCGTATTTCAGTGGATGAGATGATGAACCGGTTGGCTGACGCTGGCGTCATGACGTCACGTTCTGAACTATCTGCTGATGGACTTGTCGTAGAGTCTGGCAATGTCCATGCGACCCCGTTTATCGAGGAAGGTCTTCTATCGATTCAAGATGAGAGCTCCATGATTGTCGCGGATGCACTCAACGTGTCGAAAGACGATGTCATCCTAGACGCATGTGCCGCGCCAGGCGGCAAGGCGATGCATACGGCAGAGCGAATGCAAGGTGGATCGCTCACCGCGCTTGACCTTCATCCGCATAAAGCAAAATTGATTGATCAACAAGCCAAACGTCTACACATCAATGGAGTGACCGCACTTGCCCTTGATGCTCGTTTAGCAGGTGAACGGTTTGAAGAAGAAAGCTTTGACCGGATTCTTTTAGATGTCCCTTGTTCGGGCCTTGGCGTCATTCGTCGAAAGCCGGATATTAAATGGACGAAGGACAAAGCTCAACTCGAAAACTTACCAAAGATACAAAGACAAATCATTGATGCCGTATTGCCACTGCTCAAACCAGGTGGTACGCTAGTTTACTCGACATGTACAATCGACCCGTCTGAAAATGAGACGCAGGCTGACTATATTCTGTCGAAAGGGTTGATGTGGGACGAAACGCTCAAAGGTCGTCTCCCACAATCTGTTCGTCCGATGATGGAATCGGACCGTGCTGAACTAAATTTATTACCGACGACATTCGGGACCGACGGCTTCTATATCGCCGCATTTAAGAAAGAGGTATAAAACATGAATCCAAAAGCAGTAGAAAAGAATCCACTCGTAGGCGCAAAACCGTCACTCTATTCGTTGACGTTTCCAGAACTTGAGGCATGGGTGACCGAGGCAGGAGAAAAGGCATTCCGTGCGAAACAATTATATGATTGGATGTACGTCAAACGGGTCACGACTTTTGATGATATGACCAACGTTCCGAAAGCGCTTCGCGACAAATTAGAGGCATCGTTCCAATTGACGACGTTAAAAGAATTGGTCAAGCAGGAATCCCAAGACGGCACAATCAAGTTCTTGTTTGAACTTCAGGACGGGTACTCAATTGAAACGGTACTCATGCGTCACGAATACGGAAACTCGATTTGTGTCACGACACAAGTCGGTTGCCGGATCGGATGTACGTTCTGTGCCTCGACACTCGGCGGCTTGAAACGAAACTTAGAAGCCGGGGAAATCACAGCTCAAGTGCTCGACGTACAACGTGCATTAGACGCGACAGGAGAGCGCGTCGACTCTATCGTCGTCATGGGAATCGGCGAACCGTTCGATAACTACGATGAGTTAATGCGTTTCTTACGTACTGTCAATCATGACAATGGACTCAACATCGGAGCACGACACATCACGGTATCGACGAGTGGGATTGTTCCGAAGATTTACAAGTTTGCCGATGAAGGTATGCGAATCAACTTCGCCATTTCACTTCACGCACCGACGACGGAATTGCGTACCAAGCTCATGCCGATCAACCGTGCCTTTGACTTGGACAAGTTGATGGATGCGGTCCGTTATTACACAGAGAAGAGCGGACGTCGCATCACGTTTGAATATGGACTCTTTGGTGGTGTCAACGATACGGAAGAATATGCCCATCTCTTGGCAGACCTGTTAAAAGGAATCAAATGTCACGTCAACTTGATTCCCGTCAACCATGTACTCGAACGTGACTATGTACGGACACCGCGAGCTCAAATCTTTGCCTTCGAAAAAGTGCTCAAAGACCGCAATGTGAACGTGACAATCCGTCGCGAGCAAGGGTCGGACATCGATGCCGCTTGTGGACAGCTTCGAGCGAAGGAGCGCGAACAAGAAACGAGGTAATCAGAAAGATGGAATTAGCATTTCGAACAGATCGTGGACAAGTACGCACACAAAATGAAGATGCAGTTTTAATCTTAGGTGATGCCATAACCGGGATTGCCCTGGTTGCAGACGGAATGGGTGGGCATGCAGCGGGAGAGGTTGCGAGTCAAATCGTGATTGAAGAGTTTAGACGGGCGTTCCCGTCTCTCCCGACAACCCCTGTCGAAATCGAACGATGGTTCCGCCACCACATCGATTTGGCGAACGATCAAGTGTTGCAATTTGCGAAGCAGTCCAATCTTGTCATGATGGGAACGACTGTGGCAGCTGTTTGTTGGAATGAAGAGACGGTGGTCATCGTCCATATCGGAGATAGTCGCGTCTATGCGCTCCAGGCGAATGAGTTAAGACGTCTTACGGAGGACCATTCTTACGTCAATGTGCTCAAACAACTCGGTGAATTGACGGAAGAAGAGATGCGGGTTCATCCGAAACGAAATGTCATCACCCGGGCAATCGGTTCAAGCGAACAAGTCGAACCTGACGTGCAAGTGCTCGCTGACCCTGAGTTTGATGTGATTTTAATTTGTACGGATGGATTGACGACACACATGACCGATGTGGCGATTCAACACGTATTACAACAAACGGCATCCGCCGAACAAAAAGCGGAGCAACTCATTGCAGAAGCCAATCAATTGGGAGGGAGCGACAATATCACGGTCGCCCTCGTTCAATTCACAGATAGAAAGAGAGGATGAATCCGATGCGAAGCGGAGAACGAATCAACGATCGTTATCGGATCGAACAACAAATCGGCAGCGGAGGCATGGCAAATGTCTACCGGGCTCATGACGAGATCTTAAACCGAACCGTCGCCATCAAGGTGTTGCGATCTGAATTCTCACATAACGAACAATTTATACGTCGGTTCGAGCGAGAAGCCCATGCGGCTACGAGTCTGAACCATCCAAACATCGTGGCGATCTATGACGTCGGCGATGAAGAAGATTTGTACTATATCGTCATGGAACACGTCGATGGGGTGACGTTAAAACAATACTTGCAAGAGGAATACATATCTGTCGATGAAGCGCTACGCATCATGGGACAGATTTGTGATGCGATTGACCATGCCCATGCGAATCGAATCATTCACCGTGATATCAAGCCGCAGAACATGATGATTGATCAGCACGGTAACGTGAAGGTGACTGATTTTGGGATTGCCGTGGCGATGTCGAATGCGACGTTGACGCATACGATGTCTGTGCTGGGCTCGGTCCATTATTTCTCACCTGAGCAAGCACGCGGTAAATTTGCTGATGAAAAGTCAGATATTTATTCGCTCGGTGCCGTACTGTACGAATTGTTGACAGGTCGTGTCCCGTTCATTGGCGAGACACCGGTCGCCGTTGCGCTTCAACATTTGCAAGATGACCCGATTCGACCGATGGACTTGAATCCGAATATTCCACAGGCACTCGAAAACTGCGTCATGCAAGCATTGTCGAAGTCACCAGGTGCCCGTCATGTTTCGGTCGCAGCCTTTAAGAAAGACTGCATGACGGCATTAAGCCGTGAACGCGCCAATGAGCCGAGACGTGTTCCGGCCAGTCAGGATGAGTTCGATCAAACGCTCGTCATGACACCGGTCATACCTGAAGAAAAACCAGAGACGCCAGTAACACCGACTTCGGTCACAGCGTCTAGCGAGCAAGAACCTGAAGCGGTGACTCCAGTCAAAAAGAAGAAACGCAAATGGTGGATTTGGATTTTACTCGTGTTGATCCTGATTGGAGGGAGCATTGCGGCATACGTGGTCGCCGATGAAATGTCACGAGCCGTCGTTCCGGATGTCGTTGGAATGAGTATCGGAGATGCCACGTCTGAACTTGAGAATGCCGATTTCGTCGTCGAAGTGACGGAGCGGGCGAGCGATGACGTCGAAGAAGGCGAGGTCATTTCGCAAAACCCACAAGAAGGGCGTAAACCAAAACGAGGCACGACGGTGACCATCGTCGTTTCAGCCGGGAAAGAAACCGTCGAAATGCCGAATGTGGAGGGATTGTCCCAAACAGCAGCTGAACGCATGTTAAAAGATCTGGCGTTCAGTGACCTTGAAATCAAAACAGAAGCTTCGGAAACAGTCGCTAGCGGAGATGTGATTTCGCAATCGCTCGACCCAGGCGAGGAGGTCGTTCCTTCAGAAGTGACGGTGACGCTCGTCGTGTCGACAGGAAGCAACAAAGTCGAACTGTCGAATCTCGCGGGATATACGTTTGACGAGGCATCGACTTATGCCGATCAAAACAAGTTAAAAATCGTGAGACGGGATGAGTTTTCGACAAGTGTTCCTAAAGGTCAAATCATCCGTCAACTTCCAACGGCGGGTACGGCAGTCGATCCGGGAACGGAACTTACGGTCATCGTATCGGAAGGGGTTGAACCGACGGACGTCTCCATCGAACGTGAAGTGAGCGTCGAAGTCGAGCAACCGGAAAAAGACAAGAAACCGAAAGCCGTGGAGGTCGTGATTCGTACGGTCGATGCGCGTGGTGAAATTGAAGTGTTACGGGATAAAATCACAGAGACGACAACATACTCGTATACGCTCGTCATTGCTCCGGACGAAGTCGGGACCGCAACGATTGAAGTCGATGGTGAGATCGTCCGAACGGATTCAGTCACATATGCACAGGCCAAAGAGGCACAATAAAGAGGTGACGGTGTCGTCACCTCTTTTTTAAGGGAGGTAGTCATATTGAAAGGAACGATTATTCGTTTACAAGGCGGGTTTTATGATGTGATGACCGAGTCGAATCAAGAGATTCGGTGTCGGGCGAGAGGGAATTTTCGGAAACGAAACATCTCACCCGTCGTCGGCGATGACGTTGTCATTCAAGATCAAGAAGATGGGACAGGCTATATTTTAGAGGTGGAGGAACGTCAAAACCATCTCGTCCGCCCACCAATCGCCAACATCGATCAGGCATTTCTACTTTTTTCTGTGAAAGAACCGGCGTTTTCTTATCATTTGCTTGACCGATTCCTCGTATTGATCGAATCCAAACAGATTCATCCAATCATCGTGTTAACGAAGATGGACCTACTCAGTGAAGAAGAGACCGGACCGATTCAAGAAGCGGTCGCCCGCTATCGTGCCATCGGATATGACGTGATTGAAACGTCGACGGAGCTTTCGGATGGGGTCGATCAAGTACGGGGACTCTTCAAAGAGAAGACGAGCGTGTTTGCCGGTCAAACAGGTGTCGGGAAGAGTTCGCTTTTAAACGCAGTCGCGCCTGAACTCGAATTGGCCACAGGGAAAATTTCCAAATCACTCGGTCGTGGGAAACATACGACGCGTCACGTCACGCTCATTCAATTGGCCGACGGGCTTGTGGCGGATACGCCAGGATTTTCTAGTCTCGAGTTTCCTCAAGAACTCGAGGCGGATGAACTAAGATGGTGCTTCCCAGAATTTGTGGAACGTCACGACGATTGCAAGTTCCGAGGATGCGTCCATATCAATGAACCGGGCTGTGCCATTAAACAAGCCGTAGAAGATGGCAAAATTGCTTCAACTCGTTATGAGAATTATGTTACCTTTATGGAGGAGTTAAACGATCGTAAACGGAGGTATTGACAGATGATTAAAATCGCACCATCAATTTTAGCAGCCGACTTTGCCAATTTGGAGGCTGAAGTGAAAGCCGTTCAAGATGCGGGGGCGGATTATATCCATTTTGACGTGATGGATGGGCAGTTCGTGCCGAACATCTCGATTGGGCTACCAGTCCTCGCAAGCTTGCGCAAAAAATCAGACATGGTTCTCGATGTGCATTTGATGATTGATCAACCGGAACGCTATGTCGAAGATTTCGTCAAGGCGGGGGCAGACATTGTGACTGTTCACGTGGAAGCAACGAACCATTTACATCGAGTCTTGCAGCAAATCAAAGCGGCAGGGGCGAAATGTGGGGTCGTCTTGAACCCGCACACACCGCTCTCTACGATTGAACATATCCTTCAAGATGTCGATATGGTATTGCTCATGACCGTCAATCCAGGGTTTGGTGGACAAGCGTTCATTGAATCCGTCGTACCGAAAATCTCGGCGCTCAGTCAGCTTCGCAAAGACCGTCAGCTCGATTTTGAAATTGAGATTGATGGTGGTGTCAACGAAGAGACGGCGAAACGTTGCATTGATGCAGGGGCAGATGTCCTAGTTGCCGGTTCAGCCATTTACAATCAACCGGATTATAAAGCAGCCATCGATAGCATTCGTGGCGCATCTCGTGTATAATCGACGATAGAACAACAAGATAGAGTCGCAAGGGGTGTCACATGATGTGGCTGAGAGGCATACGCTAACCCTTTGAACCTGTTCCGTTCACACGGACGTAGGGATGTGGCGAAAATGCACGTTGCGAATCCAAGCAGCATGGCGTTTACGTCATGCTGCTTTTTGTCGTTCACACAATAAAGGAGGAAGAAAGATGAAATCACGTTTTAAATTACAAGCACTCATCGAAATTTCATTGTTCGCAGCGCTTGGGCTAGTTTTTGATTTACTCATCCCATATCGTTTGCCACAAGGGGGATCAATCAGTCTGGCGATGCTCCCGATCTTTGTGATGGCGTTTCGTCACGGATTGAAAGGGGGACTTGCGACTGGTGCGCTCGTCGGGACGCTTCAACTCTTGTTCGGAGCCTATATCTTTACGCCAGTTCAGTTCTTGCTCGATTATACGGTTGCGTACGGACTTGTCGGCGTGGCCGGCGTCTTTGCCGGACGTGTGAAACAGGCCGCTGGTCAAGGCGCGACGAAGACGCTCGCTACCTATTTGGTGCTCGGCGCATTGATCGGGTCGGCGTTGCGTTATGCGGCTCACGTCATCTCAGGGATTGTCTTTTTCGCTGAGTATGCGGAGGGTCCGGTCGTGGCTTATTCACTTGGCTATAACGCAACTTATATGGTTCCGTCGTTTGTCATCTCAGCCATCGTATTAGTCTTACTCTTCACGACAGCTCCGCGATTCACGCGTGTCGCGACACGGGACATTCGTCAATGAACATCTTGATCGTCGCGGCGAGTCCGGAACCTATTCCGGACTTACCGCGTGATGCCGATTTTGTCATCGGTGTCGATGGCGGATATCAGAGATTATTAGATGAAGGGATTGATGTCGACGTCGTGGTCGGGGACTTTGATTCGTTTGTCGGAACACCTCCTGAGGAAGCGCTACGTTATCCATCTGAAAAGGATGTGACCGACCTCGAGATTGCGCTTCAGTTGGCAATCGATCAAGGGGCGACCCAGATGCACGTGTACGGGGCACTCGGTGGTCGAGTTGATATGACGTTCGCGAACGTCGGTCTACTCGAATCGTATCCGGGGATGGTTCTTCATGGGACGGGTCAAACGATTTTTCTCGCTCGGCCAGGAAGTTATGAGATTAAAAAACTAGATGAACATTACTTGTCTTTCATGCCTTGGAAAACCGCTACGATTTCAATTGATGGGGTCAAATATCCACTCGAGCGTCATCCGGTCCATAGCGCGCAAGCGTTGACCATTTCAAATGAATGGAGCGAAGAGCTTGCCTTGTTGACGGTTCATGAAGGAATGGCCCTCGTTATGCTCGTCAAAAAATAAGCAAAAAAAAATCCCATCGGCGAATGCCGCTGGGATTTATTCGTTCGTGTATAAGTATTATACGCGTTCAACGAGACCTGATTTAAGTGCGCGAGCTGAAACCCAAACGCGTTTCGGTTTACCGTCAACGAGAATACGAACTTTTTGTACGTTTACACCCCAAGTACGTTTTGTCTTGTTGAGTGCGTGCGAACGGTTGTTACCTGATTTAGGTGATTTACCTGTTACGTAGCATTTACGTGCCATGCGTTTCCCCTCCTTTTTTATGTGGGTTCGTCCTAATAGACACTCGTTTATATTAGCACGGCTTTTTTCCCGATGCAACTAGAAAATCATACCATGACAAGAAAAAAACTTGACATTACTCTCAAGGATTTGAATAATGAATGAGGTTATCGCGTTAATTGACCGAGATTCTGGAGCAGGTTCTTTTAATAACTAGGTACTTATTGTAGAATGTACATTAGGAATCATTCCGAATAAAGGAGGCTACTCCATATGGCAATTGAAATGAAGACAACATATGGCAATATTGACATCACAAGTGACGTCATCGCGACACTCGCAGGTGGTGCGGCGATGGAATGCTTCGGTGTGGTCGGCATGGCTTCACAGGCACAATTGAAAGACGGCATTGCTGAATTGTTAAAACGTGAAAATTACGCGCGTGGTGTCGTCGTACGTCAAGAGGATGAGGACGTACATATCGACATGCACATCATTGTAAGCTATGGGACGAAAGTATCTGAAGTCGCATACAACGTGCAAAGCCGAGTGAAATATACGCTCGGAGAAACTTTAGGATTAAACGTTTCGTCGGTAAATATATTCGTTCAAGGCGTTCGTCTGACGAATGACTGACGAAAACGGAGGAGGATTTGGTGTGGGTTTAAATCGTTTAGATGGCGTGGCGCTCTCAAACATGATCGCAAACGGAGCGGCCAACTTGAGCCAAAACGCAGATTATGTAGATTCGCTTAACGTCTTCCCGGTTCCAGACGGAGACACGGGAACGAACATGAACTTGACGATGACGTCAGGTGCGAAAGAAGTAGCAGCCATGAACTCATCTGATATCGCAGAGGTATCATCAAAGTTCGCTCGTGGACTCCTGATGGGAGCACGTGGAAACTCAGGCGTTATTTTAAGCCAATTGTTCCGCGGCTTCGGGAAAGCCGTTGAAGGTAAGACGGAACTCACGACAGTTGATTTTGCAGAAGCGCTCAAACGCGGTGTCGACACGGCATACAAGGCGGTTATGAAACCGGTTGAAGGAACGATTTTAACGGTTGCTCGTGAAGCGGCTGATGAAGCGCTCCTTGCGTCTGAGTCGACAAGTGATTTCACAGAGTTCATGAAACGTGTCATCGTCGAAGCAAAAGCTTCGTTAGACCGTACACCGGACTTGTTACCGGTGTTAAAAGAAGTCGGGGTCGTCGACTCAGGTGGTCAAGGACTTCTCGTCATTTACGAAGGATTCCTTGCGAGTCTTGAAGGAAAAGAACTCGAAAAACCACATACTCCGGTGATGGATGCATTGATTGAAGCAGAACACCATGCGCATGCGGCGCAAGGATTCATGTCGACAGAGGACATCGAATTCGGTTACTGTACGGAAATCATGGTCCGTTTCCAAGAGGACAAGTTGAAAGATGCACCGTTCAACGAAGATGCATTCCGAAACGAGTTGTCTGAACTCGGGGACTCTCTTCTTGTCGTCGCGGACGAGGAGCTCTTGAAAGTCCACGTTCACGTCGAGACGCCAGGTGAGGTCATCACGAAAGGTCAGCGCTTCGGTGAACTCGTCGCAGTCAAAATTGAGAACATGCGTCAACAACACTCGACGATTCTTGAAGAAGAACATGGCGCCAACCAACACGGTGTTCAACAAGCGGTGAAGCCGAAAGCACCATTTGCCATCGTAACGGTCGCAATGGGTGAAGGCGTCAGCGAATTGTTTCGTTCACTCGGGGCGGCCCACGTCATCGAAGGTGGTCAGACGATGAACCCGTCGACGGAAGATATCGTCAAGGCGATTGAATCGGCACATGCGGAACACGTCTTCATCTTCCCGAACAACTCCAACATCATCATGGCGGCTGAACAAGCGGCGTCTGTCGCACCGTGCGGCGTGTCGGTCATTCCGACGAAGACCGTCCCACAAGGTCTTGCGGCAGCCATCGCATTCAATCCTGAAGCGGATGTCGAGATGAATGAACAAGCGATGAAAGCGGCAGCGGCGACAGTGAAGTCCGGTCAAGTGACGTACGCTGTTCGTGATACGAGCATCGATGGCGTTGAAATCAAAAAAGATGAGCACATGGCGATTGCTGAGAAGAAAATCGTTTCTTCGTCTCCATCGAGCTTAGAAGCGGCTAAACGATTAGTCGATGCGCTCATCGAAGCAGACGACGAAATCGTCACGATCTTAACAGGAGAAGGCTCTTCTGCATCGGACGTAGAAGCGTTGACGTCATATATCGAATCGGTGAACGACGAGATTGAAATTGAAGTTCACGACGGTAAACAACCGCTTTACTCTTATATTTTTAGTGTGGAATAAGCTGTTTCGAATCCCTACCTTCTGTATAATGAAGGTAGGGATTTTTGAAAGGGGGAAAAATTGATGAAATATCGTAGTGTGTTTGACATTATTGGCCCGGTCATGGTCGGACCGTCGAGTTCGCATACAGCAGGTGCTGCCCGCATCGGCTTGATGGCTGGTAAGTTGTTCGGGAGAACGCCGCGTACCACGCACATCACATTTTATGGGTCGTTTGCTGACACGTATCGGGGACACGGTACGGATGTAGCCATCGTCGGTGGAATCATGGGATTCGATACATTCGATCTGAGAATCCCACAAGCGTTAGACATCGCCCGTGAAAAAGGGATCGAGGTCATTTTTGAGACGAGTGATCTGTTGACGGATCACCCGAATACGGCCCGGGTCTTACTCGAAGATGAATTGGGCACATTTGAGATTGTCGGGATCTCAATCGGCGGGGGAACGATTGAAATTACCGAACTGAACGGATTCCCGTTGAAACTGACAGGTGGGGGGCCTGCACTCGTCGTCTTGCACCATGATCGATTCGGGGCCATCGCGGCTGTGACCGGTGTGTTGGCGAATCACCAATTAAACATTGGTCATATGGAAGTGAGCCGCCATGAAAAAGGGATGCAGGCGTTGATGGCGATTGAGATTGATGAGACCATTCCTGCGGAAGTGTTAGCAGAGCTGGAACGGTTACCGCAAATCGAACGGATAGCTATTTTTGGGGAATGAGGAGAATGTGTGATGTTTAAATCAGTAGAGGAATTAGTGACGATTGCAACAGAACGGAATATCCCGATTTCTGAAGTGATGATTGAGCAAGAGATGCACGTCAGACGCGCCAGTCGCGAGGACATCATCGGGATGATGGACCGAAATCTTGAGGTGATGGAAGAAGCGGTCGAACGTGCACTCCAAGGTGTCACGTCGGTTACGGGATTGACGGGTAATGATGCCGTACTCATGCAAGAGTATATTCGTTCGGGCAAGTCGCTCGCTGGGGATCTCATTTTAGATGCGGTGTCGAAAGCGATCGGGACGAACGAAGTGAACGCGGCGATGGGACGAATCTGTGCGACACCGACAGCGGGGAGCGCGGGCGTCGTACCGGGAACATTGTTTGCGGTAAAAGATCGCCTTGAAATGGACCGCGACGCGATGATCCGTTACTTGTTCACGTCAGGTGCGTTCGGATTCGTCGTGGCGAACAACGCCTCGATTTCAGGGGCGGCTGGTGGATGTCAGGCCGAGGTCGGGTCGGCGACGGGCATGGCAGCCGCGGCCATCGTTGAAGCAGCTGGCGGGACACCGGACCAGTCGGCTACGGCATTTGCGATAGCCCTAAAAAATATGCTCGGTCTCGTCTGTGATCCTGTGGCGGGGCTGGTGGAAGTTCCATGCGTCAAGCGAAACGCCATGGGCGGTGCCAACGCTATTGTCGCAGCAGATATGGCGCTCGCGGGGATTACCTCACGTATTCCTTGTGACGAGGTCATCTCGGCGATGCATGAAGTGGGCCAAATGATGCCGACGGCCTTAAAAGAAACCGCTAAAGGTGGACTTGCCAATACACCGACGGCTCGTCGCCTCGAACGAAATATATTTGGAGCGAAAGAAGATGCAAAACAATGATCAACTGACGACGCTGAAAGGGGTCGGGCCAGAGATGGCCAAAAAGTTAGAAGTGATGGGACTTGTTCGAATCGAGGACGTGCTTGAGCACGTCCCGTTTCGTTATGAGAATTATAATAGTGGGACGGTGACGACGGCTGTGCACGGCGACCTCGTCAAATGGAGCGGGACAGTCCAAGGCGAACCGCTCGTTCGTTACTATAGTAAAGGGAAAAATCGTCTCCAGTTCCGGTTGTTACTCGAAGACCGATACGCCGTCCAAGTGACGATGTTCAACCGTGCCTTCTATAAAGAAAAATTGGTGATTGGGGAGACGGTGACGGTCAAAGGGAAATGGGACATGAACCGGATGACGATCAGCGCGACCGACCTTGAATTTGGTGCCCCGTCAGGCGGACTGCAACCGATTTATTCATTGCGTGCCGGACTGACACAAAAGAATTTCAGTCGAATCGTTAAACTCGCTTTTGAGCAGGTGAACGATCTGCCCGAACAGGTCCCGCATACTATTCGCGACCGATATCGATTAGTTGACCGGATGACGATGCTTCGTGGGATGCATTTCCCGGATACGGTTGAGACCTATAAACTGGCGAGACGAAGCTATGTTTATGAAGAGTGTCTCATGTATCAGTTAAAATTACAGGCGTTTCGTAAAATGGAGCGGTCAGGAAACGGTCGGGCCCTTCACCTCGATAAGCATCAATTGAATGAATTCGTCAAACGGCTCGCATTCCCGTTAACAGGAGCCCAGACACGGGTCATCCGTGAAATCGTATCTGACCTTGAAAAACCAGAACGGATGAACCGATTGTTACAAGGGGATGTCGGGAGCGGGAAGACCGTCGTTGCCGCGATTGCCTTGTATGCGACTGTAACGGCCGGGTATCAAGGGGCCTTGATGGTGCCAACAGAAATCCTTGCCGAACAACATGCGACATCGTTACAGGAATTATTTGAACCGTTTGGCATCACGATTGCCCTCCTGACGAGCTCAGTGAAAGGGAAGGCGCGCGAAGCGCTTCTGACGGCAATTCGATCTGGTAACGTCGACATCATCGTCGGGACGCACGCGCTCATCCAAGGACCGGTCGAATTTTCGAATCTACATTTGGCGATCACGGACGAACAGCACCGGTTTGGTGTCGAACAGCGGAAGAAGCTACGAGACAAGGCCGAATTCGCCGACGTATTATATATGACCGCGACGCCGATTCCGAGGACGCTTGCCATCAGTGCGTTCGGAGAGATGGATGTCTCCACGATTGATGAGATGCCAAAAGGACGAAAGCCGATTGAAACGTATTGGGCGAAACATGATCAAATCGATCGTGTGCATGCAATGGTCGATCGGGAACTCGCACTCGGCCGTCAAGCGTATGTGATTGCACCTCTCATCGAGGAGTCGGATACATTAGAAGTGGAGAGTGCGACGGCACTGTATGAGCTATTGAAAGAACGTTTCTCGAACTATGGCGTTGGCCTGATGCATGGGAAGCTATCGAGTACAGAAAAAGACGAGATTATGAAATCATTCGCCGATAATGCGACACAGATTCTCGTCTCCACAACAGTCGTCGAGGTAGGGGTGAACGTCCCGAACGCCTCTCTAATCATCATTCATGATGCCGAACGTTTCGGTCTCGCGCAATTACACCAGTTGAGAGGGCGTGTCGGTCGTGGTGCGCATCAATCATTCTGCATCTTGGTAGGAGACCCGAAATCGGATGTCGGGAAAGTCCGTTTGAAGACGATGACGGAAACGAACGATGGCTTTGTATTGGCAGAAAAAGATTTAGAGTTGCGTGGGGCTGGTGATTTCTTTGGAACCGCACAGAGCGGTCTCCCGAGTTTCCGTGTCGCCGATCCCGTTCTCGATTTGAAAGTGATGGAAGTGGCCATGCAAGATGCCGTGAAACTTCTCGGAAGCGACACATTTTGGCATGACGCCCAGTATGAAGGGTTACGTGGCTATTTGAAACAACTCGACCTTCTCGTTGGGGAAAGGTTAGAATAGTACTTGAAAATGACGACTAAAGAATATATACTGCTATTAGTACCAGGTATTAAGTTCTTTAGCGATTAGTTTAGGAGGGAACTGAATGCGGGTACCTAAGAAAGAGCGGCAACGCTTGTTACAAGAAACGATTGAGCATAACCCGTTCATCAAAGACGAAGAACTGTCAAAGCAGTTTTCTGTCAGCATCCAAACGATTCGACTCGACCGGATGGAATTAAAAATTCCAGAAGTGCGGGAACGAATCAAACATGTGGCTTCCGAACATCTCGATGAAGTCAAATCGCTTTCAATGAGCGAGGTCATCGGTGATATGATTGACTTGAAGCTAGATGACTCTGCGATCTCAGTCCTCGATATAGAGAAAGAACACGTCTTTAGCCGCAACGAGATTGCCCGTGGACACGTCTTGTTCGCGCAAGCCAACTCGTTAGCGGTGGCGCTCATCAATGATGAATTGGCGTTGACCACTAAAGCGGATATTCGCTTTAGTCGCCAAGTCCATCTTGGAGAGCGAGTCGTTGCCAAGGCTCGTGTGATGAAACTAAGAGGGGACGGGAGAACGGACGTCACAGTTGAAAGTTATGTCGGTGAGGAGTGCGTCTTTGATGGCGACTTCACGATTTACCGACGTGGTGAGGAGGAGCAAGCATGAAGTTAGCGATTGATGCAATGGGTGGCGATCACGCACCGAAGGCGATTGTAGAAGGTGTGAAACGGTTCGTCGCGCAATATCCGAACGAGTCGATGGAACTCTTTTTAGTCGGTGATGAGGTGAAAATTGCCTCATACGGTCTTGATGACCCTCGAGTGACGGTCGTTCCAGCCAGTGAGATCATCACAGGCGAAGACGAACCGGTACGGGCGGTGCGCCGTAAGAAGGACAGCTCGCTCGTCGTGGCAGCTCAGCTCGTCAAAGAAGGAAAAGCGGATGCTCTCGTGTCTGCCGGGAATACCGGCGCATTGATGGCGGCGTCTCTTTTCATCATCGGACGGATCCCGGGAATCGAGCGTCCGGCATTATCTCCGACGTTCCCTACATATACTGGTAGTGGTGTCGTCGTACTGGATGTCGGAGCGAATCCGGATGCAAAAGCTGAACACCTCGTCGACTATGCGATTATGGGTTCACTGTATGCGGAACATGTCCGTGGCATCAAGACACCGCGTGTCGCCCTTCTCAATATCGGGACAGAAGCTGGTAAAGGAAATGCGCTGACAAAAGAAGCGTTCCCCCTCCTTGAACAGGCACCTGTCCATTTTGTTGGGAATGTCGAAGCGCGTGAAGCGATGTCAGGTGACGTGGACGTCATCGTGACCGAAGGATTTGCCGGAAACATCTTGTTAAAGGGTGTGGAGGGCTCCTCTTCGATGCTCATGAAGATGATGAAAGAACAATTCACGAGTGACCTTGTATCTAAACTCGCCGCTCTCATCTTAAAACCGAAATTGAGACGATTAAAAGAAACGCTGGATTATCGCGAACACGGGGGAGCCGGATTATTCGGGATCAATGCGCCGGTCATCAAGGCGCATGGGTCGAGCGATGCACTCGCCATCATGAGTGCGTTGAAACAGGCGAAAATCATGGTAGATCACGATGTCGTTGAAAAAATCAAGCGTGCCAAAGCGATAGACTAAGCGAAAGCAGGTGAAGATATGGGGAAAGTAGCATGGGTGTTTCCGGGGCAAGGTTCTCAAGCCGTTGGAATGGGACAAACCTTTTTAAATCACCCTGAAACGCTTCAAGCAATCGGACGTCGACTCGGGTTTGACCTCCTTGAAGTCATGTCATCCGGGTCGAAGGAAGACCTACAAGAAACGGAAATTGCACAGCCGGCCATCGTGGCGCACGCCTCGCTCCTCGCGCAAGCCTATGCGAAGAGCGGTGCGGCACCAGATGTCGTCATCGGGCATAGTGTCGGTGAATATGCGGCGCTCGTCAGTGCGGGTGTCATCGATCTTGAAGAGGCGACCGTCCTCGTCCGAGCACGTGGGCAGTTGATGTCTGAAGTGAAGGATGGAACGATGGCGGCAGTCGTCGGGATGACCGATCTTCAAGAGGCGCTCCATATCACTGAAAAGATCAGTGCGAGCGGGAATTTAGTTCAAATCGCCAACTTGAATTGTCCTGGTCAATTCGTGATTTCAGGGCATGTCGACGCGGTCGAACAAGCGGGCGTGGAATTGAAGGCTGCCGGTGCGAAGCGGGTATTGCCGTTAAACGTATCTGGAGCGTTCCATAGTTCCTACATGATGCCGGCGGCAACGCGTTTCCAAGATGTCCTCGCCTCGTCGCCATTTGAAGCGGCTTCCATCGACTTGATTTCGAACGTGGACGCAGCGGTGCATCGTGACCCTGAACAGTTGAAGGCGTTATTGACGAAACAACTGTATTCGTCTGTCCGTTTTGAAGAATGTGTGCGCAAGGCGATTGCAGACGGCGTAGACACGTTCATCGAGTTCGGTCCATCTTCACCGCTTTCAGGATTGATTAAACGAATCGACTCGAACGTTTCGATTCAAAAGGCGACTACGCTCGAAGAAGTCGCCTCGTTAGGAGGAGAAGTACGTGCATGATCAAGTGGCGATCGTGACGGGAGCGTCCCGGGGAATCGGGGCGGCCATCGCGAAACGTTTAGGGGAAGATGGCTTTCGGGTCGTCGTGAACTACTCGGGTAGTGAACAAAAAGCGAATGATGTCGTGGCCATGATCACGGAGGCAGGCGGCGAAGCCATCGCCGTGAAAGCAGACGTATCTAATGCTGACGATGTCAAAGCGCTCGTCAAGACGACAGTCGATACGTTCGGACGCGTCGATTGTCTCGTCAACAATGCAGGGATCACGCGTGACGGGTTACTCATGCGAATGAAAGAAGCCGATTTCGAAGATGTGCTGTCGACGAACTTAAAAGGCGCCTTTTTGACATCGCAAGCCGTCACGAGACCTTTGCTCAAGTCGAAAGCAGGTCGAATCATCAACATCGCCTCGGTTGTCGGGATTACCGGCAATGCAGGACAAGCGAACTATGCGGCTGCAAAAGCAGGGTTGATCGGATTGACAAAATCGGTGGCGCGCGAACTAGCGGGACGTCACGTGACGGTCAATGCCGTCTGTCCAGGGTTCATTCAAACGGATATGACCGATGCCTTGACAGATGCGCAACGAGAGGCTACACTCGAGCAAATTCCTTTCAACCGTTTCGGACAGGTGGAGGATGTGGCGAACCTTGTCTCCTTCCTCGCATCGGAACAAGCCGCTTATGTGACCGGGCAGACGATTGCCGTCGATGGCGGCATGACGATGGCGTAAAAGAGAACTTTACCAACAGACTGACATTTAATATACTTACCTTTGGAGGGATTTTATCATGACAAAAGAACAAATTTTAGTAGACGTACAAGAAGCAGTTGCTGAGAAGCTCGGGAAAGACGTATCTGAAATCACAGCAGAGAAATCGTTCAAGGATGACCTTGGTGCGGATTCACTTGAAGTAATGGAAATGGTGATGGATCTCGAAGACAAATTCGACATCACGATTGAAGACGAAGACGCTGAGAAGCTCGCGACTGTCGGCGACGTAGTGGCTTACATCGAAACAAAATTGTAATCAAGCCATCCCACCGCTCGGTTCCGGGCGGTGGGCTTGTGCTTATTCATGGAGGGAACTATGACAAAAGACAAACGACGGTTTGACCGTCAAGGGTCGGCGCAGCGACGTCGGCGTCAGGAGATGGAACGAGCACGCATCTTGGAACTATTTAAATCATTGGAAGAACGGTTAGACGTTCAATTTTCGAATCACGACTTGTTGATGCAGGCGTTCACACACTCATCTTATGTGAATGAGCAACGCGGGTTACGAAAAGACAATGAACGTTTAGAATTTTTAGGGGATGCTGTTTTAGAACTGACCGTATCTCGCTTTCTCTATGAGACTTATCCGGAGCGCTCCGAGGGGGAATTGACGAAATTACGAGCGGCGATCGTATGTGAACCGTCACTCGTGAATTTTGCGGAAGCTTATGCTTTCTCTGACTTCATCTTGCTTGGGAAAGGTGAAGAGTTGACCGGTGGACGAAAACGTCCGGCACTGCTTGCCGACGTGTTCGAATCCTATATCGGTGCTCTTTATTTGGACCAGGGAATTGAGGCCGTCGAACGATTCCTCGCCGAAGCGGTTTTTCCGAAAGTCTTAGCGGGAGTATTCGAAGAACAGACCGATTTCAAGAGCCAGTTACAGGAGAGCGTTCAACGGGAAGGACTCGGACCTGTTTCGTATGAAATCATCGAGGAACGCGGACCGGCGCATAGCCGGGAATTCGTCGCACATGCACGCCTCAGCGACGACATCGTCGGTGAAGGGGTCGGACGTTCGAAAAAAGAAGCCGAGCAATTGGCTGCTAAAGAAGCGCTTATTGCCTTTAATCGGCGCTACGCAGATTTATAAACGAAAGGAGTGGACCGCTTGGGGGTCCACTCCTTTTTCATGTCAATTGACCGAGTTCTTCGACGATACCATCGACTTCCGACAAAGAGAGCGAAGAGCGTGTCATCACGTACTCGTAAATCTCTTTCACCGCTGACGGATCAGCCGCATTATATTCTTCCGCTTTGATTGCACCGCGGTTAATAATGTTCATTTTATCCAAAATGGCTTCAATCATCTGTTCATTCGTCATCTGTATTCCCCTTTCTACAGTTCTTTTTAGAATAGCATGATTCGGGCATTTTGACGAACTGTTAACTGTGGTAAAATATACAGATGAATGCTTACTGCGGATAGGATGGTCACGATGCACTTAAAACGAATCGAACTCGCTGGCTTTAAATCATTTGCCAAGCGAATTGAATTAGATTTCCGTCCCGGCGTCACGGCTGTAGTAGGGCCGAACGGGAGCGGGAAATCCAATATATCGGACGCTGTTCGCTGGGTACTCGGAGAACAGTCGGCCAAATCACTTCGTGGTGCCAAGATGGAAGATGTCATCTTTGCCGGAAGTGAAGGAGAGAATCACCGAAATGTCGCCGAGGTCACCCTCGTTCTCGATAATCGAGACGAACAGTTGCGTCTCCCATATGAAGAAGTGAGTGTGACCCGTCGCGTGACCCGAAGTGGGGACAGCGACTATTTTATGAATAAAAAACCATGTCGGTTAAAAGATGTGATTGATTTATTTATGGATACAGGTCTTTCACGAGATGCATTCGCCATCATCGGTCAAGGGCGGGTCGAACAAGTCATTTCTGGGAAACCGGAAGATCGACGTGCCGTCATCGAAGAGGCAGCCGGTGTATTGAAATATCGTCAGCGGAAAAAACAGGCTGAACGCAAGTTACAGGACACCGAATTAAACTTGTCCCGGGTCGATGACATTTTATTCGAGTTGGCGGACCGAGTCGAACCGCTCCGTGAACAAGCGGCGCTCGCTCGGGAGTACAAAGTCGCCAAAGCGAGACATGATGAACTCGAAACAGGAATCATGGGCGCAGAAATTCAGTTGCTCCAACAGGAGATTGAGCAAGTGTCCGCACGTCACGTGGAATCTGTTCAACAGTTATCTGACTGTGACCGTTCGTTACGTGACCTCACGGAGGAACGTAGCGGGCTCGAAGCGAAGCTCGCCGAGTTACGCGAAGAATTGACAGAGCTGAACCAAAAAGAACGGGAGCATTCGACCTATGTCGAGCGTTTGACGGGTGACATCAAGCTCGCAAAAGCACAAGAAGAACACGGTGCCGAGATGAAAGAACGACTCATCCGACAACGTGAAGAAGTACGTGCAGAGATGACCGAGCTTGAAGCGCGATTGAAGGTCGTTCATGAAGAACTTGACCAAAAAGGAAACACGTTGAAACAAACGACTGCGACGAGAGAGTCACTTCAACAACAGTTGAAAGCCGCCTCTCGTGATTTCAATGCTGAAATCGAAGCGTTACAAAGTGAGGCGTTCGAACTCGCGACAACGAAAGCGACAATCGGTAACCAACAAAAGCGGGAACAACGGGATATCGATGTCGCCGTCGAGTCGAAAGAACGCCTTCTACGCGAGAACAAACATCGTCTCGATGATCGTTCCTCGCAGGAAGCGACTCTTTTGGCGACTCGAGAGCAGTATGAAGCGGTACAAAGTCGCTTTGAACAACTGAGTCAAAAAGAGACGCAACTTCGGGACGAAGAGACGGCAATTCGTGAAAAACGTACACGAGCCGAATCGTCTTTCTACGACCTCGAACGCCGCCGTCAGAAGACGGAAGACCGAATCGAGATGCTCGAACGGATGAAGCAATCGTATGAAGGCTATTTCCATGCGGTCAAGTTCGTCTTAAAAGACCGTTCATCAGGTGTCCTTGGTGCTGTCGCGGAACTAATCCGTGTCCGTCCTTCGTATGAAGCGGCCATCGAAACGGCACTTGGGCAGACACAGCAGCATGTGGTCGTACAAGATGAGACGGTGGGACGCCGTGAAATTGACAAATTACGAAAAGCCAACGCAGGACGAGCGACATTCTTGCCGATGACGACGATCAAACCGAGATTCGTGCCGAGTGAGGTGTTAGATCGACTCGACTCGATGAACGGATTTGTCGGTGTGGCGTCGGAACTCGTCGAAACAGATGCATCATACGAGACATTGAAAAAGTCATTGCTCGGTTCCGTGCTTGTGGCGGAGACACTTGAAGTCGCGAACCGTATCGCCCAATCGACGGGATATCGTTTCCGTGTCGTCACGTTAGAAGGGGATATCGTCAACGTTGGCGGATCGATGACGGGTGGTAGTCGCAAGCAGGGCGTGGCCCTGTTCACTCAGTCGCGCGAATTAGATGATTTGAAACATGGTCTCACTCAAGGCCTCGCCATGTTGCATGAGCAAAAAACACGTCTTCAAGAGTACACAGAACAGTTGGAGGACATTACGCAGCAGTTGTCTGAACTTCGGGATGAGAAACGTTCCGTTGAAACGAGCCTTCGTGAAGTCGAGTCGGCCTACCGTACTGCGGAACGTGCCTCCCTCGATGCCAAGTCACAACTGGAACTGTTCGATCATGAAATGATGCGCTATGAGCGGACGATCGAGACCTCGACTGCTGAATTAGAGCGATTGACGATTGAATTGGCCGACACGGACCGCGCCCAAGCTGACATTCGTTCACGTCTCGAATCGCTTCGGGCAGAGCAGGCGAAAAGTGCTGAGAGCACGGGTCAACTGGAATCGTTGCTGCGTCAAAACGAGCTCGATCTTCAGCGGCACACGCTCGAAGAAGAGCGGGTCCAATATGAATTGGACCGTCTGATGACCGACCAAAGTCGTTTGCAGGAACGTAGCGATCAGATGGAGCGTGAATTGACGCGGCTCGAGAGTGGAGAAGTCGTGTCATCTGCAGAACTCGAGGCGACGCTTTCTACTGCCAAACTGGATTTCAAAGAAATTCAAGAGCGGCTTCAAGGAGCGTCAACAACACTCAAGACGAACGAAGAGGCGTATCGGATCATACGTCAACGGGTCGATCAGGCAACGGAGGCAAGACGTCAAGCTGAAGCTGTCGTTCGAAAACTTGAAACGGCGAAACAAGAGTTCGAGCTGAAACGACAATGGAAGCTCGATGTGTTAGAAGAGAACGGACTCGTCGCAGAACTATTGCCGGCACTCGAAATCCCGTTAGAAGAGGCGAAAGAGGAGTTTAAGTTGCTCGTTCGTCAAATCGAAGAAATCGGACCGGTCAATCTAAATGCGATCGAAGAGTTTGATAGTGTCCACGAACGGTTCACGTTCCTGTCCGAACAGCGGGATGACCTCGTCAGTGCAAAAGAAGATTTATATGAGATCATCGCCGAGATGGACCGCGAAGTGACACGCCTCTTCAAAGAGACGTATACGAGCGTCCGGGCGCATTTCAAACAGACGTTCACCGAGCTTTTTGGTGGCGGGGAAGCGGATTTGAAATTGGTAGACGAATCGGATTTGTTGAACACAGGAATCGAAATCGTCGCCAAACCACCGGGTAAAAAGTTACAGACACTCAGTCTGTTATCTGGTGGAGAGCGTGCGCTTACGGCCATCGCTTTATTGTTTGCGATTTTGAAGACGCGTCCGGTACCGTTTTGTGTTCTCGATGAGGTCGAGGCGGCCCTTGACGAGGCGAACGTGCATCGTTTCGGAGAATACATTCGGACATTGTCAATCGATACGCAGTTCGTCATCATCACGCACCGTAAAGGGACGATGGAAGCGGCGGATACACTATATGGCGTCACGATGCAACAGAACGGGGTATCCGAGGTATTATCGGTCGAACTGTCTGAAGCAAAACGTGTCGTTGAAATGGATGAAGAGATGGAGGAATCACGTTGAGCTTTTTCAAGAAATTAAAAGAGAAGTTGACGACATCTACCCAAGAGGTGTCACAAAAGTTTACAGAGGGGTTGACGAAGACGCGTGACGGCTTTGCAAGTGCCGTCAACGACCTCGTCTATCGCTTCCGCGAAGTGGATGAAGATTTCTTCGATGAACTCGAAGATTTACTCATTCAAGCGGATGTCGGCGTCACGACGACGATGGATCTCGTCGAAGATTTGAAAGAAGAAGTGAAGCGACGTAATCTGAAGGACCCGGTCGCGGTGCGTGACGCACTCGTCGAAGTCGTGGCGAACCGCCTCCAAGAGGATGAATCGGACCGTGAACTGAATATGCAAGACGGACTCACGGTCATCTTGTTTGTCGGCGTCAATGGTGTCGGAAAGACGACGACCATCGGCAAGCTGGCGCACCAGTTGAAATCTGAAGGGCGTTCCGTCATGCTCGCGGCAGGGGATACGTTCCGTGCCGGTGCCATCGAGCAACTTCAAGTATGGGGAGAACGTGTCGGGGTTCCCGTCATTCGTCAAACGGAAGGGTCTGACCCGGCTGCCGTCGTCTTTGACGCCGTTCAAGCCGCCAAGTCTCGTCACATGGACGTCTTGATTTGTGATACGGCGGGACGTCTCCAAAATAAGGTCAATCTAATGAAAGAACTTGAAAAAGTAAAACGAGTCATTGAGCGGGAAGTTCCGAACGGACCGCACGAAGTATTGCTCGCATTAGACGCGACGACGGGTCAAAACGCCATGGTTCAAGCGAAAGCGTTCAAAGAAGCGACGAACGTGAGCGGAATCGTCTTAACGAAGCTCGATGGGACGGCCAAAGGCGGAATCGTCCTAGCGATTCGGAACGAACTCGATATCCCGGTCAAGTATGTCGGGCTTGGAGAGAAGATTGACGATTTACAGGAGTTTGATCCAGAACAGTTCGTCCTTGGACTGTTCGGCGATGTTTTTGAGGACAAGAACGAGGAAGCTTTGACAGAAAAAGAGGACACAAACGAGGACCTCGCCTAAGTTTTGCTGTTAAGAAAAAAACTTGACAAGTAGTAGGCACGGCTGTACTATAGGTAGTTGTAAAGGGATTTCACTTAACATGTGGAGGTGAAAGGTTTGACGCTCGAAAAAACGAATCGCATGAACTATCTCATCGATTTCTATCAAGCGCTCCTCACACCGAAACAGCGCAACTATATGTCTCTTTATTACCTAGATGACTACTCGCTCGGAGAGATTGCGGAAGAGTTTGAAGTCAGCCGTCAAGCGGTCTACGATAACATAAAGCGCACAGAAACGATGCTTGAACAGTACGAGGAAAAGCTAGCCCTATTCGAAAAGTTCGAACAGCGCCAGCAACTTCTTCAGACCCTCAAACGTCAAGTCGAGCTCACCGATGACGTGAGCGCCACGATTTCTGCGCTTGAGAATTTAGAGTAGGGGGCTGAAGCATGGCATTTGAAGGATTATCAGAACGATTGCAATCGACACTTTCAAAAATGCGCGGTAAAGGGAAAATCTCGGAGGCCGATGTCAAAGAGATGATGCGTGAGGTTC
Organism: Exiguobacterium sp. N5; assembly: GCF_025842465.1. GTDB lineage: Bacteria > Bacillota > Bacilli > Exiguobacteriales > Exiguobacteriaceae > Exiguobacterium > Exiguobacterium profundum. The sequence goes on from NZ_JAPAEP010000001.1 coordinate 460,539, forward strand.
GCCTCGCCCTCCTCGAAGCCGACGTCAACTTTAAAGTCGTCAAGCAATTCGTCAATGACGTGAAGGAACGCGCGGTTGGTCAGGATGTCATGAAATCATTGACGCCAGGTCAACAAGTCGTCAAAATCGTTCACGAAGAGTTGTCGAACTTGATGGGAAGCGATGTCGTCCCGATCACATTCAGTCAGAAACCACCGACAGTCGTCATGATGGTCGGTCTGCAAGGGGCAGGGAAAACGACAACGACCGGGAAGCTAGCGAACTTGATTCGTAAAAAGCATAACCGAAGTCCTCTTCTCGTCGCGGCGGACATTTACCGTCCGGCGGCAATCAAGCAGCTCGAGACACTCGGAAAACAACTCGATTTACCGGTCTTCTCACTTGGTGATCAAGTGAAGCCGGAAGAGATTGTGACGAAGGCACTCGAGTACGCAAAAACAAATCATCACGATTTCGTGTTGATCGATACGGCCGGTCGCCTTCATATCGATGAGACGCTTATGGGCGAGCTCGAAAATGTGAAGACGATTGCCAAACCAAATGAGATCTTCCTCGTCGTCGATTCGATGACGGGTCAAGATGCGGTCAATGTGGCCGACAGTTTCAATGAGAAACTCGGAATCACCGGGGTCGTGCTCACAAAGCTCGACGGAGATACACGAGGCGGGGCAGCCCTTTCGATCAAGGCAGTCACGGGAGCGCCGATTAAATTCGTCGGTCTCGGAGAAAAGTTGGATGCCCTCGAACCATTCCACCCGGAACGCATGGCGTCACGGATCCTTGGAATGGGGGACGTGCTCTCGCTCATTGAAAAAGCCGAGACACAGATGGACCAAGACGCAGCGAAGGAGCTTGAAAGCAAAATTCGTGACGCGTCATTCACGTTCGATGATTTCATTGAACAGTTGGCCCAAGTGAAAAACATGGGACCAATTGATGAATTACTTTCGATGTTACCTGGTGCAGGTAAGATGAAAGGGTTGAAGAACGTCCAAATCGACGAGAAACAACTCGATCACGTCGAAGCGATCATTCGCTCGATGACGAAACATGAGCGCGCCAATCCGGAAGTGCTCAACGCGAGTCGTCGTAAGCGGATCGCAAAAGGGAGCGGTCGCTCGATTCAAGAAGTGAACCGTCTCATCAAACAGTTCGATGACATGAAGAAGATGATGAAACAAATGTCAGGACAAATGAAAGGGAAGAAAAAAGGTCTCGGCCTTCCATTCTTCTAACAAAATCTTTTGTCAGTCGAACGAAAAAGCTGTATACTATAAAAGTTGTCAATTCTTAAACACATGATGGAGGTATATTACCATGGCAGTTAAAATTCGTCTTAAGCGCATGGGCGCAAAAAAATCACCTTTCTACCGTATCGTTGTAGCAGACTCACGTTCACCACGTGACGGTCGCTTCATCGAGCAAGTTGGTCACTACAACCCGGTTGCAAAACCAGAAGCAGAAGTTCGCATCAACGAAGAACTCGCTCTCAAATGGTTGGCAGACGGCGCGAAGCCATCTGACACAGTACGCAACTTGTTCTCTAAAGCAGGGATCATGGAGAAATTCCACAACGCGAAAAACGCGAAGTAATGATGTGGCCGACCTTTTCTGAGGTCGGCCTATTTTGTTGAGGAGGGAAAAAGATGGACTGGTTATATGTAGGGAAAATCGCCAATACGCACGGCCTGAAAGGGGAAGTGAAGATTTTGGCGGCGACAGACTTTCCAGAAGAGCGATTTAAAAAAGGAAACACGTTGTTTCTTGATGTCGACGGAACGAAACAGGAAATGACGATCACGACGTATCGTCCTCATAAGCAGTTTCACCTCGTCACATTTAAAGGGTTTGACAATATCAATCTCATTGAAAAATATAAAGGGCTGAAACTATATGTCCACGCCGAACACGTCCACGACTTGGACGAACACGAATTTTATTATCATGAAATCATCGGCTGTGAGGCTGTTGTGGATGGGGAAGTCATTGGTGTCGTCGACGACATCTTTGAAACGAATGGAGCGAACGACGTATGGGTCATCAAACGACCAGGAAAGTCGGACGCGCTCATCCCTTATATCGAATCGGTCGTCCAAGAGATTGATGTCGATGCGAAGCGTGTCGTCATCACGCCGATCCCTGGAATGATTGACGATGAAGATTGATGTATTGACGTTGTTCCCGGAGATGTTTCATGCGCTCGATCACTCCATCGTCGGTCGAGCGAAGGCGCTAGGACAGGTAGAGATGTCGTTCCTCAACTTTCGGGACTTTTCAACGAACAAGCATCATAAAGTCGATGATTATCCGTACGGCGGTGGAGCGGGCATGTTGCTCACGCCGCAGCCGATCTTTGATGCATTTCATTCCCTTGAGGCGAAGAGCCCAAGGGTCATTCTCACGACGCCTACCGGAAAACCGTTCAATCAACGAATGGCCGAAGAATGGGCCAAGGAGGAACATCTGGTCTTTCTGTGTGGACATTATGAAGGGTTCGACCAACGGATTCATGATGAACTGGCGACCGACGAAGTGTCGATCGGTGATTTCGTTTTGACAGGTGGAGAGCTCGCGACGATGGTCATGATTGATGCGACCGTAAGGCTCATTCCGGATGTACTTGGCGATCAGACGAGCCATGAAGATGACTCGTTCTCGACTGGTCTCTTGGAATACCCTCACTATACACGACCGGCTGATTTTCGTGGATTGACTGTGCCGGAAGTGCTCTTGTCGGGAAATCACGCCCGGATCGAGGCATGGCGCCGAGAGCAATCGCTCGAACGCACGTATCGACGACGTCCGGATTTGCTCGAACATGTCGAGTTGACGGATGTCGATAAAAAGTTTCTGCAATCGTTGCGCGATTGAGAAATATATGCTATGTTTGAGCATGTGGGTTAAACCCATCGATTACCGATGTTCCGCTATTGGATGCTTGGGCATATGAAGATATGAACATTGAAGAAAAAGGAGATATGATTCATGAACACACAAAAACTGTTCCGTGAAATCACAGAAGAACAATTCAAATCGGACGTACCTGCTTTCCGTCCTGGTGACACAGTACGTGTCCACGTTAAAGTTGTAGAGGGAACGCGTGAGCGTATCCAGATCTTCGAAGGTGTTGTAATCAAGCGTAAAGGTGGCGGCATCAGCGAAACATTCACAGTCCGTAAGATTTCTTACGGCGTAGGTGTTGAGCGTGCATTCCCGCTTCACTCACCACGCGTTGCACAAATCGAAGTCGTACGCTACGGTAAAGTTCGCCGTGCGAAACTTTACTACCTCCGTAACCTTCGCGGTAAAGCAGCACGTATTAAAGAAATCCGTCGTTAAGATGGGAATTAAGCTTGTCGCTTGCGACAAGCTTCTTTTTTTCTAGTACAATAAGTTCAAATGGATAGAGGAGTGAGTGAAGTTGAAAGAAGTGTTTAGTTGGCTAAAAGCCATCGTGGTCGCTCTTGTCATCGCGTTCGTCATCCGGACGTTCATCTTCGTTCCTGTCATCGTTGAAGGAGAGTCGATGATGCCGACACTCCACAATGCGGATCGGATGATCGTCAGTAAAATTTCGAACTATGTTGGGGAGCTAGACCGAGGTGATATCGTCGTATTCCATGCGACTGAATCAAAAGACTATATTAAACGTGTCATCGCCATCCCAGGCGACACGCTCGAATATCGAGATGATGTGCTTTATATTAATGGTGAAGCGGTAGAAGAGCCGTATTTAGACGAGTTTCGTGCCCAGATGAACGGGTTCCCGTTGACCGAGAACTTCACACTCGAACAAGTGACGGGTGAGTCGGTCGTTCCAGAGGAATCATACTTCGTCATGGGAGACAATCGTCAAAACTCGAAAGACAGCCGTGAGATCGGATTTGTGTCGAAAGAGGAGATTGTCGGCAAGACGAACTTCATCTTCTGGCCACTCGATGATGTTGGCACGGTAGAAGATTAAGGTGGTGCTTTTTTGGCAATTCAATGGTTTCCTGGCCACATGGCCAAAGCAAGAAGACAAGTAACTGAAAAATTAAAGCTAATCGATGTCGTCATCGAACTCGTAGATGCACGAGTGCCTCAGTCGAGTCGCAACCCGATGGTCGATGAGATTACAGCGGGAAAACCCCGTCTCATCGTCTTGAACAAAGCAGACATGGCCGACCCCGTCGTGACGGAGGCGTGGTTACGTGCCTTGAAACGCGAAGAAGTCGAGGTTGTCGCTGTCGACGCGAAACATAGCAAAGGCTTGAAACAGCTCATCACGGGTGCTCAGAAGTTGATGAAAGAAAAGCATGACCGGATGCGTGAGAAGGGGCGGAACCCCGGACCGATCCGTGCGCTCATCATCGGAATCCCGAACGTCGGGAAGTCGACGCTCATCAACCGTCTCGCCGGACGAAACATCGCCATCACGGGCGACCGTCCTGGTGTGACGAAGCGTCAACAGTGGATCAAGATGAAAGGCGGCGAGATGGAGCTGTTGGACACGCCGGGGATTCTCTGGCCGAAATTTGAGGACCAACTTGTCGGATATCGTCTAGCCGCGACTGGCGCTATCAAAGACGAGATTCTCAACTTGGATGATATCGCCTTGTATACGGTTCGCGAGTTGCATGCTCGTTATCCTGAACAATTAAAGGAACGATTCAAACTTGAAACGTTACCCGAGGACAGCGTTGAGCTCCTTGAGTTGATCGGGAAAAAACGTGGTCTCATCAGTGGCGGTTACGTCGATTTCGAAAAAGCGAGCGAACTACTTTTGAATGAACTACGACATGAAAAAATCGGACGGATCTCGCTTGAGACACCGGCTGATCACGAAATGGCGTAAAGCCCTGTGCACACAGGGCTTTTTTGAATAGGAGGAAGACCGTGACGATTCAACAGATTAAACAACAACTAGAGGACATCCGATATGAAGAATGGGTACAAATCTTCCCGACCTTGTCACGAGACCCACGAGCGGGCGTGCAAACGTTGCTTCGGCAAAAACAGCGTCAATTCGAGCGAGAACGGGCGTTACAGGTCGATTTCGAACGTCGCATGACGTATGAACATGAATGGAAGGCGCGAGGCTTCACTCGAATTGTCGGAGTCGATGAGGTCGGACGGGGACCGCTCGCGGGACCGGTCGTGGCTGCTGCAGTCTTGTTACCGGATGGGTTCTATCTCGCGGGATTGAATGATTCGAAAAAAATGTCCAAAACGGCGAGGGATGCAGCATACGCACACATCATCGAGGTCGCGGAGGTCGGTGTCGGCATCGTCGAGCCGAAGACGATTGATGTCATCAATATATACGAATCGACGAAACTAGCGATGACAGAGGCGATTCATCAAGTCGGAGAAGTAGACGCCCTATTGATTGACGCCATGAAACTCGAGCTCGACATCCCTCAACAGTCATTGATTAAAGGGGACACGCTCAGTGTGTCGATAGCCGCGGCAAGTGTCGTCGCTAAGGTGGTAAGGGACCGGATGATGGAAGAATATGATTTGACGTATCCTGGATACGGATTTGCGAAAAACGCAGGATATGGAACAGAGGCTCATTTAGAAGGGTTAAGACGCCTTGGGGTGACTCCGATTCATCGCCGTACGTTTGCCCCCATCAAGCATATGTGAAAGGAGTGGTCGCGTTGCGGATCGATCATCAAGGGGTGATGCCGTTCAAAATGACGGAACAGACGTCACGCCCGCTATTACTAGGGAACACAGTCGTTGGAAAGGTGTTGCAGCTCTTACCTGGCAACGAGGCGGTTATGCAACTACCCCAAGGGATTTTCCGGGTCGGTGTCAATGCGAACGTGAAAGAGAACGTCACGTATAAGCTGGTCGTCACGGACGTTGAACCGAAGCTCGTCTTGAAGGTCGTCACGCAAGCGACAGAATCGCTCATGACAGCCAAGTCGCCTCTGCAGGCGTTAGGAGAACAGCTCGGACGCCTGATGCGAGAACCGATGCTGACGCCGGACTCCGTGAAGACGGCCGGCAAAACCGCGTTAGAAAGCGGCGCAGGTCAGGATGTAAAAGCGCTCGTCGGGGAACTGTTCAAAGCGAAAGGTGAGCCGAAGTTCGAGCAGTTCGTGCGTGCGCAGGAAGCGTTCAACGCGAGCCAAAGCCCGCCGTTCGTCGCTCAAGCATTTCACATACCGCAATTGGGTCCGTTTGAAAACGTTCAACTTCGTCTAGAGGCCCCGAAACAAGAGACGATGGACTCGGATCATGCGCGGATCGTCTTGTTTCTTGAAACGCCGCGATATGGTGAGACCGGAATTGATGTGTTGATTCAAAAGCGTTACGTGTCCGTACGTGTATTCAATGAGCAACACGATTTGGCTCCATACGTCCGTACATACGAACCACTTTTGAAAGAAGGTTTAAAAAAGGTGTCATTCGAACTGTCTTCATTTTCGTATGAAGCGAAGCGTGAACACGTTCCGGCAACGTTTGCACCGCTCGGAAAGGTGGACCTCCAAATATGAAAGACCAGAAGAAAGCGATGGCGCTCTCCTATGAGCAGTCGATGGATGCGCCCCATGTCGTAGCAAAAGGAACGGGTATCGTGGCCGAGCGGATGCTTGAAGTTGCTTTAGCGAACGGCATTCCTATCCATGAAGACCCAGCGCTCCTCTCGTTACTGTCGGCCTTGAACATTGAAGAGCAGATTCCAGAGGACGTCTATCAAGTCATTGCCGAACTTTTTGTGTTTCTTTATCAGATGGAACAGGATAAAATTTGATTTGTCTAGGGATATATGTGAAAAAAAGATGAAAACTTAAAGCAAGAACGATAGACAGCGCTTTCAGTTTTTCGTTACAATAGACGTGCCGATATTAAAGGGGACTAAGGGGGAAAACATATGAATATCCATGAGTATCAGGCGAAAGAATTGTTAAGAGAGTTTGGGGTAGCCGTTCCGACGGGTTATCCAGCCTTTACTGTTGAAGAAGCTGTTGCAGCTGCTGCGAAGCTTGAAGGTGAAGTGAAGGTAGTAAAAGCTCAAATCCACGCAGGTGGCCGCGGTAAAGCGGGTGGTGTTAAACTTGCGAAGACAGATGAAGAAGTGAAGCAATATGCTTCAGAGATTCTCGGGAAAACGCTCGTGACACACCAAACAGGTCCGGAAGGAAAAGTTGTCCAGCGTCTCTATATCGAAGAAGGTTCTGCGATTGACCAAGAATTTTACTTAGGACTCGTGCTTGACCGTTCGATCGGCCGAATTGTCATCATGGGTTCATCTGAAGGTGGAATGGACATCGAAGAAGTCGCTGAACATACACCAGAGAAGATTCATAAAGAGATCGTCGACCCGGTCGTTGGCTTACGTCCATTCCAGGCGCGTCGTCTCGCATTCAAAATGGAAGTCCCGACGAAACTTGTCAATAAGTTCAGTGACATGGTCATGAAGCTGTATAAAGTGTACGTCGAGACAGATTGCACAATCGCGGAAATCAACCCGCTCGTCACGACGAAAGACGGTAACGTCATTGCGCTCGATGCGAAGTTGAACTTCGATAGCAACGCGCTCTATCGTCACTCGGACGTCCTTGCTCTTCGTGATACGACGGAAGAAGACCCACGTGAAGTAGAAGCGTCAAAACACGACCTCAGCTACATCGCACTCGACGGAAACATCGGTTGTCTCGTCAACGGTGCCGGTCTTGCGATGGCAACGATGGATATCATCAAACATTACGGCGCTGAACCCGCTAACTTCCTCGACGTAGGTGGCGGTGCGACGAAAGAAAAAGTAACAGAAGCATTCAAGTTGATTTTGTCTGATGACCAGGTCAAAGGGATCTTCGTTAACATTTTCGGTGGGATCATGAAATGTGACATCATCGCAGAGGGGATTGTCGCTGCGACGAAAGAAATCGGACTCGACTTACCACTCGTCGTTCGCTTAGAAGGAACGAACGTTGATGCCGGGAAGCGCATTCTCGATGAATCTGGACTTGCGATCACGACGGCCAGCTCGATGGCTGACGGTGCAGAAAAAATCGCAGCACTTGTTCGATAAGGGGGAAACGACATGAGTATTTGGGCGGATAAAGATACGAAAGTAATCATTCAAGGGATTACAGGGAAGCAAGGTCTGTTCCACGGTGAACAGATGCTCGCATATAACACGAAATTAGTCGGTGGTGTCACACCTGGTAAAGGTGGCACGACGGTCCTCGACAACGTTCCAGTCTTCAACACCGTCTCTGAAGCGGTCGAAGCAACTGGTGCCAATGCATCGATCATCTATGTTCCACCTGCTTTCGCAGCGGATTCAATCATGGAAGCGGCAGACAGCGGCATCGAGCTTATCATCTGTATCACAGAAGGAATCCCAGTTGTGGACATGATTCAAGTGAAGCGCTATCTCGAGGACAAACCGGCTCGTTTAATCGGACCGAACTGTCCTGGTATCATCACACCTGGAGAAGCGAAACTTGGCATCATGCCTGGCTACATTCATACGAAAGGGCACGTCGGAATCGTATCACGTTCTGGGACGCTCACGTATGAGGCGGTTCATCAGTTGACGACAGCAGGTATCGGACAATCGACAGCTGTTGGAATCGGGGGAGACCCGGTCAACGGAACGAACTTCATCGATACGCTTAAAGCGTTCAACGAAGATGAGGACACGAAAGCGGTCATCATGATCGGGGAAATCGGTGGAACGGCTGAAGAAGAGGCAGCTGAATGGGTAAAAGCCAACATGACGAAACCAGTCATCGGTTTCATCGGCGGCCAGACGGCTCCTGAAGGCAAGCGCATGGGACATGCGGGCGCAATCATCTCAGGTGGTAAAGGGACGGCTGCTGAGAAGATCAAGACATTGAACGCGAATGGAATCGAAGTCGCTGAAACACCAGCGGTTATCGGTGAAACGTTGATTCGTGTCTTGAAACAGCAAGGATTATATGAAGCATGTGTCACGGGTCAACCAACGACATGAGAATCTTGAGGGATGCTTGCATCCCTCATTTTTTTAAAGGAGAGTTTGTGATGAATCAAACAATAGCTCGGTTTGCTGCAGCACGAATGCCAGTTGAGTTTGTGCATCATTATTTAAACGGGACACTCGGAGCACATCGCACACAATTTTCTGAACATGTCTGGAGACGGGCTGAACGAGCCTGGCACGCATCGGAGTCGTATAAACATTTCGTCACATGGGAAGACGACTTGTTTCCGAAACGGTTACTCGACATCCCCAACCCACCATATTGCTTGTTTTATCATGGAGATTTAGAGGTACTACAAGAAAGAACGACTGCGATGGTCGGAAGTCGTGAGTTGAATCGTATCAGTCAATCGCTCGTGAATCACTATCACTCTTTAATAGAAGAAACTGTATCTGTTTCAGGTGGCGCCCTCGGAATCGACGGACTCGTCCACGCCCATGCCCTTCTCGCTCGTCGACCGACCGTGGCGGTACTGGGAGCTGGACTGAACCGGCTCTATCCGGAGGCGAACCGAGACATGCTTTTACAGATTCCACAAGAGGGAGTCTTACTTAGTGAATATGTACCAAACACGCCGATTCAAAAATTTCAATTTTTGGAAAGAAATCGTTTGGTCAGTGGTCTTGGCGATGCGTTGGTCGTTATACAGGCGAGACGAAAGAGTGGGACGATGAATACGGTCGGACATGCTCTAGAGCAAGGGAAAACGGTATTTGCGGTGCCAGGTTCACCCCTTGATCCACTCGCGGAGGGACCGAACCGGTTGATTGAAGAAGGTGCGATTCCATTGACGAATTCCGATCAAATTATTCGAGATCTCAAGATTGTACGTTGACAAACCGGTGAGAACATGAATATTATGGTAGGGATTTAAATGACCTCTAAAAGGGGAGCAGATGTATGGCAAAATATCTGGTGATCGTCGAATCACCTGCGAAAGCAAAAACAATTAAACGTTATTTAGGTCCGAATTATATGGTCAAAGCTTCGATGGGGCACGTGATTGACTTGCCTAAAAGTCAACTCGGTGTAGACGTCGAACACGACTTTGAACCGAAGTATATTACCATCCGTGGTAAAGGACCGGTATTGAAAGAATTGAAGACAGCAGCGAAAAAAGCGACAAAAATCTTTCTCGCGGCCGACCCCGATAGAGAAGGGGAAGCGATTGCTTGGCATTTAGCACGCGCACTCGGTGTCGATGAAACGACAGAATGTCGTGTCGTCTTTAACGAAATCACGAAAGATGCGATTAAAGAATCGTTTAAACATCCACGTAAGATCAATCACGATCTCGTCGATGCACAACAAGCCCGACGTATTTTAGATCGTCTTGTCGGATACGGGATGAGCCCATTATTATGGAAGAAAGTCAAAAAAGGATTATCTGCAGGGCGAGTTCAATCGGTAGCCGTGAAGATGATTATCGACCGTGAGCGCGAAATTAACGCGTTCGACCCGGAAGAGTATTGGACGATTAAACTTGATTTAAATCATGATGGGGAAACGTTCGAGACTTCATTTTACGGAAAAGATGGGAAGAAGATGGAATTGAAGTCTGAAGAAGACGCGCAATCTGTCCTCGATACCATTGATGATACGTTTAAAGTCATTGATGTAACGAAGAAAGAACGGAAGCGGAACGCTTCGCTACCGTTCACGACAAGTTCATTGCAGCAGGATGCTGCCCGTAAATTGAATTTCCGTGCGAAGAAGACAATGATGCTCGCGCAGCAATTATATGAAGGAATCGATCTCGGTAAAAAAGAGGGTACAGTCGGTTTGATTACGTATATGCGTACCGACTCGACACGTATCTCTGATTTGGCGAAGACGGAGGCGAAGGAATATATCGAATCGACATTCGGTGAAGAGTATGTCGCCTCACAGAAACAAAAAGAAAAGAAATCAGCGAATGCCCAAGACGCGCACGAAGCGATTCGTCCGACTTCAGCATTGCGCGACCCAGCTTCCTTGAAGCCATATCTGTCACGTGACCAGTTGCGACTGTATAAATTGATTTGGGAACGATTGATTGCGAGCCAAATGGCGCCAGCCGTTCTTGATACGGTCAAAATCGACGTCGAGTCGAACGGGATGATTTTCCGTGCGAACGGGTCGACAGTCAAATTCCCTGGTTTCATGAAAGTGTATATCGAGTCGAAAGACGATGACATCGAGGACACGAACCAAGAGAAGGAAGGATTATTGCCACCTCTCGAAGTGGATGATACCGTGACGTTTGAAACGATTGAGCCGAAACAACACTTCACACAACCGCCACCTCGTTATACAGAGGCGCGACTCGTTCGAGCGATGGAAGAACTCGGGATTGGTCGTCCGTCGACGTACGCGCCGACACTCGACACGATCCAACGACGCGGTTATGTCGTTCTCGAAGAGAAAAAGTTTTTACCGACTGAACTTGGAGAACTCGTCATCGAGATGATTGATGAGTATTTCAACGACTTCATCACGGTCCAGTTCACGGCCGACATGGAGACCCTTCTTGATTCGATCGAGCATAAGGAAGTCGAGTGGACGGAAGTCGTCGCTCCGATTTATCGTTCTTTCGAGAAACGATTGAAGCGTGCTGAAGAAGAAATCGAGAAAATCGAAGTGAAAGATGAACCTGCCGGAATTGATTGTGAAGTCTGTGGGTCACCAATGGTCATCAAGATGGGACGCTACGGCAAGTTCATGGCGTGCTCGAACTTCCCGAACTGTACGAACACGAAACCGGTACAAGTCGAAATCGGTGTCCCGTGTCCGAACTGTAAGGATGGACAAATCGTAGAACGTCGTAGTAAAAAAGGTCGTCTCTTCTATGGTTGCTCGAACTATCCGGAATGTGAATTCGTCTCATGGGATAAACCGGTTGCGAAACCGTGTCCAGTATGCGACAGTTTGATGGTCGAGAAAAAAATTAAAGACGGCGTGAAATATCAATGTACGAACTGTACCCACACCGAGGTACATCAGCAAGAGGAGGATTAATGTTGCAACAACGTGTAACTGTAATCGGAGCTGGATTGGCCGGCTCCGAAGCGGCTTGGCAACTCGCTAAGCGCGGTATTCAAGTAGATTTGTATGAAATGAGACCGGTTCGTCAAACACCGGCGCACCACACGGATCAATTTGCAGAACTCGTCTGTTCGAACTCGCTACGTGCGAACGGTCTTCAAAATGCCGTAGGTGTCTTGAAAGAAGAAATGCGTACGCTTGACTCGCTCATCTTAAAGGCGGCGGACACGGCAAGTGTACCTGCTGGGGGTGCCCTTGCCGTCGATCGTCATGAGTTTGCCGGATTCATCACCGAGAAGCTAAAGAACCACGAGAATGTCACAGTGCACAACGAAGAGCTCAAAGAGATTCCTGAAGGGATCGCCATCGTGGCGACTGGCCCTTTGACCTCCCCTGACCTCTCTGCATCACTCAAGGCGTTCACAGGAGAAGATTATCTCTACTTCTATGACGCGGCAGCACCAATTCTAGATGGTGATACGATTGATCGGGATAAAGTCTATTTGAAGTCGCGTTACGACAAAGGTGAAGCCGCTTACTTGAACTGTCCGATGACAGAAGAAGAGTTTGACGTGTTTTACGAAGAGCTGATTAAGGCAGAAGTCGTTCCGCTAAAAGAGTTTGAAAAAGAGATTTACTTTGAAGGATGCATGCCGTTTGAAGTCATGGCCGAGCGTGGGAAAAAGACGCTTCTTTTCGGACCGATGAAGCCGGTCGGATTAGAAGACCCGAAGACAGGAAAACGTCCATATGCCGTCGTTCAGCTTCGTCAAGACAACTCGGCGGGCACACTGTATAACTTGGTAGGCTTCCAAACACATTTGAAGTGGGGCGAACAGAAGCGCATCATCCGTCTCATCCCGGGACTCGAGAATGCGGACATCGTCCGTTACGGTGTCATGCACCGTAACACGTTCATCAACTCACCGAGCTTACTCAAGCCGACGTATCAGGCGCGTACACGTGACACGCTCTTCTTCGCCGGTCAGATGACAGGGGTAGAAGGATATGTGGAGTCGGCAGCGTCCGGGCTTCTAGCTGGGATCAATGCGGCGAAGATGATCGCAGGTGAAGAACTCGTCGTTCTCCCGCGTGAGACGATGCTTGGTTCGATGGCGCATTATATCACGACAGCCGACGGGAAGCACTTCCAACCGATGAATGCAAACTTCGGATTGGTGCCATCACTAGAAGACGCTCCGAAAAAGATGAAGAAACAAGAAAGGTACGAGCGTTACGCGAACCGTGCGTTAGAAACGATACAACAGTATAAAGATCTTTGAACAGGAGAGCCATTTTTTGGCTCTTTTGTTTTGAAGTAAAATTTCAATTGTGTATTTTGTTTCATACTTTGAAAATTTTCAGATTATTGAACGGCTATCTATTGTCACCTTACATTCTGTATGCTATGCTAATTTCGATTTGACGAGAACATGCGTTTTTACGAGTCATCGAGGAGGCGATAAAATGGGATTTTTAGAGGATCGACAATCCTTTTTACGCTACTGCCAAATTGAACGTCGACTGTCTCCTCATACGAAACGCTCTTACGAGCAAACGCTCGACCAGTACGCCGCATATTGCCAATCGACGCATCAAGATCCCTACGATGCTCAGACGGCGCGGCGTTATTTATATGTCCTTTATGAGAAACAATTGGCCACGTCTACGGTGTCCCAAAAAGTATCTTGTTTCAAGCAATTCGGGAAGTTTATGGCAAGGGAACAAGGTGGAGAACCGTTGTTCTACGACCTGACCTCACCGAAAAAGAGACAGTCCTTGCCGACCTTTGCCGTCCCGACGGAAGTCGAGCAACTGTTGGAGGCTGCCTCGAGGCAGGAAGACCCTTTTTTACAGGCGAGGGACATCGCCATCGTAGAAGTGCTCTATGGGACGGGAATCCGCGTCGCAGAACTGTGTGGGATGAACCTTTCCTCGTTCGATGAGGTTTTATCCTTTGTCCATGTGATGGGAAAAGGGAAGAAAGAACGATATGTCCCGATCGGACAATATGCCGTACATGCTTTGCAGCGTTATATCGAATTACGCAAAGGTGTCGGGCTCCCGACAGATACCGCATTATTTTTGAGTCAAAAAGGGAATCGGATGACAACAGACCAAATCCGCTATGTCATGAAACGTTTGAGAAAAGACAGTGGGGTACATAAACCACTTACCCCGCACTCGTTGCGACACAGCTTTGCGACGGACTTGTTAGAACGGGGAGCGGACTTGCGTGCCGTCCAAGAGTTGCTTGGGCATGAGTCCTTGTCGACGACCGGGCGGTATACCCATGTATCGACCGAACGACTTCGGTCGATTTATCAAGCGACACATCCAAGAAAGTAGGAGGTTACGATATGTTTCATGCAACAACGATTTTTGCAGTTCGACACAATGGCCAATGTGCGATGAGTGGAGATGGCCAAGTCACATTCGGGAATGCCGTCATCATGAAAAACAAGGCGAAGAAAGTCAGACGCCTTTATGGCGGGAAAGTCGTTGCCGGTTTTGCAGGTAGCGTAGCAGATGCTTTCACATTGTTTGAAAAGTTTGAATCGAAACTTGAAATGTATAACGGTAACTTGCCGCGAGCAGCGGTAGAACTTGCGAAAGAATGGCGTGGGGATAAGATGTTGCGTCAACTCGAGGCACTATTGATTGTGATGGATGCCGATCATCTTTTGCTCGTCTCTGGGAATGGAGAAGTGATTGAGCCGGACGATGGAATTCTTGCAATCGGATCCGGTGGGAACTATGCCTTAGCGGCAGGTCGCGCACTCGTACGCCATTCTGCTGAAAAGTCTGCTGAAGAAATCGCGCGTGCCGCTCTTGAAATCGCTGGTGAGCTTTGCGTGTATACAAATGATCAAGTCATTGTAGAAACGATTGGAGGCGCTGCTGAATGAACCGAGAGTTGACACCTAGACAAATCGTAACGGAGTTAGACCGTTTTGTAATCGGACAAAAGGATGCCAAGCGAGCAGTTTCGATTGCTCTACGAAATCGCTATCGTCGTCAAAAGTTAAGTGCAGACCTTCGCGATGAGGTTACACCAAAAAATATTTTGATGATCGGACCGACCGGGGTCGGAAAGACCGAAATTGCTCGACGGTTAGCTAAGCTTGTCGGTGCACCGTTTGTGAAGGTAGAAGCAACGAAATTTACGGAAGTTGGTTACGTCGGTCGTGACGTTGAATCGATGGTACGTGATCTCGTTGAGGCATCGGTTCGTCTTGTCAAAGAAGAGAAAAAAGAAGATGTGAAGGAGCCAGCGGAACGTGCGGCGACGGAACGCCTTTTAGATGCGTTACAAGGAAAAGCAAAAGCGACACCTACTGCATCGAATCCGTTCGAAGCGTTGTTCGGCGGACAGACACAACAGCCAGAAACCACGTCGGACACATCCAATAATGACCGTTCGCAACTTCGACGCTTGCTCGAACTCGGTGAACTCGAAGAACGCGTGATTGAAGTGGAATTAGAAGAAAAGCAGACGATGGATTTGTTTCAGGGTCAAGGGATGGAAGGTTTGTCGAATCTTCAGGATATGCTCGGTCAAATCGTTCCAAAGAAACGGAAACAACGTAAGCTGACGGTTCGTGAAGCAAGACCGCTTCTCATTGCTGAAGAAGCAGAGAACTTGCTGGACTTGAACGAAGTCCACGATGAAGCCGTGCGGCGCAGTGAACAGATGGGTATCATCTTCGTGGATGAAATCGATAAGATCGCCACAAAATCACAAGATCACGCCGGAGTATCCCGTGAAGGGGTGCAGCGTGACATTCTTCCGATTGTAGAAGGATCTACGGTCGTCACGAAGTATGGACCGGTTAAAACGGATCATGTTCTTTTCATCGCGGCCGGTGCATTCCATATGGCTAAGCCGTCTGACCTGATTCCAGAGCTACAAGGACGCTTCCCAATTCGTGTTGAATTGAGCAGCTTGACGGAAGAAGACTTCGTCAAGATTTTGACGGAACCGTCACAGGCACTCATTAAACAATATACGGCCTTGTTAGAATCTGAAGAAATCACGGTCCGTTTCACGCATGAGGCCATTGAAGAAATTGCGAAAATTGCGACACATGTCAATCGTGAGACCGATGACATCGGTGCACGTCGCCTCTATACTATAATGGAGCGCGTTTTAGAAGATTTATCATTTGAAGCGGCAGATATGCCACAAACAACCGTAGAAATCACACCAGCTTACGTACAAGCAAAAGTCGGTTCCATCGCCGACGATCGTGATTTGAGCCAATATATATTATAAGATTCTGTATGCACATACAGGGAGGAAATAGAGAATATGAACTTACTAGAAAAAACACGCCAATTAAACACAATGCTTCAACAAGAGGCAAGTGCGCACGTTGACTTTAAAGAAATGGCGGACAAAATGCGTGAAGTCCTTGAGTCCAACACGTTTATCGTGAGCCGTCGGGGACGACTTCTCGGTTTTGCAATCAAACAACAGATTGAGAATGACCGGATGAAAGCATTCTTAGTCGATCGACAGTTCCCGGAGCCATATGCTTCGAACTTGTTCAATGTGAAAGAAACGACAGCGAACATCGATATCGATAGTGAATATACAGCGTTCCCAGTCGAGAACCACGATCTATTCCTCAACTCCATGACGACGATTGTTCCAATCATCGGTGGAGGAGAACGTTTAGGTACGCTCGTACTCGGTCGATTGGCGAATGAATTCACAGAAGATGACCTCGTTCTCGCGGAGTACTCTGCAACTGTAGTTGGAATGGAAATCCTTCGTGAGAAGGCTGCGGAAGCCGAAACGTCGGCACGTAAGAAAGCGGTCGTCCAGATGGCGATTAACTCGTTATCGTATTCAGAGCTTGAGGCAATCGAACACATCTTCGAAGAGCTTGGTGGAAACGAAGGATTGCTAGTTGCTTCCAAAATTGCCGACAGAGTGGGAATCACGCGTTCGGTCATCGTCAACGCACTTCGGAAATTAGAAAGTGCAGGGGTCATTGAATCACGTTCTTTAGGAATGAAAGGAACGTATATCAAGATATTAAATGACAACTTCTTGTTTGAATTGCAAAAACTGAAATCAAACTGAAATACAACTTTCGATGTGTGATTTCCATTGAAAACACTTTTAAAAGGGACTTTATTCCTAAAAAACCGCTTTCCTTGATAAGGAGGCGGTTTTTTTTAGTACAAAAGTAATTATTTTCACCTTTTGACGTGAATTCGACAAAAAGATATTAAGCCATTTACCTATGTTTTAAAAAATATCTTTCAGAACTGTTACAGATTTGTTTCAATGAAATAGTAGATTTTCCAAATGAGGTATATTTAGTAGTCATTATATGAAAGTGAGTGAACGCCGTGAATTGGATTGGTAGTGACTATCAATTACTAAAGCAAGCCATCAACCATTCAGTCCTTAACCAAAAGGTCATCAGTCATAACCTTTCAAACATTGATACGCCGAATTTCAAAGCCAAACAGGCTGTGTTTGAGCAGACGCTTCAGAGTGAGATGCGACTCAAGCTGCAAGGTGGTCGTCCGAGTGACTCGACCCAGTCGAAGGTCATCGATCGAGCTGGTGGCGCCATGAGGAGTGATGGCAACAACGTCGACTTGGATTATGAAATGAGTGAGCTGGCACGAAACCAACTCCAGTATGAGGCGATGATGGAGCAATTGAATCGTAGGCTCGGGGGATTAAAATCTGTTATTCGGGGAGGTCGTTAATCAATGGGAATGTTTGATAGTTTTCATATTTCAGCTTCAGCGTTGACGTCACAACGGCTACGAATGGATACCGTGTCGGCGAACATCGCCAACGCTCAGACGACTCGCGGGAGACTCGTGGACGGAGAGTGGCAACCATACACACGAAAGATGACCGTGTTGCAAAAAGCGCCATTCCGGAAGCAAATGGATGCCGTTAATGGAGGGGTGCAGGTATCTCAAATCATCGAAGACGATGCACCGTATAAATTGGCTTATAACCCGAATCATCCCGATGCGGATGAGCGAGGGTACGTACAAATGCCGAACGTCGATCTCTTGAAAGAAATGGTCGATTTGATGGGTGCGACTCGTTCGTACGAAGCAAACATTGCAGCGATGAACGCCTCGAAGGCGATGCTCGTAAAAGCGATGGAGATTGGTAAAGGATAAGGAGTGTTAACGGATGCAAATTAATCCAATTCAATTGATGAGCCCAGAACTCACGCCATCACTGAATAAAACGAACCCATCTCAATTTGGGTCATACTTGAATGAAGCGATGAACGCATTGAATGAGACACAACAAGCGACTAGTCAAGCCCGTAAAGATTTGGCGGTCGGGAAAGCTGACCTTCATCAGGTGATGATTCAAAGTGAAGAGTCGTCGATTGCGATGCAACTTGCCATCGAGGTGAGGAACAAGGCTGTTGAGGCCTATCAAGAAATGATGCGAATGCAAGTTTAATTGTAGAGGATGACAAGTTGCGATGAATGAACAATTAAAAGAACGATTCAAATCCATGACCGGTGCATTAAAGGCGATGCCAGCGAAACGTAAACTCGTATGGGGCATCTCGATCGCGGTCATACTAATCGCGGCCCTCGTACTCACATTCTTACTTTCAAGGCCAAACATGGCACCTCTCTATACAAACTTGTCTGCTCAAGAAGCGGGCGAAGTGACAGAGAAGTTGACAGCAGACGGGGTACAGTCGGAAATCAAGGCGACTTCGAACGGTGTGAGCGTGTATGTGCCGACTGAAATGGTCGATCAGTTGAAAGTGAGTTTGGCTGCTGCCGGGATTCCAAAGTCCGGCTCGATTGATTATAGTTTCTTCAGTGAAAACGCAGGGTTCGGAACGACAGACCGTGAGATGGCTGTCATCGAACGTAGTGCGATGCAGACGGAGCTAGAGCGACTCATCACACAGATTGAAGGAATCAATCAAGCGAAAGTAATCATCTCACTTCCTGAGAAGTCTGTCTTCTTGGCAGAAGATCAAGGTGAGCCTACCGCGTCCATCGTCTTGAACATCGGAGCGGGGACGAATTTAGAACCAAACACAGTAAAAGGTCTCTATCATTTGATTAGTAAGAGTGTCCCGAACTTGAAACCGGAAAACATTTCAATTATGGACCAATACTTCACGTATTATGATCTCGACCAGACCGTTGTTGCTGGAGGTTCCTCGTCAGATCCATTGGCGTTGAAGCGACAAGTCGAAAAAGACGTACGTCAACAAATCCAACAGATGCTCTCGGTTCTACTCGGCGAACGGAGCGTACTCGTTTCCGTCACAGCAGACATCGACACGACACAAACGGCTGAAGAACAGAATCTTGTCACGCCGGTCGATGAAGAAAACATGGAAGGCATCGTCACGTCTGCCGAGCGGATTGCTGAAGCATACACTGGCGGAACAGGTACGGCGACAGAAGCGACGGGAACTGGTGAGAACGACACAATCAACTTCCCGGCAGCGACTGGTGATGGCACAGAAGAAAGTGAAAAGAATCATGAAATCATCAATTACGAGGTCAACCGCATCACGAAGCAGATTCAAAACGCACCATATACGATTCGTGACCTCGGAGTCCAACTCATCGTTGAACCACCAGATGGCGCAACAAGTATCGATCCGCAGTTAGAAGGCGACCTCGAGACGATGATGTATTCCATTATTCGGACGTCGTTAGCGAAGACGGATGAAGCCATCACGGATGCTGAACTCGAACAGAAAGTTGTCGTCGTGTCGAGACCGTTCGCTGAAGTGGAAGAGGTTGCAGCAACAGAGCAACCGACACCTTGGTGGGTGTATGCGGCAGCGGCGGGTGCAGTCGTAATTCTTGCCTTGATCTTCTTCGCGATGCGTAGACGGAAGCAAGAGGTTGTGGAAGAGACGAACGAATGGGAAGTTCCATATGAAGATGAAGTACCTGACCTAGACCTCGAAGAGCGAGGCGAAGGTGCAGTGAAGAAGAAACAGTTAGAAAAATTAGCTGAAAGTAATCCAGAAGAGTTTGCTAAACTGCTTCGTACTTGGATGTCTGAGGAGTGAGTAACGTGAACTATGCAAAACAATCGAATCGCGAAAAAGCAGCGATGCTCATGATTTCCCTGGGACCTGAAGTGGCAGCGAACGTCTACAAACATCTTTCAGAAGAAGAGATGGAACAACTGACGCTTCAAATTTCAGCGTTAAAAAAAGTGTCCCCGGAAGAAAAGGATAGTATTCTCGGTGAGTTCCATGAACTCGCCATGGCACAAAGTTATATCACTCAGGGTGGAATCGGGTTTGCGAAAACTGTCCTTGAAAAAGCAGTTGGTGAAGACAAGGCGATGGCATTGATTCATCGTCTGACTTCCACCTTACAGGTCAGACCGTTCGAGTTTGCACGAAAAGCAGACCCGAAACAGTTATTGAACTTTATCCAAAACGAGCACCCACAGACGATTGCGTTAATCTTAGCGCATTTAGAACCCGTCAAGTCAGGGCAAATCCTCTCGGAACTTCCACCTGAGATTCAATCGGAAGTCGCAAAACGGATTGCGACGATGGATCGACTCAATCCAGACGTCATCCATGAAGTGGAACAAATCCTTGAGAAGAACTTGTCGCAGACGGATATGCAAGATTATGCTCAATCTGGTGGAATCGAAGCAGTCGTCGAAGTC
Source organism: Exiguobacterium sp. N5 (assembly GCF_025842465.1). Taxonomy (GTDB): domain Bacteria; phylum Bacillota; class Bacilli; order Exiguobacteriales; family Exiguobacteriaceae; genus Exiguobacterium; species Exiguobacterium profundum. The sequence continues at coordinate 481,203 of NZ_JAPAEP010000001.1, forward strand.
TTGAACGGTGTAGACCGGACGACCGAACGTACCATTCTCGATGCGCTCGAAATCGAAGACCCGGAACTTGCAGAAGAAATCAAAAAGCGGATGTTCGTCTTCGAAGATATCGTTACGCTCGATTCTCGTGCGATTCAACGAATCATTCGCGAAGTGGCGAACGACGACTTGTTACTTGCGCTCAAGGTCTCTTCGGAGGAAGTCAAACAAATTATCTTCAAAAACATGTCACAACGTATGGTCGAAACGTTCAAAGAAGATATGGAATTCATGGGACCGGTACGGTTGCGTGACGTCGAAGAGGCACAGAGCCGAATCGTCGGAATCATTCGTCGCCTAGAGGACGTCGGTGAGATTGTAATCAGTCGAGGTGGAGGAGATGACATCGTTGTCTAATGTGATCAAACGCCAACGTGCAACATCGAATATTCCGCAACGGATTGAATCCAAGCGCTTAGAAACACCCATTATAGAACCGAATGACGGAATCAATCATCACGATGTCATTCAGTCGCGCTATGAGAAGTTGAAGCAGGACGAAGAAGCATTTCAACAGTTTCAGTTGACCGAAGTCGAACAGTTGGAGCGGTTGAAACAACAGGTGTTCGAGGAGGCGCGTTCAGAAGGGTATCAGGAAGGTCTCCTTCAAGGTAGACAGGACGGATTGGCTGAGTTCGAGGACATCACCACACGATTAAATTCCGTTTCGAGCGAACTTGAACTCTTATTTGAAGAAAAATGGAGACAAGCGGAAGAACAACTCATTGAGCTGGCAATCTCGGTCAGTGCACATGTGACAACGGAACTTGTTCGGAAAGATGAAGAACTCTTTGCGACGATGATCCGTGATCAAATGTCACATTGGATCGATGCCGAAGCAATCACAATCTTTGTTCATCCGACACGTCTTGCCTCGATTCAGCAATTCGAAGCGATGTGGCGGACAGAAGAGACACCCCCTTTGAAATATCGTGGGGACGGATCATTGGATGAAACGGCAGTCCGAATCGAGTCGCCACATCGTGGGAATGAAGTCGATTTAACGTATAGTTTCGAACGGATTCAAGCTAAAATCGAGGAGGTTTTAGCGGATGGTGCTTATTGAGCAGGTTCTTGACTCAATCAAGCAGTCTTCGGACGGCGAGTTCACACGAAAAATCGGTCGAGTTTGCCGTGTCATCGGATTGATGATTGAGTCGAATGGGCCGAGTGCATTTGTCGGAGAACGCTGTTTGATTGTCCTTCCGTCGAATGAAACGGTTGAAGCAGAGGTTGTCGGATTCAATGAAGAGCGTGTTCTGCTCATGCCATACGGTGAAACTACGCAAATTGCGCCAGGGTGTCTTGTAAAGGGAACGGGAAAAATGCTTCAAGTTCCTGTAGGGGAAGAGTTGATTGGTCAAGTGCTCGATGGTTTGGGACGTCCACTTTCAGGTGAGCGTCTTGTGACCGGTAAGCGTTATGACGTTCAACGTAAACCTCCGAATCCTTTGAATCGACCAAGGATTTTAGATGCGCTGTCGACCGGTGTACGCATGATTGATGGACTGTTGACTGTAGGGAAAGGACAACGGGTCGGTTTGTTTGCTGGTTCCGGTGTAGGGAAGTCGACCTTGCTCGGGATGATTGCCAAACGATCTTCGGCAGATATTAACGTCATCGCCTTGATTGGAGAACGGGGTCGGGAAGTAAAAGAGTTCATCGAAAAAGAACTCGGACCAGAAGGCATGGCTCGTTCCGTCGTGATTGTAGCGACAAGCGACCAACCCCCGCTTGTCCGGTTGAAGGGAGCTTACACGGCGACCGCGATTGCCGAGTACTTCCGGGACCAAGGGAAAGAAGTGGTCTTGATGATGGACTCGGTGACACGTTTTGCGATGGCACAGCGTGAGATTGGTCTTGCGACGGGCGAACCCCCAACATCGAAAGGGTACACCCCATCCGTATTCGCCATGTTACCTCAACTATTAGAGCGAAGTGGAACAGCGGCGACAGGTTCAATCACTGCGTTCTATACGGTCCTCGTCGACGGGGATGATATGAATGAACCGATTGCCGACGCGGTGCGGGGGATTTTAGACGGACACTTTGTGATGGACCGGGCGCTCGCAAACCGTGGGCAATTCCCGGCAATCCATGTACTGAAATCCATCAGTCGGGTCATGAACCAAATCGCTTCCCCTTCACACAGAGATGCAGCTCAAACGTTCCGCAGTTGGCTCGCGACCTATATTGACGCGGAAGATTTAATCAATATCGGAGCGTATAAAAAAGGCACCAATCCTTCAATTGATACCGCTGTGGAGAAATATCCATACTTGTTGACGTTTTTGAAACAATCGATCGAAGAAGATGCTGCTTTCGAACAGACGATGACCCACTTGTCACATATTGCACGAGGTGAATCATGAATAGACTCATATTAGAACGAATCATGCCGATTGCGGAACATGAAAAAGAAGATGCCGCCATAGAAGTCAGAGGATTTAAGGCAAGACTTGAGACAGAGATGGAGAAGCTATATGACCTTCTTCTCATGTATGAGTCGCTCATCAAACACCAAGACGAACAATCTGGAAACATCGACCTTCTCATGTCGCAGTATCGAGAAAAGACGCGAGAGCAAGTGAAACGTCAAATCGAAACGCAACAGCTCGTCGTACAACAGGCCCGCAATCGCTATCATGCGTCGCAAGAACGATTGCTCGGTAAAGTGGTGGAAGAAAAGAAATACGTGACGCTCCATGAAAAGGTCAGCATGCAAGAGATGACGGTAGCTAAACTTACAGAGCAACAAATGATGGATGAACTTGCTGTGATTCATCATGGGAAAGGGAAGTAGCATGGCAAAAGAGAACAATAAACGAGGCAAGCAAATGATTGTGGCGTTGGTCCTCATTCCAGCAATCTTCATCTTAGTCGGTGGGATCGTCGTCATGAACTATGCGATGGACCGTCCGCTCTTATCCGTTCCCTTATTAGAAGTGAACGAGGACGAGAAAACGGAAGAATCAAAAAAAACGGAGACGCAGGTGAATGTGACGGGAATCGATTCGGACGCAGCGAACCGATTAAAAGCGGCGAACAGTGAGATTGAAAAACTTCGCAACGAAAATGTTGAATTGACGAACGAAGTAAAGGCTAGACAAGAAGAAATCACCGATTTGATTCGTGAACGAGATCGACTCGTTTCGGAACTAGAGGCAGCGTCAAAAGAAGAGGAGACCTCATCTGATGTCGCCAGCGTTTATGAAGAAATGTCAGCCAAACAGGCGGCAGCTATTATGGGTGAACTCGAAAGCCCTCAAGTTGCTGAACTGTTGAAGGAGCTATCACCTAAGCAACAGGCAGACATCTTAGGACGAATGAATGCGCAACAGGCTGCGGTTGTGACGCAGCTTCTCCAATGAACACAAGAAGGGAGGGTCAACATTGAATATCGCTTTATTGACGCAAGCCATTCAAGGATCGATGGCTCGTACTGGAGCAGTGGAGGGAGAATCACAGGGAGCAGGTGGATTTTTAAGCCTCCTTTCTGCGATGCTTGCCCCAATGCAAGGCTCAGGGGAGCAGGCAGAACTTCCTCAACTTGAAGAAGGTGTGCTTCCTGAAGGATCAGTCGATTTGGAAAAAGTGGCACAGGAACTCGAAACATGGTTTCAAAAGCCTGATACATTGAAGTGGCTAAAATCACTGCCACAAGATGCGTATCGGACGTTTATGGATGCATATGTAAGTTTACTCGGTCAATTGTCTAATCCTTCGCCTGAGACTGAAATCCCGTCTTCGGTTTTACCGGCGATTGTACAGACGACGACTACGCCGAAAGTCCATACTACGAAGCAAACAGAGGGAAATGCTCAGACGACCAACATTGCACTAACTCAACAAGTTCCAAACCAAGAACTTGCCAAACAGGTTCAAACGATGCAACGGATCATCACACAATATAAAGGACCAATCGAAGGTACATTGAAAGAAGTTCCCGTCTTGTCAAATGTTGAAACCGTAAAAATCGCAAAACCTGCGCTACAGCCAAATAACGTAGACTGGATGCCGAAAGGGATGAACTGGTCAAGACCACAGATTGACGTGGACACGGTCATGTATGCTTCGAAAGGATCCCTTCCTGAGAATTTACAAGCTCGGATTGAAGCGGCTTTGCAAAAGGCACCGTTCAAAAGTGGGGCAGATGGTTCAAAAGTCTTCACTGTAAGATTGTATCCGGAGCAGTTAGGGGAACTCGTCGTCAAGCTAGAGCGGAAGAATGGAGAACTTGTCGTCAAGATGTTTGCCAGCAATCAAGAGGCGAAGCAACTGATCCAGTCACAGGTTCAACAGTTGCAACAAACGTTGACACCCCATTCGCAAAACGTTCGGATCGAGGTCAACTTGACACAACAGGCGCTCGATTCAAAATCAGCCTTGTCCGATGGTTCCGAGCAACCGGAACAAGAACAACCACAAGAACAGCCTAAAGGAGGGTCTGAAGATGACGAGCATCCAACCGAAGACGAATGATTATACATTGCCAGATCAGTCGCTCCCAAAAGCGACAAATCAATACGATAAAGACATGTTTATGAAGTTGCTTCTCGCTCAAATCGCGAACCAGGACCCGATGTCACCGATGGAGGATAAAGAGTTCATCGCACAGATGGCGCAGTTCTCGTCTCTCGAGCAAATGCAAGCCATCTCAAAACAACTCGACTCGGTTCTCGTCGACCGTCACATGTCGTCGATTTCTGAATACAGTAGCATGATTGGGAAAACAATCAACTTTACAACCGAAACGAGTGAAGAGACGACGAAAGGCACAGGTCGTGTCGTTTCCATTTCTCGTAACGACTTAACCGGATATATGGCCGATCTTGAAGACGGAACATCCGTCAGCGTGTACGATATCACATCGATCAAATAAGCATAGGAGGAATGCATTATGTTAAGAGCAATGTACTCAGGAATCAGTGGATTGAAGAACTTCCAATCGAAGCTAGACGTCGTCGGGAACAACATCGCCAACGTCAACACGTTCGGTTATAAAAAAGGTCGCGTCACGTTCAAAGACCTCGTCAGTCAACAAGTCGGGAGTGCGTCGGCCGGAAATGCGACAACAGGTGGTGTGAACCCGAAGGAAGTCGGTCTCGGGGGGACGATGGCGACGGTCGATAACGTCTATAACCAGGGTGCCATGCAAAACACAGGACGCGCCCTTGACGTTGGGATTTCAGGTGAAGGATTCTATGCGACGATGGTCAATGGTCAAATCCAATACACGCGCGCTGGGAACTTCTACACGGACAACCAAGGTAATTTGGTGACGGGCGACGGGACATACCTCATTGGTTCTCAGACGAACACGTTGCCTCCTTCTGGTGTTGCCGGAGTTGCAGCCACACCTACTGCAGCAAATATGGGGGCGAACTTAGACGCACCTTATTTAGCAGCTGATGCAGGTACACAAACCGTTAAATACGGTCGAATTAAAATCCCAACAGATGCAAAATCGCTTTCAATTGGTAAAGACGGACAAGTTAGTTTCGTAGCTGCTAATGGTGAACTTCGTATCGCTGGTTATATCGTCACGTCGAACTTCTCGAACAATGCCGGGTTATCAAAAGTCGGAGCCAACAACTTCGTACAATCGCAAAACTCCGGTGCTCCACAGTTTGGCGTACCTGGTGCGGGCGGTCGCGGTGAACTTGTCTCAGGTGCACTTGAAATGTCAAACGTTGACCTTTCAGAAGAGTTCACAGAAATGATTGTGGCACAGCGTGGATTCCAGGCGAACACACGAATTATCACAACATCGGACGAGATCCTTCAAGAGCTCGTCAACTTGAAACGCTGATGATTCGCGTTACGGCATTTCGCGGTGAGGAGTTCGTGCTCAACGCTTTGCTCATCGAAACGGTGAAGGCAGAGCCCGACACGATCATCCAATTGTTTAATGGCAAAACGTATCTCGTAAAAGAAACGAAAGATCAAATCATTGAACGAACTGAAGCCTTTTACCGCTCAATCGGTTTAGTCGGAACGATGTTCACAAGAGGTGAAGAAGATGAGTGAAGAAGAAAAGAAAAAAGGTGGCGGCCTAAAAGTCGTAATCATCCTGCTTGTCGTCCTGCTCGTCATGGGCGGTGCCGGATTCATGACTTACAAATATGTCTTTGGTGATAACGTCACTGCTAAAACGAAACCTGTCACAGCTGAAGAGTTGGCAGAACGGAGTTTCATGACTGATGACATGACGACCAACATTCAAGACGAGCGTTTCATTAACGTTCAATTTACGATTGTCACAGATTCGGCTGAAACGAAAGAGAATTTAGAACTACGCAAGTTCCAAGTTCACAACGTCATTTTGGGTGATTTATCCGGGATGACGAAAGCCCAATTGGCAACAAAAGAAGATATGCAAAAGTTCGAACAAACATTACGAGAACAACTTAACGGACTGCTTGAAGAAGGTGAAGTCCAACGCGTCTATATGACGAAGAAAATTATTCAGTGAGGTGGCATCATGGGAGAAGTACTGTCTCAACAAGAAATTGATGCCTTACTATCTGCTTTAAGCAGTGGGGATGTCGAAGCGGACTCCTTTCTCGCGCAAGAGGAAGAGAAGAAAGTTCGACAATACGACTTCAAGCGAGCCGTTCGATTTTCAAAAGACCAAATTCGCAGCTTAACTCGGATTCACGAACATTTCACGCGTATGCTCACGACATTTTTCTCGGCTCAACTTCGCACATATGTTCAGTTTTCGGTCAACTCGGTCGAACAATTACCGTACGATGAATTCATTCATTCCATTCCGAGCATGACGATGATCAACTTGATTGAGGCGCCACCGTTAAACGGACGATTCATCATCGAAGTCAATCCGAACATCTCATACGCGATGCTAGACCGGTTACTCGGAGGTCCTGGTGTCGAGATGGATAAAATCGAATCGTTCACCGAAATTGAGATGCGGATTTTGATGCAATTGTACAAACGAGCCTTTTCGACTTATGGGGATGCTTGGGAATCGATTGCTGAGATTAAAGCAGAAATGTCAGCTGTTGAAGTGAATCCGCAGTTCCTGCAACTCGTTTCACCAAACGAAACGGTCGTCTTGATTTCGATTGGTGTGACGATTGGTGAAGTGAGCGGAACCATCAACGTTTGTCTTCCATTCGTGACAATCGAACCGGTATTGTCCAAACTATCAAGTCATTATTGGATGCAAGAAGCGAATCGACGGAATGCAAGTCAATCGAGTAAAGAGCCACTTAAAGCTCAATTGATGAACTCGACAGTCGAAGTTGTATCCTTACTCGGTGGGACGACAATCACGTTTGGAGATTTGTTGCATCTAGAAGTCGGAGATTGTTTGGCACTCGATCAATTAGCAAAAGAACCTCTGTCCGTCATGGTGGGGGAAAATAAAGTATTTAAAGGGCAAGTCGGTGTGAGCGGGAAGCGAATGGCGGTTCAAGTGCTTCACCGTGTGAAGGAGGAAGAGCAATGAGTGAGATGCTGTCACAAGATGAAATTGATGCGTTATTACGTGGGACAAGCGACAATACGCCGACGCCAGAAGTCGAAGCAAAAGAAGAACATTTAGATTCGATGGAGAGCGACGCACTCGGAGAAATTGGGAATATTTCATTCGGGAACTCGGCAACAGCCTTGTCAACATTATTACAACAGAAGGTTGAAATTACGACACCGGTTGTCAGTGAAGTGAGAATTGAAGCGTTACGCGAACGCTATCCCACTCCTCACGTGGCACTTCGAGTTGGCTATACAGAAGGAATCCAAGGGGAAAACGTTCTCGTATTGACTCGCGAAGATGCGGCAATCATCTCCGACCTCATGTTAGGTGGAAGTGGAGAGAATGTTGATCCGGAGAGCCTTGATGAGATTCGTTTATCAGCTGTTCAAGAAGCGATGAATCAAATGATGGGTGCGGCAGCAACGTCTTTATCGACGGTATTTTCGAAGAAAATTGACATCTCGCCACCGCTTGTCGAAGTGTTTGATGCAACAAAGAATCAGACAATCATCGATCGCCTTGAACTATGGGAGACGATGGTACTCATTGAGTTCAATCTCAAAGTAGGCACGTTGATTGATTCAACGATTGTCCAGATTGCACCAATTCAGTTTGGAAAGCAGTTAGTCGACGAGTTGATGAAAGCGACTGGAGAGGTCCAAGCGGCATCAGAACCGGTAAAAGAGCAGCCGAGAGCGGAAGCACCGAAACCACAGCCGCAAGCACAACAACCAGCACAGTCCGTTGCCCCACAACCAAACAAGCAAAAATCTATGCCGGAAGTAGCTGTGAGCCAGGCGGAATTCATGCCACTCCAATCACCGGCGTCACAAGAAACGGCCCCAGCAAATCTTGGGTTGCTGTATGATGTCCCGTTAAACGTGACAGTAGAGTTAGGAAGAACGAAAAAATCCGTTCGGGAAGTACTTGAGTTATCACAAGGCTCCATCATTGAACTCGACAAATTAGCAGGTGAGCCGGTAGACATTTATGTCAACCAACAGCGAATCGCTAGAGGAGAAGTCGTCGTCATTGAAGAAAACTTTGGGGTACGTGTAACAGAAATTATTCAACCGCATGAGCGGATCGGAATCGTTTAAGGAGGAATTTAGAATGAGTGCAAAAGTATTAGTAGTAGATGACGCAGCGTTCATGCGTATGATGATTAAGGACATTTTGACAAAGAACGGGTACGACGTAGTAGGTGAGGCGGAAAACGGAGCGGACGCTGTCGCGAAATATCGTGAACTCACACCGGATCTCGTCACACTTGACATCACGATGCCTGAGATGGATGGACTCGCAGCATTGAAAGAAATTCGTAGCTTCGACTCGAATGCGAAAATCATCATGTGTTCAGCGATGGGACAACAAGCGATGGTCATCGATGCCATTCAAGCTGGTGCAAAAGACTTTATCGTCAAACCTTTCAATGCAGAGCGTGTCATCGAAGCAGTTTCTAAAACGGTCGCACAATGAAGAAATGGTGGTTGATTATTCTTCTCGTGGTTGGGCTCTTCGGTCCAACCACGGTTGAGGCCGCCACCGTAGACCAACAATTCGAGCAACAACAGACAGATGAACAGGAAAGTAACGTTCCAACGACAGCGTCAACCATTGGCAATGGCGTGAAAGTCGTGTTAAGTCTCGTGGTCGTGGTCGGCGGATTTATCGTTTTGATGCGTTGGCTCGGTTCCAAAACACAAGGCGTGAAAGCGACTCAACATATGAAACATCTCGGAGGCGTCCCTCTTGGGAAAGACCGCTCTGTTCAGCTCGTGAAGCTCGGTGACCAGGTATATGTACTCGGTGTCGGCGATTCGATTCAACTGATCGATCGACTTGATGCGGACACGATGGAGGAAGAGCAAACGGAAACCTTGTCACTCCGAACGTCAAATTCGAATGCATTTTTAGACACCTTTAAGAAACAACTCGCTCAGCTAGAAGAAGTGAGGAAGAAATCATGACAACGTTTGAGCAATTGATCAATTTAGAAACACCGGACAGTACATCGACATCCATCAAGCTATTGATTTTGTTGACATTGCTGACGCTCGCACCATCCTTTTTAATCTTGATGACTTGCTTTACCCGTGTCGTGGTCGTCTTGTCATTCATTCGACCGGCGCTCGGTACACAGCAAACGCCACCGAACCAATTGATTGTCGGATTGGCACTGTTCATCACACTGTTCGTCATGTCTCCAGTTCTCTCTGACTTAAATGAGAACGCATTAAAACCATACCTCGATGACAAGATCTCACAAAATGAGGCGTTCGATGAGGCAAGTGGGACGATGAAAGAGTTCATGTCGAAATATACAAGACAAGAAGATTTACAACTGTTCTTAAAGTATGGGAATTATGAGCAGCCGGAGACACTAGATGATGTACCTCTCCTCGCTTTGGTTCCTGCTTATGCGATCAGTGAGTTGAAGACCGCTTTCCAAATCGGCTTCATGATTTTCTTACCGTTTTTAATCATTGATATGGTAGTCGCGAGTGTCCTCATGTCGATGGGGATGATGATGCTTCCTCCAGTCATGATTGCACTGCCGTTTAAATTATTATTGTTTGTATTGGTCGATGGCTGGCACTTGATTGTGGAATCATTGCTTAGAAGTATGTAGGGGGAACGGACATGACACAAGAAATGGTCATCTATTTGGCGACAGAGAGTGTGTGGACCTTATTAAAAATATCAATGCCACTTCTACTCATCTCACTGATCGTCGGTCTCGTGATCTCGATTTTACAGGCCACGACTCAAATTCAAGAACAAACGTTATCGTTCGTTCCGAAAATTATCTCGGTCTTCATCGGTCTCGTCATTTTTGGACCGTGGATGCTTCAACAGATTGAAGGGTTCACGCGTTTGATTTTTGAGTTGATGGTCGAGGTTGCTTCGAAATGAATGCAGTCGACTTCATCAGTATGTATGGATTAACGTTCGCGCGACTGTCTGGCTTTTTTGTCAGTGTCCCGTTGTTCTCGACGAGACAATTACCGGTCATGCACCGCGTCGCGTTCAGTGCGTTTTTAGCATACTATGCAATGTTCACATTGACCGAGCCAATTCAAATGACCAATGCGTTTGTCCTGCAAGTCGTCTATGAAGTCATGATCGGACTTTTACTCGGACTGTTGATCAACATCCTATTTTTTGCACCGCAAATTGCCGGTGGGGTCATCGATTTACAGCTCGGATTAGCGATGGCATCCGCATATGATCCGATGTTTGGCGGTCAATCACCATTGATTGGACGATTTTATTATATTTTTACGCTATTCATTTTGTTGACGAGCAACCTGCATCTTCTGCTGATTGACGGCATTTATTATAGCTTTCAAATCTATCCGCCTGGCCAACCGATGATCAATTTTACTGAAGCTTCATTGATGATGGCTGTAAAAGTCGTCACGATGACAATGATGGTCGCGTTGCAATTAGCGTTGCCGATGATGGCTTCCTTACTGCTTGTGGACTTAGCTCTCGGTTTTTTAGCGAAGTCAGCACCGCAATTCAATATCTTTGCCATCGGATTTTCATTTAAACTTATCGCTGGTTTTGCCGTCATGGTTTTATTGATGGGACTGACATTGACAGGAATCAGCCAGTTCATCCCGCTATTACAAGAAGTTATGCACGACTTTATGCTCATATTAGGAGACGCCTCATGAAGAAGCCTCTATATCCTTTATCGGTCAATCTACAGTTTTTTGCAGGTGAAAAGACAGAAAAAGCGACGCCACGTAAACGGGAAGACTCCCGAAAGAAGGGGCAGGTCGCCAAGTCAGCCGATTTGACTGGAGCGTTCGCACTTTTTGCGATGTTTCTCATGTTATCTTTTTTCGGTCCCGTGATTGGGCAGCAATTGCTTTCTTTAATCAGCGATTTACTCAGCCCAGAGTATTTATTGTTTAACGTGACGGGCGGCATGTCGGATATGATTGTCGACTTAATGCTCCGTGTCGGTTTGATTTTGGCTCCGTTCTTTATCGTCGCCGTCGTGTTTGGGATTCTCATCAATTACCTACAAATCGGAACGTTATTTTCTTTAGAAGCCATTCAACCAAAGCTTGAGCGGATCGACCCGATCAAGGGGGTCAAACGCATCGTCAGTATGAAAGCGGTCGTCGAATTTTTAAAGTCCTTATTCAAATTGTTAATCATCCTGACAACCGCTGTCGCTGTCCTTTGGAAAAATCAGAAAGAACTGTCTCGGATGGCCGTCGAACAAGTTCGTGAATCGATTGTCGCACTCGCGAGTATCACAATCGAACTTGGTCTTTGGGTAAGTGTCGCCTTGCTCGCACTTGCACTACTCGATTTATTCTACCAACGATTTGATTTCGAGAAATCGATCCGAATGTCTAAGCAAGATATAAAAGATGAGTACAAAAATACGGAAGGTGACCCTCTCATCAAATCTAAAATCAAACAGCAACAACGGGAAATGGCGATGCGACGGATGATGCAAGAGATACCGAATGCCGATGTCGTCATCACGAACCCGACCCATTACGCGGTCGTCATTCGATATGATGACACGAAAGATTTTGCGCCGCTCGTGGTCGCCAAAGGGGTCGACCGGGTCGCCTTTCATATTCGAGATGTCGCAAAAGAACATGACGTGGCCATTGTTGAAAATAAACCACTCGCGCGAGCGCTCTATGCGCAAATCGACATCGGTGAAGTGGTAGACGAATCGTTTTATCAAGCCATTGCGGAAGTACTGGCATTCGTCTATCAAATGAAACAACCGTCTTGAGGAGGAGTATGTGTTGGCAGTAAAAGCGAAAGACTTTGCAATTTTGATTGGTGTGTTGATGATTGTCATCATGCTGATCATCCCGCTACCGGGGTTTTTATTAGACTTTTTAATCATCGTAAATATTTTGATCGCCATCATGATTCTACTTGTGGCGATGAATGCCCGGGAAGCACTTGACTTCTCCGTATTCCCTTCTCTCTTATTGATTGTGACGTTGTTTCGTCTTGGTTTGAACGTATCGACGACCCGTTCGATTCTATCTAAAGGTTATGGTGGGGAAGTCATCGAGACGTTCGGTGATTTCGTCATCGGTGGAAATGTCCTTGTCGGATTTGTCGTCTTTCTGATTCTTGTCATCATTCAATTCGTCGTCATCACGAAAGGAGCAGAGCGTGTATCGGAAGTATCTGCTCGCTTCACACTCGATGCGATGCCGGGGAAACAGATGGCCATCGATGCCGATTTGAACTCTGGTTTAATTGACGACAAAGAAGCCCAGATGCGTCGCCGTAAAATTCAAAGCGAGGCAGACTTCTATGGATCAATGGACGGGGCATCGAAGTTCGTTAAAGGAGATGCCATCGCTGGTATTATCATCGTTACGATCAACTTGATCTTCGGGATTATCATCGGTGTCGTTCAAATGGGATTACCAGTTGGAGAAGCGTTCCAAACATTCTCACTCATGACAATCGGGGATGGCTTGGTCAGTCAAATCCCAGCACTTTTGATTTCGACCGCGACCGGGATCATCGTGACCCGTGCCGTCTCGGATGGAAACTTAGGGGAAGACGTAATCGACCAGCTCGGTCAAAACCCATCACTCCTTTATATCGCCGGGTCGATTGTCTTCATGCTTGGTTTTGTATCACCGCCCCTACTTCCTGTGACGATGATCATTGCCGGAACGGCATTCTTCGGCGCCTACACGATGCGTCGAAATATCCGTCAGGCAACGGAAGAGCCGATGCTCGAAGAGGAACCATCGACAGCGCCAACAGAATCAGTCGTCTCGCTGTTGCAGATTGACTCGATTGAATTTGAATTCGGGTATGGCTTGATTCCGCTTGCAGATGAGTCTCAAGGCGGTGACTTGTTAGACCGCGTTGTCATGATTCGTCGTCAACTCGCACTCGAGCTTGGCTTCATCTTACCGACGGTCCGGATTCGCGATCACTTGCAGTTATCACCGAACGCATACCGAATCAAAGTCAAAGGGAACGTCGTTGCAGAGGGAGAGCTATTGCTGGATCATTACTTGGCGATGAGCCCGGGCATCGAAGACCCTGAGGTATATGGAATTGAAACAACGGAACCAGCATTCGGTCTTCCTGCCCTTTGGATTGATGAAGAAACACGAACTCGGGCAGAAATGAGCGGGTATACCGTCGTTGATCCGCCTTCTGTTGTCGCGACTCACTTGACCGAGACGTTGAAGAAACATGCGGCTGATTTACTCGGTCGGGAAGAGACGAAACAACTCGTCGAGCACCTGAAAGAGACGCATCCGGTTCTCGTAGAGGACGTGACACCGTCAGTCCTTTCGATTGGCGAAATTCAGAAAGTGTTGCGCCACTTACTCCAAGAAAGTGTTTCCATTCGAAACTTGCCGCTTCTATTTGAAACGATGGCAGACTACGGAAAAGTGACGAAAGATGCGGAAATCTTAGGAGAGTATTGCCGACAAGGGTTGTCCCGTCAATTGACCGATCAAGTCAAACCACCTGAAGGTCCCCTTTACGTCGTGACACTCGGCGGACAGACGGAACAGACGGTGCAAGATGCGGTTCAAAAAACGGAGTTCGGGAACTATTTGGCGCTCGACCCAGAGCAAGCTCGAGAGATTATCGAACGCACTGGAGAACAACTGTCGATGTTTGAACGATATGGGGCATCGGCTGTGATTTTATGTTCCCCAACGATTCGTCTGTTCGTTCGTCAATTACTCGAACGGTATTATCCAGATGTGCCGGTATTGGCTTATAACGAATTACTTAGTTCCGTCGAAGTGAAAAGTATTGGGGTGATTTAACATGCAGATTAAAAAGTTTACGGCGAAGACCATGGCTGATGCGATGGCGAAAGTGAAACAAGAGCTCGGAGACGAAGCGGTCATCCTCAACTCACGACAAGTGAAGACAGGATGGTTCGGTCTCTTTGCGTCAAAGCAAGTGGAGGTCATCGCAGCCCTCGAAAAAGAGCAAGTCGTCACAAAGCCACGACAGCCAGTCCCTGTTCGGACAGCACCAACACCACCTGTCGTGACGCAGACGCCACCACGTGTGATCGGAGGAGCGGGACCGAGACTACACGCCTCGTTGCAACACGTCGAATCACTGCTCTCGACTGAATCCTTTGCGGATGAGTCGTGGGAGGAAACGCTGAACGAACTATACTACACGACAAAATCTGTAAAAGAAGCTGAACGTTTCGTTTACGAACAAGTCAAATCGTCGTTCATTGAACCGCCTGAAGCTAAACGATATGTTATGGTCGTTGGACCGACGGGGGTCGGCAAGACGACCACGCTCGCCAAACTTGCGGCGCACTTCAAGCTGACGGAAGGCAAAACGGTCGGATTGATCACGACCGACACGTATCGAATCGCTGCCATCGAACAGCTGAAGACGTATGCTGAAATCATGAGTATTCCGGTGGAAGTGGCATATGACTTTCATGACTTCAAGCGTGCCAAGCAATTGTTTGCTCGTAAAGACATCGTGCTAATCGACACGGCGGGACGAAATTTCCGCGATCCGGCTTACGTCGAACAGTTTCATGAACATCACGACTTCACTGAAACAAGCCTTTCGCTCGTTTTGAGTTTGACATCCAAAACGAAGGACATGGATATGATCTATTCGCAATTCGAGTCATTGCCTCTTAGCTCACTCATTTTTACGAAGGCGGACGAGACAAGTGATATCCACGCGATGTACCGCATGGTGAAAAAGAGCGGTCTTCCGGTCGCCTGGATGACAGACGGCCAAGAAGTGCCGGACGATCTGATTCGGGGGCATGCGGACGCACTGACGAAACGACTGTTTGAGAAAGAAGGGTGGGCAAGATGGACCAAGCAAGGCGTTTAAGAGCAATCAATGCTGCCCATCCGACGACAATCGCCTTTGCTAGTGGGAAAGGTGGGGTCGGAAAGACGAACGTCTGTGTAAACACGGCCATCGCCCTAGCTGAACTCGGAAAACGAGTGTTGATTGTCGACTTTGACATCGGAATGGCCAATGTGCACATCTTGATGAATGCCATGAAGTCCAGAACGATGATCGAGACCGTCAAAGCTCGTATTCCATTGGCTGCAGCTGTTCAGAAAAATGTATATGGTGTCGATATATTACATGGAGGGAGTGGGCAGGACCAACTCGTCCATCTCTCAGATGATGACATGCAATTTCTCATGCGAGAACTCGAAGTATTGACCGAATATGATTATGTCCTGTTCGATATGGGGGCTGGAGCGACGGACACCTCACTCCAATTCATCGCGGGTTGCGATGAGATGTTCTTGATTTTGACTCCAGAACCTACCTCGCTAATGGACGGTTATGCATATACGAAACTGGTGCACCATCAGTACCCGGACTTACCGCTTGGCGTCATCGTCAACCGAGCCCAGTCCGGTGAGGAAGCCCTTCAATGTTTCGAACGGATGGAAGTCGCATGTAAACAGTTTTTAAATAAGACGATTCGATTCCTCGGCTTTCTACCAGACGACTCATCTGTCAGAAAGGCAGTCATCGCCCAAGTCCCGTTTTATCAATACAACCGAAAGAGTGATATTAGCTGGCGCCTCGAACGAATTTTGACAACGCTTACGGGTACGCCTCCGAAACCACGTCACTTGATGGACCGTTTGATGGGGAACTTACGAAAACAGTGGAACCGAGTATAACGACAGGGAGGCAAATGAGATGGACGTGAATGAATACTTAGGGTTGTTTTTAGATGAATCCCAAGAACATATCCAATCAATCAACACACAATTACTTAAATTAGAACAATCGGGTGGGGCGGATGTTGTACAGGAGATCTTCCGGTCGGCACACACGCTAAAAGGGATGTCTTCGACGATGGGGTACGAACGCGTTGCCAACTTGACACATGAGATGGAGAGCGCGCTCGACCTCGTCCGTGGCGGCAAAAAGGAAAGTAACCAACTCTTGTTGGATACGATGTTCATCGCCATGGAACAGATGGAAGACATGATTGCGGACATCGAAAGCGGAGGACAAGGCGCGAACGTGGATGTATCAGAAACGGTCGCTGCATTCCAATCCTTCATCGGTGGGAAAGAAGTCGCAGTCGAAAAAACTTCAGAGACGAGCACGTTTGAGATTGATTTATATACGACCTCGGTCATCGAGCAAGCCAAACAGACAGGCTTTGAGGCGTATCAAATCACAGTCAAACTGTCTGACGCGGTCGTCTTGAAAGCGGCCCGTGCGTATATGGTATTCGATCGCCTTCAAGAACTAGGTGAGGTCGTCAGCACACATCCGGAGACAGAAGAAATCGAACAAGAGCAATTTGACTTGTCGTTCGACGTCTTATTCTTGTCACAAGAGACGGCAGAAGTGATTGAACATGCCATCGCTCAAGTATCGGAAGTGGAGCACGTCGAAGTCAATGCGTTTACAGAAACAGCGGTCAGTGAGCCAGAAGTCGCTGTGACAGCGGAGACGATTGCACCTGAACCTGTCGTTCAAGCTACCTCGGACAAGGAAGAAGCGAAAGATACGAAAGAGCAAGTAGCCGCTCAAGCACAAGCAAAAACGATTCGCGTCAACTTAGAACGAATTGATCGTCTGATGAACTTGTTTGAAGAGTTCATTATCGACCGTGGACGCCTTGAGCGCCTGGCGGACGAAGTCGGTCAACCAGAATTGAATGAAACGGTCGAAAAAATCAAGCGGGGAACGAACGAGTTACAATCACTCGTCTTGACCCTCCGGATGATGCCAATCGAACAAGTGTTCAATCGCTTCCCACGAATGGTGCGTTCGGTCGCAAAAGAGATTCATAAAAAAGTCCAGTTGGACATTTCAGGTGCTGAAACAGAACTCGATCGCACGGTCATCGATGAAATTGGCGATCCGCTCGTCCACTTGATCCGTAACGCCATCGATCACGGCATCGAACGTCCGGAAGTACGTCTTCAAGCCGGAAAACCGGAGCAGGGCATGCTTGCACTCCGTGCGTATCACGGCGGAAACCGAGTCTTCATTGAAATCGAGGACGATGGTGCCGGCATCAACGTCGACAAGGTTCGTTCGAAAGCGTTGGAGCGCGGCGTGATCACAGATGAAGAAGCGACGACGATGTCTGAGAACGAATTGGCGATGCTGATCTTTGCTCCGGGCTTCTCGACGGCAGACGTGGTCACTGACTTGTCAGGACGCGGTGTCGGACTGGATGTCGTCAAAAATAAAATCGAGTCACTCGGTGGGGTCGTTTCTCTAGAGACGGTTGGGGGACAAGGCACGAAGTTCCAGGTCAGCTTACCGCTCACCCTCTCTATCATCTCGGCGATGCTCGTTCAAGTGGGAGAGGAATCGTATGCGATTCCATTGACATCGATCCTTGAGACGACATTACTTGATGAAGCGGACATTTTGACAGCACACCGTGAGCGAGTCTTCGACTTCCGTGGTCAACTGGTCCCACTCGTCTACATGAAAGAAATGTTTGGCATCGAATCAGAGACGAAGTCGCAATTCCCGGTCGTCGTCGTTCGAAAAGGCAACAAACTCGTCGGCGTCGTCGTCAACGATTTGATCGGTCAACAAGAAATTGTCATGAAACCGCTCGGTACGTATCTTGAAGGGATTCCAGCTATCTCTGGTGCGACCATTCTTGGTGACGGTCGCGTCGCCCTTATCGTAGATAGTAACGATCTCTTTTAAGGAGGAATATTGATGGAACAGAAATGGGTAGTCTTTTCACTTGAAGAAAATACGTATGGGATCGACGTACAGTCGGTCCGTTCAATCGAGCGACTTCAGCCGATCACACGAGTGCCGAACGCACCGTCACATGTGAAAGGGGTCATCAACCTTCGTGGTGTCGTCACGCCGGTCATCGACCTTCGCTTGCGACTCGGCTACGAAGAAATCGAACCAACGGATGAGACACGCATCCTGATCGCCTCGTTGAATCAAGGAGATGCCGGATTTATCGTCGACCGTGCGAATGAGGTCGTGGAAAGCGACGAAGTACGAATCGAACCGATTCCGGAATCGAGCCGCGATATGCTCTCGGCACATTTGACAGCCATCGCAAAAGGAGAAGATAAACTCTTCTCTTTACTCGATGCGAATGCGTTGTTTGAGGAACAGTATGCTGAGTGAGTTTGAACAAGACCTGTTAAAGGAACTGGGAAATATAGGGTCTGGACATGCGGCGACTGCCTTGTCGGCAATGCTTTCGAAACCGGTGAACATTACCGTGTCTTCTGCCGAAATGGAACCGATCACCTATTTACCAGAGCGAGTCGGCGGTCCGGAACGACATGTTGCCTCGGTCTTGTTGGAATTAGATGGTGATATTCGTGGAATGATCCTCATTTTGTTCGCCGTGGAAGATGCCGAGCAAATGGTTTCGACCTTGATTGGGATGCCATATTCATTTGATTCTTTTGATGAGCTCGGCCAATCGGCTTGGGAAGAGGTCGGGAATATTATGAGCGGTGCTTATGCGCGAGCGCTAGGTGACTGGTTACAGACACCGATTATGATTCAAGTGCCGGCAACGGCCATCGATATGGCAGGTTCGATTGTTGAATTTGTCGTCACGTCTGTACAACCTGAGGAAGACGCGGCGCTCTATATCGACACGACATTTATGATTGATCAAAAAGTAAGTGCAGGACATGTGTTGTTCCTACCAACACATGGGTCGCTCAAACGGATTCAAGAACGGTTGCTTGGCAATGGCTGATGTATTAAAAATCGGCATTGCCGAATGGAAGCAGACGACCGCACCAAATCGGTTACGTACAGCCGGACTCGGGTCATGTGTGGGTGTCATTTTATATGACACCCGCCTCCAATTGGCAGCGATGGCACATGTCATGTTGCCGGACTCGACGATTGCTCGTAAGAACCAGACGATTGAAGTAGGAAAATACGCAGATACAGCCATTGATACACTCGTGCATTCATTGAAACGAGAAGGGGCCACACGGCTTCAAGCAAAGATGGCAGGCGGCGCTCAGATGTTTCAGTTTAAATATGAGAACGAGGCGATGCGAATCGGTGAGCGAAACGCCGAGGCCATCCGCCAAGCATTAAAAGTCCATCGTATTCCGCTCGTGGCAGAAGATTGTGGCGGACATAACGGGCGGACAATCGAGTTTGATGTCGCAACATCTGTCTTATCGATTCGGACGGTGAGCGTGGGTACGAAAGAACTATAAGGGGGGATCGACATGACGACTCATCTTACACAGTTGTGGGATCGCTGGAATATGGACCGTGATATGGATACAGCAAACGAATTACTAGCACATTACGAGTTTCTCATCCACTACCACGTACAACGGATGATCGTGACGCTTCCAAAGAGCGTCGAACGCGACGAATTGAAAAGTTTGGGTTACATGGGATTGTACGATGCCCTTATGAAATATGATCCAGAGCACAATAATAAATTTGATACGTATGCTGCGTTTCGGATTCGTGGAGCCATTATCGACGGTTTACGAAAAGTGGATTGGTTACCTCGGTCGGTTCGAGAAAAAGTGAAAAAAATCGATCAGGTGGCAGAACAGCTTGAACAGTCGTTACATCGTGCTCCAACGAAGAGCGAGTTAGCTTCGGCATGCGACTTACCGATTGCAGAAATCGAACGAACGATGGCGGAAGGGTACTTTGCCAATATGTTGTCGATTGATGAGGCCGTGACGTTGCAAGAAGAAGGAAAAGTCATGTCTGTCACGTATTTCGACCCGGATTCTGAAAAGCCAGAAGATACGTTGTTGCAACGCGAATTGATTGATGTGCTGGCAGCAGAAGTCGACCATTTATCCGAAAAAGAACGACTCGTCGTCTCTTTGTTTTACTTTGACGAACTGACGTTGACGGAGATTGGGGAAGTGCTCGAACTGTCAACATCACGGATTTCGCAAATTCATTCCAAAGCGTTGAAGACATTAAAACACGCGCTCGGTCGGTCCTATTTAGAAGAAAAGACATCGTAAGGAGATGAACAAGTGTATATTGTATATGTGATCACAGCTTGTTTGGTTGCTTACGGTTTTTTATTCGGCTACCGACAAGTCCAAGCGCTTCAGGAACGAGTCGAACGGCTCGAACGAGAGAAGCAAGAGACCGAGACGTTGCTTCTTTCATTCATGGAGTCGATGAACGACCTCGTTGTTCAAGAACCCGTTGAACGTTCGAACGTGGTTCAACAGGAAGAAGCTTCATCGCTCCCTGTCAATGAGTCCATCCAAACGGTCGTAGAGGCGACAGAAGAGACGACCCCGTCCGCGTCAATCGACGTGGACGATGTCTTGTTGCGACATTCCGTGCGGGACGCTGCCCGTATCCTCGGAAAAGGCGAGGGCGAGCTTGCGCTTTATGCGAAACTTCGTAAAAAGTGAGAGTTGCCGGATTTCGTGACATATGCTATAGTAATTCTCGGTGTTAAACACATCACACACGTCTCGGGATGATATTCCTCGGTGCCGAAAGGTCGGAATACAACAATGAACGAGGCGGAGGACTTTTTTAAACCACAAGGAGGAAATTTATCATGGCAGTAATTTCAATGAAGCAATTGCTTGAAGCTGGTGTACACTTCGGTCACCAAACACGCCGTTGGAACCCAAAAATGGCGAAATACATCTTCACAGAGCGTAACGGGATCTACATCATCGACCTTCAAAAGACGGTCAAAAAAGTAGACGAAGCTTACAACTTTGTTCGTGAACTCGCGGCAGAAGGCGGAAACGTCCTCTTCGTTGGTACGAAAAAACAAGCTCAAGATACAATCAAAGAGGAAGCAATCCGTTCTGGAATGTTCTTCATTAACGAGCGTTGGTTGGGTGGAACACTCACTAACTTCTCAACAATCAAAAAGCGTATCAACCGCTTGAAGCAACTCGAAAAAATGGAAGAAGACGGCACGTTCGAAGTACTTCCTAAGAAAGAAGTCATCATCTTGAAGAAAGAAATGACTCGTCTTGAGAAGTTCCTCGGCGGAATCAAGGATATGCCTGGTGTGCCTGACGCCCTCTTCATCGTTGACCCACGTAAAGAGCGTATCGCAATTGCGGAAGCTCACAAATTGAACATCCCAATCGTTGCGATTGTCGACACAAACTGTGACCCAGACGAAATCGACTACGTAATCCCAGCGAACGACGATGCAATTCGTGCAGTTAAATTGCTCACTTCTAAGATGGCAGATGCAATCATCGAAGCGAAGCAAGGTGAAGAAGAAGTTGCTGAAGAAGCTGTAGCGACAGAAGCTGAAGCTACAGAAGCTGAGTAATCAGTGAGACAATAGGTGATAAAGGGAAAGCCTTTTATCACCTTTTTTTAGGACATGTAATCAAAAAGCCCTGTGCTTTTTCTTAAAATTCGTTAGTTTTACAAGGAGGAATTTCCGATGGCAGTTACAGCAGCAATGGTAAAAGAACTTCGTGAAAAAACAGGAGCAGGAATGCTTGATTGCAAAAAAGCACTCGTTGAAACAGACGGTGACATGCAAGCAGCAATCGACTTCCTTCGCGAAAAAGGAATCGCTAAAGCAGCAGCAAAAGGTGATCGTATCGCCGCTGAAGGTTTGACAGCAGTAGCAGTTGAAGGCAACAAAGCTGTGCTCGTCGAAATCAACTCAGAAACAGACTTCGTGGCGAAGAACGAGAAGTTCCAAACACTCGTAAACAACGTAGCAAAAGCAGTACTCGCATCAGGAGCAACAACTGCAGAAGCTGCACTCGCGGCTGAGTACGAAGCAGGTAAAACACTTGAAACGTACATTCAAGAAGAAGCTTCGACAATCGGAGAGAAAATCTCACTCCGTCGTGTAGCTGTTCTTGAAAAAGCTGACGATGCAGTATTCGGTACGTACCTCCACATGGGTGGTCGCATCGGGTCAGTCGTTGTAATCGACGGCACATCTGACGAAACAGTTGCTAAAGACGTTGCAATGCACGTTGCTGCAGCACGTCCACTTTACGCGACACGCGATGAAGTATCAGCTGAAGAAATCGACCGCGAGAAGAAAGTCTTGACTGAGCAAGCACTTAACGAAGGCAAGCCTGCTAACATCGTTGAGAAGATGATTGCTGGTCGTATGAACAAGTACTTCGAGGAAATCTGCCTCGTTGACCAAACGTTCGTAAAAGACAGCGACTTCAAAGTTGGTAAGTACGTAGAATCAAAAGGCGGAAAAATCAACTCGTTCGTACGCTTCGAAGTAGGAGAAGGTATGGAGAAACGTGAAGAGAACTTTGCTGAAGAAGTTATGAACCAACTTAAAAAATAATCTGTGTCACAATCAGTGATGCAACTAAAAATGGGAACACGTCTGTATAACCTTGAGTTAGTTCGTTAAGGGAGCGTGTTCCCTTTTTTCAAGCAAGAGGAGGCAAAGTTATGGAACCGAAATATAAACGAATTGTGTTAAAATTGAGTGGAGAAGCGCTCGCTGGAGATCAAGGTTACGGGATCGACCCTAACATTGTAAACTCAATCTCAAGTCAAATTAAAGAATTGATCGAGATGGGTGTAGAAGTCGCCGTTGTTGTAGGTGCCGGAAACATTTGGCGTGGAAAGACGGGTAGTGAACTCGGGATGGATCGGGCAAACGCAGATTACATGGGTATGCTCGCAACTGTATTGAACTCACTTGCTCTTCAAGATAGCCTTGAAACGTACGGTGTCCAAACGCGCGTCCAAACATCAATTGAAATGCGACAAGTTGCTGAACCATACATTCGTCGTCGCGCAATGCGTCATCTTGAAAAAGGACGCGTCGTTATCTTTGCGGCCGGCACAGGAAACCCATATTTCTCAACGGACACGACAGCTGCCCTCCGTGCGGCTGAAATCGAAGCTGATGTCATCTTAATGGGTAAAAACAATGTGGACGGCGTCTATTCAGCTGATCCGAAATTGGACGCGACGGCAGTGAAGTACGATACGTTGTCTTATCTTGACGTCTTAAAGGATGGACTTCAAGTCATGGACTCGACAGCAACGTCACTTTGTATGGACAACCACATTCCATTGATTGTATTCTCATTGCTTGAAGAAGGTAACATTAAACGTGTCGTTCTCGGGGAACATATCGGGACGGTAGTAGGAGGAGTCAATTCATGAGTGTCAAAGAAGTATTGAAAACAGCTGAAGAAAAAATGGAAAAAGCGCATTCTTCACTTAAACGTGATTTTGGAACGCTTCGCACTGGCCGTGCCAGCGCATCGATTTTGGATCCTGTCCAAGTTGATTACTATGGTGTCCCAACCCCACTCAATCAAGTGGCAAACATCAATACACCAGAAGCGCGCCTACTTTTGATTCAACCATGGGATAAGTCAATGGTTTCTGAAGTAGAGAAAGCGATTCAAAAGGCAGACCTCGGCTTGTCTCCATCATCTGACGGTACGGTCATTCGTTTGGCGATTCCTGCATTGACGGAAGAACGTCGTAAAGAATTAGTTAAAGTCACGAAAAAATACGCAGAAGAAGCGAAAGTCGCTGTCCGTAACGTTCGTCGTGACGCAAATGAAAACTTGAAGAAACTCGAGAAAGATGGCGAGTTAACAGAAGACGATCTCCGCGGATATGCAGATGACGTTCAAACGTTGACGGATTCGTATATCAAGAAGATTGATGAATCTGCAGCAATTAAAGAAAAAGAAATCATGGAAGTGTAATCACGGAAGTGGTATACCAAAAAGCTGTGTGGGGACCCTTTTTCTGAGAGGGTCCTTCTTTCATACAATCAGGAGGATAACAGAATGTTTAAATGGGTGAATCCTAAAACGAAAATCGAGGCGGAGTTAAGTGTTCCTGAGCACGTAGCCATCATTATGGATGGAAATGGACGCTGGGCCAAAAAACGTGGTCTCCCTCGCATCATGGGTCACCGGGAAGGGATGAAGTCCATCCGGGAAGCGGTACGAACAGCACAAGAACTCGGGATTCGGTCTCTGACGCTTTATGCGTTCTCTACAGAGAATTGGACTCGTCCGGAAGAGGAAGTCTCATTCTTGATGAAACTGCCGAAACAGTTTTTGGAGACCGATTTGAAAGAACTCCACGAACAGAATGTACGAGTGCTCGTTGCGGGAGATACGTCGAAACTCCCACGAGAGACACGAGAAGCCGTTAACGAGGCGAGAGAACGGACCGTCGCGAACACAGGGTTGAATCTTGTCTTCGCACTCAACTACGGGGGACGGGATGAGCTCGTTCAAGCGATGCGCAGCATTGCAGGAGACATTCAGTCCGGTTTGGTTCAGGCAGACGATATCGATGACCGTATGATTGGTGAACGACTCATGACACACGTTCAAGACGTGGATCTCGTTATTCGGACGAGCGGGGAACAACGACTCTCTAACTTTTTATTATGGCAAAGCGCATATGCTGAACTTCATTTCACAGAAGTATTGTGGCCGGAATTTAAGCGTGAGCATTTTGTAGAAGCGATTGAATCATACAACGCGCGCACGCGACGTTTTGGTGGGGTGTAACATGAAGACACGTATTATTACAGGACTATGGGCAGGAGCCATCTTCATCACGGTAATTGCGCTTGGAGGAAATGCATTTGTTTCATTGATGGGGATTTTAGCACTCATCGGATTGAGTGAATTCACGTTGATGCGACAGCATAAGCTGTTGGCGTTTCCGTTCTTGGTGACAGCGCTCCTCGTGGCGTTCCCATTCCTCTTATTATTGATTGAGAATCAGGTTGTCACGGATGAACTTCCGTTCTCGATTGAACAATGGCTCGTCTTAGGGCTCGTGTTGTTGCTGTTTTGGACAGTGGTCACGAAAAATCGGTTCACGTATGAAGACGCTAGTTTTTACTTCGTCTCAGCGGTCTATTTGGTCGTCGGTTTCTCTAGTTTTGCGTTAGTCCGGCTCTCTGAGGACGGTCTATCGAAAGTGTTGCTAATCTTGTTTATGATTTGGGCGACGGACTCGGGAGCATATTTTACCGGAAAGGCATTCGGGAAAGCCAAATTATGGCCATCGATTAGTCCGAACAAGACGATTGAAGGGGCGATTGGGGGCATTGTGTCTGCGATTGTACTCGGTATCATCTTCGTCTGGATTGATCCGATTTTGCCGATAATTGAGGTCGTCATTTTAGCGATTGTCGTGGCGGTAGTCGGACAGCTCGGAGATTTGGTGCAGTCTGCTTATAAGCGCCAGTATGGAGTCAAAGATTCGGGTCACCTGTTACCAGGACATGGTGGCATTTTAGACCGGTTTGATAGTATGATTGCGGTCTTTACCGTCATTTGGGTGTTTAATCTGCTTTAAAAAGGAGTGTCGAAATGAAGCGAATTAGCTTAATTGGTGGGACTGGTTCGATTGGCGTTCAAACTTGTGACGTCATCGAACAGCACCCCGACCTGTTTGAACTTGAGGCGTATGCGTTCGGAACGAACGTCGATGTCGCCACGGAATGGATCAATCGACTTAGACCAAAATATGTGTCGGCAACGAGTATCGAAGTACTCGAACAGTTGAAGCCACGTCTTACATATGAACCTCTCTATTTTATTGGACCGGAGGGGCTGAAAGAGTGTGCGACGGCAGAACGGGCTGACATCGTCGTGACGGCAGTCGTTGGAGCAATTGGACTCGAACCGACGCTTGCGGCGATTCAAGCAGGGAAAGATATTGCACTCGCCAACAAGGAAACACTCGTTACCGCAGGACATCTTGTCAAAGCGGCCGTGAAAGAACATGGGGTCAACCTATTGCCTGTCGACAGTGAACACTCCGCGATTTATCAATGTTTGAACGGGGAACGAAGAGAAGATGTATCAAAGATTATTCTAACGGCTTCAGGCGGTAGTTTCCGTGATCGTTCACGCGATGAGCTGGCTGATGTGACTGTTGAAGACGCACTGAATCATCCGAACTGGTCAATGGGAGCAAAAATCACAATCGATTCGGCGACGATGTTCAACAAAGGCTTGGAAGTCATCGAGGCACACTGGCTGTTCGATATCGATTATAATGATATTGAAGTCATCTTGCATCGAGAATCGATTATTCATTCGATGGTCGAATTTAAAGATGCTGCCGTGATGGCCCAGCTTGGAAACCCGGATATGCGCGGTCCGATCCTTTATGCGCTATCGGGACCGAAGCGGCTTGAAATCGAGGGGAATAAGCGGTTAAACTTGAAGGAAATCGGAAAGCTGCATTTTGAAGAGGCTGATTTCAATCGTTACCCGGCACTCCGGTTAGCGTTCGAAGCAGGAAGAGCCGGTGGTTCCATGCCAACCGTCTTGAATGCAGCCAATGAAGTGGCAGTGGACCTATTCTTGAACGGTCAGATCACGTTTTTAGAGATTGAACGACTCGTCGAAGAAGCGATGGCTCGACATGAGGTCATTGCCGAGCCGACGCTCGCGCAAATTCTAGAAGTTGACCAAGCAGTACGTCAACAGATTCAGCAAGGAATTGAAGGTGGGGAATAAATCATGACGACTTTTATCGCCATCGTTTTGATGTTTGGCGTTCTCATTTCGGTACACGAATGGGGACACCTCGTCATGGCGAAACGGGCAGGCATTCTCTGTCACGAGTTTGCAATCGGATTCGGTCCAAAAATTGTTTCATTCCGTAAAAATGAAACGCTCTATACCATTCGTCTTTTACCAATCGGTGGCTACGTCAAAATGGCCGGAGAAGATTTTGAACCGATTGAAGTCCGAGCGGGTCAGCATGTCGGACTTCGTCTCACTGAACAGGGGACGGTCGATCGTGTCTACTTCCAACCGGACACGGCTACAGATGTCCATGTCGTCGGAACCGTCGATAAGTTCGATTCGACACATGAGTTGAAAGTTCAACTTCTCATCGATGAGGAAGTGCGGGTCTATTCATTAGAGCGAGACACACTCCTTGTCGACCAAGGGATGGAAATTCAAATTGCACCGTATGATCGAACGTTTGGGGCCCAGTCGGTTTGGAAGCGTGTCTTGGCCATCGCAGCCGGTCCGGCGATGAACTTTGTCTTGGCGTTCATCTTGCTCATCATTGTTGGGCTCGTTCAAGGAACCCCAACGAACGATGGTCAAATTGGTACGGTTCAACCGGATTCAGCCGCTGATGAGGCTGGTTTGATGAGTGGGGATGAAATCGTCTCGATTGAAGGCGAGCCGATTACCGATTGGCTCGACTTGCGATCTGCTTTAGAAGACCGCGCGGACACCCCTACGGAAGTCACGTATGTCCGTGATGGAGAGGAAGCAACTGTCACCCTTACACCACAAGCAGTCGAACAAAACGGAGAGACGGTCGGGATTCTTGGTGTCACGAACGCGCTCGAACGATCACCGGTCAAAGCCGTGACGACGGGGGCGGAAACGACATGGACGATGTCGACGCTGATCTTCTCTGCGGTCGGTGATTTGGTGACAGGACAAGTCGGTGTCGATCAACTAGCAGGTCCGGTCGGGATTGTACGGATGACAGATGAAGTAGCGGCGAGCGGTTTGATCATGCTGTTGAATTGGACAGCGCTTCTCTCCGTCAACCTTGCCATCTTCAACTTGCTCCCATTGCCAGCGTTAGACGGAGGACGTTTGATTTTCCTCTTGTTCGAAGCGGTACGCGGACGTCCGATCGATCCGAAAAAGGAAGGATTCGTCCACTTTATCGGATTCGCACTCTTGATGATTTTAATGTTGATTGTCACTTGGAACGACATTCAATCATTCTTTAAATAAGCTGTTTGTAGAGAAGGGAAACGTTGAACTGTATGAAACAATCTAGATTGCTCATGCCTACATTGAGAGAAGTGCCGGCTGACGCGGAAGCGGTCAGCCATCAACTCCTCGTCCGTGGAGGATTCATCCGTCAAAATGCGGCAGGAATTTATTCTTATCTTCCACTCGGACATAAAGTGTTACACAACATCCAAACGATCATCCGTGAAGAGATGAATCGTGCCGGAGCTCAAGAGCTATTGATGCCTGCCATCCAACCGGCAGAACTTTGGGAAGAGACAGGACGATGGGGTATTTACGGTCCTGAGTTGATGCGCTTGACGGACCGTCATGACCGTCGCTTCGCACTCGGTGCGACACACGAAGAATTGATTACATCGATCGTCCGAGACGAGCTCAACTCGTATAAAAAACTACCGATGAACTTGTACCAGATTCAAACGAAGTATCGTGATGAGCGTCGACCACGTTTTGGATTGCTGCGCGGACGCGAATTCTTGATGAAAGACGCCTATTCATTCCACGCGACACAAGAAGACTTAGATGAAGAATATACCAACATGTATAATGCCTACTCACGTATCTTCGACCGTACAGGACTGAAGTATCGTCCGGTCGTCGCAGACTCTGGGGCAATCGGCGGGAAAGACACGCATGAATTCCAAGCGCTTGCGGATATTGGTGAAGATACAATTGTCTACACGGACACGTCGAACTATGCGGCGAACATCGAGATGGCCGAAACGCTCGACCGTTATGAGATGCAACAAGCTGACGTTCGTCCCCTCGAAAAAGTGAACACGGAAGAAAATCGTACGATTGAGGACGTGGCGGCATTCTTGAATGTGGATCCGAAGACGACAATCAAATCTGTCTTGTTTAACGTGGATGGCGAAACTGTCATGGCAATCGTTCGTGGCGACCACGAAGCGAATGAAGTCAAAGTGAAGAACGCACTCGGTGGACTCGACATTCAACTTGAAGAAGAAGCGAAAATCGTTGAGTTGTTCAACTGTGCACCAGGTACACTCGGACCTATTAACGCTCCGGTCAAAGTCGTTGCCGACTATGCGGTCAAATACTTAGTGGATGCTGTCTGTGGTGCTAACGAGGCGAACACACACTATACGGGTGTAAATGCTGCGCGCGACCTTGCCGAGATGACATACCACGATTTACGTTTCGTTGTCGAAGGCGATTTGGCACCGGATGAGTCCGGTCCGGTTCGTTTTGCTCGTGGGATTGAAGTGGGACAAGTATTTAAACTCGGAACACGATATTCAGAAGCGATGGGTGCGACATTCCTCAACGAAGAGGGGCGTGCCGAACCACTCATCATGGGTTGCTACGGCATTGGGGTGTCACGCACACTTTCAGCCATCGTCGAACAACATCACGACGACCGTGGAATCATTTGGCCACGTAACGTAGCGCCGTTCGATCTCCATTTGATTGCAATCAACGCAAAAGATGAGACGCAAGTCGAGTTGGCGAACCGTCTTTATGAAGAGCTCGGTCAAACATACGATATCTTGTTCGACGACCGGAAAGAACGTGCGGGCGTCAAGTTTGCCGATGCAGATTTGATCGGACTCCCGATTCGCGTGAACGTCGGGAAAAAAGCTGGCGAAGGCATCGTTGAAGTGAAAGTACGTGCAACAGGTGAAGTGATTGAAACATCAATCGATGAATTGAAAGAAGTCATCGCTTCAAAATTTAGCGAAGTTCATTAATGGATGAAGGTGACAGCGGAAGCGGTCACCTTCATTTGTCGAATTGGCATAAAGGGGGAAAGACGGACCCGTGGAAGCAAATCAAAAGATGCAATTATTATTAAGTGACCTTGGGATCACGACCGAGACGGACCTGTTTGATCAGGCCGAACTCTCACGACTCGTCGTCAATAAGAAGCGACGGACGTGGACGTTCTATTTTTCATTTCCAGCAGTATTGCCATACGACGTGCATCAATTGTTCATGAGTCGACTAGAAAGTCGTTATGCAACGTTTGCGGATGAGGTGTACGCTCGGTTCTCGACAGTAGCGGGTGGGAGCGAACAAGACTATATCGACTATTGGCCACGAATCGTCAGCGAGTTGAGCCAAGTATCTGGCGCGATGCGCAGTTATTTCGGCTCCGTTTCGCCACGATTCGAGCAGAACAAACTTATGATTCCGGTGCGTTCCGCACCTGAGGCGAGTTATGTGGACAAAGAGCTCTGTCAAGAAGTACAGGCGCTCTATAGTGCCTATGGGTTCACGAAAAAACCGTGTCAGGCTCAATTTTCGGAAGACGCTGAGGCAAATCAAGCCCTTCGCGAACAGGTCGTTCAAGAAGATATCGAACAAGCGAAAATGGCACTGGCTGCCCAATTCGCCAAGGCAACAGAAACGAACGACGAACCGATTACAGAAATCCGGATGGGTGCGCTCATTAAAGATGAGATTGTCCCAATCAAGACGATTATCGAGGAAGAACGACGTGTCGCGATTCGTGGGCTCGTCTTCTCAGCAGAGCGCAAAGAGTTGAAGAGTGGTAAGAAACTATTCACGTTCAAGATGACGGATTACACAGACTCATTGATTGTGAAGGTATTTGCACGCGATGACGATGACGACCGTATGCTTAGTGCCGTCAAAAAAGGGATGTGGATTCAAACGGCCGGTCGGGTCGAAGATGATTCGTTTATGCGCGAACTATGTATGATGGCATCTCAACTTCAAGAAGTAAAAGTAGAACCACCACGTGACGAATGGGAAGGTGAGAAACGCGTCGAACTTCACGCGCATACGCAGATGAGCCAAATGGATGCCGTCACAAATGTCTCGTCGCTCGTCGCTCGTGCCGCAAAATGGGGACACCGTGCCATTGCCATTACCGACCATGCTGGAGTTCAGGCGTTCCCGGAAGCCTATTACGCCGGGAAGAAAAATGATATCAAAGTGTTATACGGAGTCGAGGCGAACGTCGTCAACGATGGTGTCCCTGTCGCTTATCATGCGACCGATGTGGCATTGGATGATGCGACATACGTCGTCTTCGACGTCGAGACAACGGGACTTTCTGCCGTCTACAATAAAATCATCGAACTCGCTGGGGTTAAAATCAAGGACGGAGAAATCATTGACCGGTTTGAAGCGTTCGCCGACCCGAAACATGCCTTGTCAGCGACCACCATCGAATTGACAGGGATCACGGATGACATGGTCCAAGGTCAACCGGACCCGGAAGTAATCACGAAACAGTTCGTCGAGTGGTGTGGCGACAGCATTCTCGTTGCCCATAACGCGTCATTCGACATGGGCTTCCTCGAGGCGACACTCCGTAGTGGTGGGCATGAACCGGACGATTACCCGGTCATCGACACGCTCGAACTTGCTCGAACGTTGATGCCGACGTTGAAGAATCATCGACTCAATACACTCGCGAAGCGATTCGATATCGAACTGACACAACATCACCGTGCCATTTACGATGCGGAAGCAACGGCGTATTTGCTCATGAAGTTACTCGATCTCGCTAAGCAGATGTTCGAAATGACGACACATCGCTCGTTGAACGCGAAAGTCGGCAGTGATGTATCGAAGATTCGTCCGTTCCATGCGACCATCTACGCGAAAAACAAAAAGCCAGGACTTCGTCATTTATACGAGCTCATCTCCTTATCTCACATCGATTACTTGTATCGGATGGCACGCATGCCACGTTCCGAGCTTGTGAAACGGCGAGAAGGATTATTGATTGGTTCGGCTTGTGATAACGGGGAGATTTTTGACGCCGCCTTGAACAAGTCGGATGATGAACTCGAGAAGATGATGTCATTTTATGACTTTATCGAGATTCATCCGCCGGCACTCTACCACCATTTGATTGATAAAGAGATCGTGACGAATGAATTAGAACTCCGCGAAATCATTAAGCGCATCATTCGTGTCGCCGAGAAGGCCGAGTTACCGGTTTGTGCGACAGGGAATGTGCACTATTTAGATCGGTCCGACCGGTCTTATCGCGAAATCTTGATTCGTACACAAGGTGGGGCAAACTTCATCAATACGCGTAAGGAATTACCACATGCGCACTTCCGGACGACAAAAGAAATGATGGAAGAGTTCAAGTTTTTAGGTGACGATTTAGCGCGTGAAATCGTCATCACGAATCCGAATGCAATCGCCGATCAGATTGAGTCGATTCAAATCATCCCAGATGATTTGTACACACCTAAAATTGAAGGGGCAGATGATGAGGTTCGGAATATGAGCTACGACATGGCTCGCTCCATCTATGGAGACGAGTTGCCTGAAATCGTGGAGGCGCGTCTTGAGAAAGAGCTCAAATCGATTATCGGTCACGGGTTCGCCGTCATTTATTTGATTTCGCATAAACTCGTTAAAAAATCACTCGATGATGGATATCTGGTCGGTTCGCGGGGGTCGGTCGGGTCGAGTCTCGTCGCAACGATGACGGAAATCACCGAAGTCAACCCGCTACCGCCTCACTACGTCTGTCCGAACTGTCAGCACTCACATTTCTTTAATGACGGATCGGTCGGTTCGGGGTATGACTTGCCAGACAAGGAGTGTCCGGAGTGCGGCACGTGGTACAAAAAAGACGGTCATGATATTCCGTTCGAGACATTCCTTGGTTTCAAAGGGGACAAAGTACCGGATATCGACTTGAACTTCTCAGGTGAATATCAACCGCATGCCCACGCCTATACAAAAGTACTGTTCGGAGAAGAATACGTCTATCGTGCCGGGACAATCGGAACGATTGCCGACAAAACGGCTTATGGATACGTGAAAGGCTATGCGACCGAGAACGATAAGATTTACCGGAACGCCGAAGTCGACCGTCTCGTTTCTGGGGTCACCGGTGTAAAAAGGACGACGGGGCAACATCCAGGGGGTATCATCGTCGTACCGGACTATATGGACATCGCGGATATCTCCCCGATTCAATATCCGGCGGATGACAATTCGTCTGAATGGAAGACGACTCACTTCGACTTCCACTCCATCCATGACAACTTATTGAAACTTGATATTCTCGGGCATGATGACCCGACCGTCATCCGGATGTTACAGGATTTGTCTGGTATCGATCCAAAGACGATTCCGACAGATGACCCGACAGTCATGAAGATTTTTTCTTCACCAGAAGTGCTTGGGGTGACACCAGAACAGATTGAATCGAAAACCGGGACGCTCGGGATTCCAGAATTCGGGACGAAATTCGTTCGTCAGATGCTTGAAGAGACAAAACCGTCGACGTTCTCGGAGCTCGTTCAAATTTCCGGTCTATCCCACGGAACAGACGTCTGGCTCGGGAACGCGAACGAATTGATTTATAACGGGACGTGCGAACTGAAGGATGTGATTGGTTGTCGAGATGACATCATGGTCTATCTGATTTACGCGGGCCTCGAACCGTCATTCGCCTTTAAAATCATGGAATCCGTCCGGAAAGGGAAAGGGCTTACGGAAGAGATGGAGTCCGAGATGCGAGAGAATGACGTGCCGGAATGGTATATCTCGTCTTGTAAGAAAATCAAGTACATGTTCCCGAAAGCACACGCCACTGCCTACGTGTTAATGGCGGTCCGGATTGCATACTTTAAAGTACATCATCCGATTCTGTACTATGCGACGTACTTTACCGTTCGAGCGGGAGATTTTGACTTATCCGCGATGATCAAAGGTCCCCAGGCCGTTCGTAAGGCGATGTCGGATATTCGAGAAAAAGGGTTCGATGCGACAGCGAAGGATAAAGGGCTACACACGGTCCTCGAACTTGCGCTCGAAATGCTCGAGCGGGGAATGAAGTTCCAAAACATCGACTTGTATCGGTCGAGTGCGACAGAGTTCTTGATTGAAGACAATACGCTGATTCCACCTTTCAACGCGGTCGATGGACTGGGAACGAATGCGGCAAAAGCGATTGTCGAAGCAAGGGAAGAAGGACAGTTCCTTTCGAAAGAAGATTTGCGGAAACGTGCGAAACTTTCGAAAACGGTCATCGAGACACTCGATACGATGAAATGTCTCGAAGGTCTGCCTGATGAGAACCAACTCTCATTCTTTGATTTTGGGGTGTAAGTTGCGATTTATCGGGAAAATATGATATATTAGTATCGAACAAAGTTGGATACTACGACGGAAAGGAGTAGGGAACCCTACTCCTTTCTTGTATGTAAAAGCCAGAAGGAGGGATGAGAGTGTCCAAAATAACAGAAGTCGTTGAATCGATTGCATTGCCGATCGTAGAACGAGAAAACATGGAATTGGTCGATGTGGAATTTGTTAAGGAAGGTCCAGACTGGTTCTTGCGCGTCTATATCGATAAGCCGGGGGGCGTCGATTTGGACGATTGCGTCAATATCAATGAACAGCTCTCGGAAAAACTAAACGAAACCGATCCGATTGAACAGGCTTATTATCTTGATGTCTCGAGTCCTGGTGCGGAGCGTCCGCTGAAAAAGCCGAGCGATTTTGAACGTGCGGTAGGCAAAAATGTCTACATGAAAACGTTCGCTCCGATCGATGGTGCCAAAGAGTTTGAAGGAATTTTGACGGCATATGATGGGGAAACGGTCGTGATCGAGACACGCATCAAGACAAGAAAAAAAGCGGTATCGCTACCGGTTGACAAAATTGCACAAGCCCGCTTAGCGGTCACGTTTAGTTAAGGAGAGGGAAGAAGATGGGTCCACAATTACTCACTACAATCGATCAGATTGCCAAAGAAAAAGGAATCGACAAAAATATCATTATCGATGCACTCGAACAAGCGCTCATTTCTGCGTATCGCCGTAACGTGGCGAACCCGAACGAGCACGTGAAAGTCGAGTTTGATCAGGTGACGGGGGATATCCGTGTCTACGCTTTGTTAGAAGTCGTAGAGCGCCTCACGCAACCGGACCAACAGCTCTCACTCGAAGAAGCACATGAAATCGATCCGAACTATGAGCTCGGCGATTTCCATAAAGAAGAAGTCACACCGAGTGATTTCGGACGTGTCGCGGCGATGACGGCAAAACAAGTCGTCACACAGAAGATGCGTGAAGCGGAACGCGAACGCATCTACAACCACTTCGCTGACAAAGAAGATGAAATCATGACAGGGATCGTGGAGCGTTTTGACCCACGCAACCTTTATATCGGTCTCGAAAACAACATTGAAGCTGTATTGACACCGAATGAACAGATGCCGAACGAGTCATACCAAATTCATGATCGCATCAAAGTATACGTGACTAAAGTAGATTCAACGACGAAAGGTTCAGGTGCAGCGATTCAAGTTTCGCGTACGCATCCGGGACTTTTGCGCCGTTTGTTCGAACTCGAAGTTCCAGAGATTTCAAACGGAACAGTGGACGTGATGTCAGTATCACGCGAAGCGGGTGACCGTTCGAAAATCGCTGTACATTCGGATATCGTCGACCCAGTCGGCGCTTGTGTCGGACCGAAAGGACAACGTGTTCAAACGATTGTCGACGAATTGAACGGCGAGAAAATTGATATCGTCCGTTGGTCTGAAGACCCGAAAGAGTTCGTTCGTAACGCACTCAGCCCGGCTCAGG
Source organism: Exiguobacterium sp. N5 (assembly GCF_025842465.1). Taxonomy (GTDB): domain Bacteria; phylum Bacillota; class Bacilli; order Exiguobacteriales; family Exiguobacteriaceae; genus Exiguobacterium; species Exiguobacterium profundum. The sequence continues at coordinate 517,049 of NZ_JAPAEP010000001.1, forward strand.
TCGTTGCGGTATATGTCAACGAGCCAGCAAAATCGACGACAGTCGTCGTACCGGACTATCAATTGTCACTCGCGATCGGGAAACGTGGTCAAAACGCCCGTCTCGCTGCGAAATTGACAGGATGGAAAATCGATATCAAGAGTGAAACGGATGCCGAAGCACTTGATTTGTTCGATACGTTCGCTGAAAAAGTTGAATCAGAACCAGAAATTGTTCAAAATGAAGTAGAACAAGACTTATCAGATGCTACAGTTGAAACGACTGCGGTGAAAGAAGAGGAATGACCATGAAGCAAAAGAAACTTCCTTTGCGTAAGTGTGTGGTCACACAAGAAATGCTCCCGAAAAAAGAATTGATTCGTGTCGTTCGGACGCCTGAAGGTGACGTGGTCATCGATCAGACCGGTAAAGTGAACGGTCGTGGCGCATACTTATCAAAAGATATCGAAGTCGTCCGTCAAGCAGAGAAAAAACGGACGCTCGACCATCACTTGAAAGTAAAGACGAGCGACGACTTGTATGAACAGTTGAAAGCTGTCGCAGGTGGCGAATCATGAGCCAGTGGGAATCATTGTTAGGCCTTGCTGCTCGAGCGAGGAAAGTAACGATGGGAGAAGAGTTTGTATTAAAGGATGTACGAGCGGGTCGTGCCAAGCTCGTCATTCTAGCCGGAGATGCAGGTGCCTCGACGAAAAAACGAGTCACTGACAAATGTGCGTCTTATCAAGTGCCATTGATTGAAGTGAGCGATCGCTATACAATCGGGGCCGCACTCGGTAAAGACATGCGTGTCGTCGTATCGGTGACAGAATCCGGATTTGCGAACAAGCTTAAGCAACTTCTCTCTTAACTATTAACGGAGGTGGATGCTTTGGGAAAACGCGTCTATGAATTTGCAAAAGAACAGAATGTAACGAGTAAACAAGTCATTACTCAATTAGAAAAATTGAACAAACCGGTGAAAAACCATATGGCCGTCCTCGATGAGGAAACGGTAAAACAATTGGATCGTGTGTTCAATCCTGAAAAATATCGTGCTGAAAAACAAGCGGAAGCGAAAGCGACGTCAACATCGAATGAGCCGAAGCAAGAGAAAAAAGAAGCACAATCGCCACGTCCACAAGCGGGACAACAGAACCGTGGCGGTCAAAACAATCGCGGTGGACAAAATCGTAACGACAACCGAAACAACGACCCACGCAATAAAAAACGTGGAAAAGGGAAAGGCAAAGGCAAGCCGGTAAAAGCGGCTGTGCCACAAGAAGCCGATCCAAACTCGAAGACAAGTCAGCGTAAAGCAGCACGTCTCGCGCAAGAGGCAGAGATGGGCAACGTCATCAAGTATGACGATGTACTCAGCGTGTCTGACCTTGCTTCAAAAATGAACAAAAAGCCAAACGAAATCATCATGAAGTTGATGGGTCTCGGTGTCATGGCAACCATCAACCAAACGCTTGATGATGAAACGGTTGAATTACTCGCTGCGGAATTCGGCTTTGAGGTTGAAAAAGAAGTTGTTGTCGATGAGACAGACTTTGAAACAGTTGAGATCGACTTCTCACAATATGACCTTGAAGAACGTCCAGCTGTCGTTACCATCATGGGTCACGTCGACCACGGGAAAACGACACTTCTTGACTCGATTCGTAATACGAAAGTCGTCGCAGGAGAAGCGGGCGGAATCACGCAGCACATCGGTGCTTACCAAGTTGAAGTCAACGATAAGAAAATCACATTCCTCGATACACCAGGTCACGCAGCCTTCACAACGATGCGCGCCCGCGGTGCCGAAGTGACAGATATCGCGATCATCGTCGTTGCGGCTGACGATGGCGTCATGCCACAAACAGAGGAAGCAATCTCGCACGCCAAGGCAGCGAATGTTCCAATCATCGTGGCAGTCAACAAAATGGACAAAGAAGGGGCAAACCCTGACCGCGTCAAACAAGAGTTGACAGAGTTCGGTCTCATCCCTGAAGAGTGGGGCGGCGAAACAATCTTCGTTCCGATTTCTGCCATCAAAGGCGAAGGAATCGATGAATTGCTCGAGATGATTCTCCTCGTTTCTGAAGTCGAAGAATATAAATCGACACCAGACATGCCAGCTCGTGGTTCAGTCATCGAGGCGAAACTCGACAAAGGACGTGGACCGGTCGCGACACTTCTCGTTCAACACGGTACACTTCGAATCGGAGACTCAATCGTCGTCGGTAGCACGTTCGGTCGTGTCCGTGCGATGGTCAACGATATCGGTCGCCGTGTGAAACAAGTCGGACCATCTACACCGATTGAAATCACTGGTTTGAACGACGTTCCACAAGCGGGTGATCAGTTCATCGTCTTCGAAGATGAGAAGAAAGCACGTGCAATCGGGGAAAAACGTTACCAACGTTACCTTGAGTCACAGCGTCGTGAGTCGGCGAAAGTAAGTCTTGATGATTTGTTCAGCCGCATTCAAGAAGGTGAAGTGAAAGACTTGAACGTCATCATCAAAGCAGACGTTCAAGGGTCAGCCGAAGCATTGGCTGGTTCACTCCGCAAGATTGATGTCGAAGGCGTCAAAGTTAACATCGTTCACCAAGGTGTCGGTGCAATCACGGAAGGTGATGTCATCCTCGCTTCAGCTGCGAATGCTGTCATCATCGGATTCAACGTCCGTCCTGATGGAAACGCACGTTCGATGGCGGAACAAGAGAACGTTGAAATGCGTCTCCACCGCATCATCTACAACGCAATCGAAGAAATCGAGAGCGCGATGAAAGGGATGCTTGACCCAGAGTTCGTGGAAGAAATCACAGGTCAAGTCGAAGTCCGTGACGTCTTCAAAGTTTCGAAAGTCGGTGCGATTGCAGGTTGTTATGTGACAGAAGGTAAAATCACACGTGACGCCGGTGTCCGTGTCATTCGTAACGGAATCGTGATTTACGAAGGTAAACTCGATACGCTTCGTCGTTTCAAAGATGACGTGAAAGAAGTTGCGACTGGTTATGAGTGTGGGATTAAAGTAGAGAAATTTGATGACATCAAAGTAGACGATGTCATTGAAGCGTTCGTCATGAAAGAAGTCGAACGTAAATAATGTGAGGAGGGATCACGTATGAAAATTCGTGCCCAACGTGTTGCCGAGCAAATGCGTAAAGAAATAACAGATGTCTTGTTACGGGAAGTCAGTGACCCGCGTACAAAAAACGCTACGATTACGAGCGTTGATGTGACAGGTGACTTACAGCAAGCAACAGTCTATTATACGGTGCTTGGTGATGAGGAAGATGTGAAAGCAGAAACGCAAGCTGGTCTCGATAAGGCGAAAGGGTTTATCCGTCGCGAAATCGGGAATCGCATCCGTCTTCGTAAAACACCAGAGATCTCGTTTGAATATGATTCTTCAGTCGCATATGGTAGCCATATCGATTCGTTGATTCGTGATTTGAACAAAGATTAATAATTTGAAAGGGGAGACGTCGTTCTCCCTTTTTTATATGGAGGGATGAAATTGGAACCGAACGGAGTGCTCGTACTCGATAAAGATGCTGGCATGACGAGTCATGACTGCGTATTTAAATTACGAAAATTGTTCCAGACGAAAAAGGTCGGTCACACAGGTACGCTTGACCCGGAAGTGACAGGCGTATTGCCCATCTGTTTAGGGCGCGCCACAAAGTTATCGCGTTTTATCACAGATGAAGGGAAGCGTTACGTGGCCGAGGTGACGATTGGTACCGCCACGATGACCGAGGACGCGCATGGCGAGGTCGTCGCGCAGAAGTCAGTCACACCGAACGATTTGGATGCAACCCAGATTGACGAGGCGATGCGCCAATTGACAGGGAGGATTGAACAAATCCCGCCGTACTACTCGGCGGTCAAAGTAAATGGGAAGAAGTTGTACGAGTATGCTCGGAAAGGGCAGACCGTCGAACGACCTCGGCGGACGGTCGAGATTCATCGTCTGGAGCGGACGAGTGAATTGATATTCGAAGCGGACGTCTGTCGATTCCGAATGGAAATCGTCTGTGGGAAAGGGACGTATATTCGAACGCTCGCCGTTCAGATTGGGGAGAAACTCGGTTACCCTGCCCATATGAGCGAACTCAGACGGACGAGCTCAGGAACGTTTGATGAAGCGACCGCGGTAACACTCGGAACGCTTCAAACACTTGAAACGGTCGAGGAGCGAATGGCGTATGTCATTCCTCTCGAAGATGTGATCAAACGCTGGCCAATGATCACCATTCCAAAGAATCGGGAACGCTATATTCGCAACGGCGGGAAACTGAACGGCGTTTCGCTCGAATTTGAGTTATTTACTGTCTATAATGAAGAAGGAATCCCTCTTGCTTTATATCGAAGACAAGAAGGAACGACAGACGCTACAGTCGAGGTCATGTTGGCTATCGACTAAGGGGGAATTTGACAGTATGGAAACAAGACATCTCACTTATCCAGAAACACCCGACGTGTATCCATCCATTATGGTACTCGGTTTCTTCGACGGTGTTCATAAAGGGCATCAAGCTGTAATCAATCATGCCAAACGCGTGGCAGCTGAGCACAACCTGCCGGTGACGGTCGTCACGTTCGATCCTCATCCGAAACAAGTACTCTCCAATAAACCGGATGCGGTCCGCTATATTACACCGCTGTCCCGGAAACTGAAGCGCATCGAAGCGCTCGGGGTAGAGCGTTGCCTCGTCTTGACATTCACAAAAGAATTGGCCAATTTGTCCCCGCAACAGTTTGTAGATGATTATTTGATTGGTGCCGGAGCCGTGCACGTGACAGCTGGTTTTGATTACTCGTATGGAAAGTTTGGAGAAGGGACGATGGAGACACTTCCGTACCATGCGCGTGACCAATTCACGACGTCTGTCGTCACAGAGCAGACTATGGATGGGGAAAAAGTGTCATCTACCCGCATCCGTAAACTCTTGGCAGAGGGACAGGTCGATGCCGCACATGAACTCCTCGGTACGCCATACGTGATCTGTGGCGAAGTCATTCACGGTGATGCGAGAGGGCGTACAATCGGTTTCCCGACTGCGAACGTGTTGATGGACGCTTCGTACGTCATGCCACGATTGGGCGTATACGCGACTCGAGTCACGCTACCGGACGGACGGATGTTCCACGCGATGACGAATGTTGGACGTCGTCCGACGTTTTATGAGACGGGATCGGTCTCTGTTGAGAGCCATCTCTTCGACTTCTCCGAGGATTTATATGGACAAGTCATCGAAATCGAGTGGATCCAATATATTCGGAATGAACGCGCGTTCGATGGGTTGGATGCATTGGTCGCTCAACTAAAAGAAGATGAGGTGGCAGCTCGTTCAATCCTATCTTGACTTTCAAGAGCGGGTACGCTATCCTTGTCAAGTACGCAAAGTACACCGCTTCGCTTGGCTGGTCGATTCACCAACGTCGGCTCGGCAACGCGGCAATTTTTCATTAAATGGAGGTGGAGAGGCAATGGCACTCTCAAAAGAACGTAAAAACGAAATTATCGCGGAATTCGCGACAAAACAAGGTGACACAGGTTCACCGGAAGTACAAGTGGCTGTGTTGACTGAACAAATCAACACATTGAACGACCACCTTCGTACACACAAGAAAGACCACCACTCACGTCGCGGTCTCTTGAAAATGGTTGGACGTCGTCGTAACTTGCTTACGTACCTTCGTAACAAGGACGTTACACGTTACCGTGAATTGATTCAACGCCTCGGTCTCCGTCGTTAATCGATTGAGACTGTTTAACGGGCTGGGACAACGTCCTAGTCCGTTTCTTCTTTTTTAAGGAAAATGATTAGACATTCGTTGGAATGAGTTACATAATAAACTAGATAAGGTTTGAGAGGAGAATGTACATGTTAGGTACGAAACAAGTATTCTCTACAGAGTGGGGCGGACGCCCACTGTCTGTAGAGGTCGGCCAACTTGCGAAGCAAGCAAACGGCTCGGCACTCGTGCGTTATGGAGATACGGTTGTCCTTGCGACAGTGACGGCTTCAAAAGCACCAAAGGATTTAGACTTCTTCCCATTGACGGTCAACTATGAGGAGAAACTTTACTCGGTCGGTAAAATCCCAGGTGGTTTCCTTCGCCGTGAAGGTCGCCCGGGTGAAAACGCGATTTTGACATCACGTCTCATCGACCGCCCGATTCGTCCGCTCTTCCCAGACGGATTCCGTCATGACATTCAAGTCATGATTTACGTCATGTCAAACGACCCGGATTGCTCGGCTGAAATGGCGGGTATGCTAGGAACATCGATCGCACTCTCGATTTCAGATGTACCGTTTGACGGTCCAATCGCTGGCGTGACAGTCGGACGTGTAGACGGTGAATTCGTCATCAACCCGATGACGGCTCAGTTGGAGAAAACGGACCTTGAACTTCAAGTTGCAGGGACATCGACAGCCATCAACATGGTTGAAGCAGGTGCGAACGAAGTGCCTGAGGACATCATGCTCGAGTCGATCTTGTTTGGACATGAAGAAATTAAGCGTTTGATCGCATTCCAACAAGAAATCGTAGAAGCCGTCGGAAAACCTAAATTCGAATACACGGTCTCGAAATACGATGAGGCGCTTACTGCTGAACTCGAAGCAGCTCGTCCTGAAATCGTAGAAGCGGTTCAAGTGGAAGAGAAACATGCTCGTGACGAAGCCATCAACGAAGTGATTGCGAAATATGTTGCGATGTATGAAGAACGTCTTGCTGACGAGCCATCGAAACTCGGTGAAGTTTCAGGGATTTTGAACAAGTTCGTCAAAGATGAAGTCCGTCGTTTGATCACGGTCGAAAAAGTCCGCCCAGACGGACGTCGTCCAGACGTGATTCGTCCGCTCGCGTCAGAAGTCGGATTACTCCCACGCGCACACGGTGTCGGTCTCTTCACACGTGGTCAAACACAGGTCATGTCGGTCGCGACTCTCGGTGTCATCGGTGATGCGCAAATCATCGACGGAATCGGTCTAGAAGAGAACAAACGCTTCATGCACCACTATAACTTCCCGCCGTTCTCAGTCGGTGAAGCTCGTCCGGTCCGTGCACCAGGTCGTCGTGAAATCGGTCACGGGGCACTCGGTGAACGTGCACTTCTTCCAATTATTCCGAAAGAAGCAGACTTCCCGTATACGATTCGTCTCGTTTCAGAAGTACTCGAATCAAACGGATCAAGTTCACAAGCTTCGATTTGTGGGTCGACACTCGCATTGATGGATGCAGGTGTGCCAATTAAAGCGCCAGTCGCTGGGATTGCCATGGGTCTTATCATGGAAGGTGAGCATTACACGGTCTTGACAGATATTCAAGGACTTGAAGACCACCTTGGGGATATGGACTTCAAAGTAGCTGGAACGAAAGACGGGATCACTGCCCTTCAAATGGATATCAAGATTGCCGGAATCACGCGTGAAATTCTAGAAGAAGCGCTTGAACAGGCACGTGTCGGTCGTTTGCACATTCTTGACCACATGCTTGAGACGTTGGATACACCACGTACACAATTGTCGAAATACGCACCGAAGATTGTGACGATGACAATCAATCCGGATAAAATCCGCGACGTCATCGGACCAGGTGGGAAGATGATCAACAGCATCATCGACCAAACGGGCGTCAAGATCGACATCGAACAAGATGGTACGGTCTTCATCGCCTCGACGGACCAAGAAGGAATCGATCTTGCCATGTCTATGATCGGTGACATTGTCCGTGAAGTCGTCGTCGGTGAAGTATACGATGCTACCGTACGTCGCATCGAGAAATTCGGCGCATTCGTCGAGTTATTCAAAGGGAAAGATGCACTCGTACACGTATCCGAATTCAGCCTTGAGCGTGTCGCAAACGTCGAGGATGTTGTGAAGCTTGGCGATTCGATTCAAGTCAAAGTCACTGAAATCGATGACAAAGGTCGTGTCAACGCATCACGAAAAGCGCTCATCTTAGAAGGATTGTCTCCTGAAGAGCGTGAGGCATACGAAGCGAAACGGAAGGCAGCACGTGAAAGCCGTCCACCTCGCGAAAGCCGTCCGCCACGTCGTGACGGGGACCGTCGTCCACCGCGCTCGACAAATTAATTATTCTGGCCATCGTCTTGGTGCGATGGCCTTTTTCATAGGAGTGAGAATATGGAATGGATGACACTAGAGAACGGTGTTCGAATCATCATCGAACCAATCGATGGTTCACTCAGCACCTCAACCGGGGTATTCATTAAAGCCGGAACACGTACAGAAACTTTTGAGAACATCGGCATCAGCCATTTGATTGAACATATGCTGTTCAAGGGCACCGCATCAAAAAGCGCGAAAGAGATTGCTTCCTTTTTCGATGAGCTCGGTGGAAGCGTCAACGCATTCACCTCGAAAGACCATACATGCTTTTATGTGAAGACGCTCGATGAACACGCGATCATGGCACTCGACGTACTGACAGATATGCTGTTTGAGTCGGTGCTCGATGCACAGGAGTTGGAAAAAGAAAAGCGTGTCGTTGTGGAAGAAATTAAAATGTATGAGGACACGCCGGAAGATCTCGTTCATGAACTATTGGCCATTGCGGCGTATCGTGACGATATCCTCGCTCAACCTATTTTAGGGACGGAGGAGAGTGTCAATCGATTGACACGTGACCAGCTCGTCGAATACTTACAGGAACAGTATACGGCCGAGCAAATTGTCGTCTCGATTGCAGGTCATGTTTCTGAAGAATTGATTGAGGAGGTAAAACGTAGGTTTGCTCACATCCCTTCTAGGGAATCGTCGAAAGAAATCAATCAACCGGAACTGTTCCATGACACATTGTCGAAACAAAAAGAAACGGAGCAAGCCCACCTCTGCTGGAACTACGAAGCGATTCCCGCGACGGATGACCGTTTGCCTCATTTGGCATTGATGAACAACGCAATCGGCGCGACGATGTCTTCGCGTTTATTCCAGTCCATCCGTGAAGAAGAAGGGTTAGCTTATTCCATTTACTCTTACTACACGACGTTTTCCGATCACGGTACGTTTACCATTTATGTCGGTACGTCACCGGATACGTTAGAACAAGTCGAAGTCATCCTTGAGAGAGAGATGAAGCGACTTGTCGCAGAAGGTTTGACTGCTGAGGAAGTAGACAAAGGCAAGCGACAATTGAAAGGATCGATCGCCCTCGGGAATGAAAGTTCGAGTGCCCGCATGAACCGGAACGGACGAAACTTGCTATTGCTCGACGAAGTCGAGCCGATTGAACAAGTGATTGAGAAAGTAGAACGGATTGAACGCGATGAGGTCAATGCATTGATTCGTGAGGTGTTGAACCATCGCCCGGCGAAGTCATATGTCCTCCCAAACGAAGCGTGACTTGAAACCGAATTGTAAGTTCTCTACACTGATTAAGAGGTATTCTTTAGTTTGGATAGGATACAGGTGAAAGAAGGGAAAGACTTGAACTTAACGGATTTAGTGAAGACGATACAACTAATTAATCAACCAAATCTAGAAGGCATCGTCGTGACACATGTGACGACGGACTCGCGAGAAGTTGTGCCGGGAACGCTGTTTGTCGCCATCAAAGGCTATACGGTCGATGGGCATGAATATGCGGCACAAGCGGTAGCGCGAGGCGCGGTGGCAGTCGTTAGCGAACGACCGCTCGACCTGTCAGTGCCAAACTTGATTGTGCGTGACAGCTCGCGTTCAATCGGGTTGTTGGCTTCGGCCTTTTATGCGTATCCATCTGAACAGATGCGACTGTTCGGGATCACGGGAACGAATGGGAAAACGACGACGACGACGATTTTACGAGACGTCCTCGATGTCCTCGGTCATTCGACCGGTTTGATTGGGACCGTTGAAGTACGCATCAACGATAAAATCGTTCCAAGTAAAAATACGACGCCTCAAAGCTCAGAACTTCAACAGTTATTGGCACAAATGCGTGATGAGGGCGTGACGGACGTGATGATGGAAGTGTCCTCACACGGTCTTGAGCTCGGACGTGTCATCGGAACTGATTTTGACATCGTGGGCTTCACGAACTTGACACACGATCACCTAGATTTTCATGGAACGTTTGAAAACTATGCACGTGCAAAAGGGTTATTGTTCGCTCAACTCGGTCAAATGGCCTCACGTGGAAAAGTAGCCGTCTTGAACGCGGACGATGCACAAACGCCTCTTTATGAGACGATGACCGGTGCGAAAGTAATAACATATGGGATTGATGCGCAAGCAGACTTGATGGCAACGGACATTGAACAGACGTTGTCTCAGACCAGCTTTACATTGAATTACCAAGGCGCAAAACTTCCGATAACGGTCCAGTTCATCGGTCGTTTCAACGTGTACAATCTATTGTTGGCGACGGGTTGTCTTCTCGCTGCCGGTTACTCGCTTGAGCGAATTGCAAAAGCACTTGAGATGATTCATCCGGCCAAGGGACGGATGCAACGTTTAGACGTCCCAGGTTACAACGTATATGCGGACTATGCTCATACACCGGATGGCATCGAACAGTGTCTGAAGTCGCTCGTCGGCGTACCAAAAGAAAAGATTATCTTTTTGATTGGGACAGGTGGAAACCGTGACGTCACAAAACGTCCGGCAATGGGCGAGATGGCTTCGTCCTATGCCGGTACCGTCATCATCACGACAGATGATCCACGATTCGAAGCGTATGAGTCCATTACAAAAGGGATTGCGGCCGGGATGACCCATGACAACTTTGTTGAAATTGGGGATCGAGAAGAAGCGGTCCGTTATGCGGCCCGTTTAGCGAAACCGGACAACATCATCGTGCTAGCAGGAAAAGGGCACGAGAAGTATCAAATTATCGGAAATGAAAAATTGCCGCTCGATGAAGAGGCGATTGTTCGAGCGACCATTTTGAATACGGAGGAAGCATGATTTATGGCAGTACAACCAATTACGTTGACAGAAAAAGAGCATGACGACTTCGTCAAAACACACGACCGTGGGGATTTGTTGCAACTATCGAGTTGGGGAGATGTGAAGCGCCAAAATGGTTGGACTTCAGAACGTGTCGCGGTCGCGCGAGACGGCGTGACGTCCGGTGTCGCTTTACTTTTATTCAAACGTGTCCCGAAATTACCATATACACTGTGCTATGCCCCACGCGGGTTTGTCGTGGACTACGACGACTTGGCATCGCTACAGGCGCTCGTGAAAGAAGCGACACGTGTCGCGACGGCACATAAGGCCATCGTCGTAAAAATCGATCCAAACATCGACCGCGATGAATTGCCAGGACTATTGACCGAAATGGCTGCCATCGGGTTTAAACATAAGGGATATGGCGGTGGATTTGACTACGCCCAACCTCGTTTTACAATGGAAACGGATTTGCGCCCGAGCGAAAAAGATATTTTTGCGAAATTCCATCATAAATTCCGCTATAACGTCCGTCTCGCGGAGAAAAAAGGAATCGTCTGCAAAGAGGTCGGTCGTGACGGACTCAAAACGTTCGCCGATTTGATGAAAGTGACAGGGGAACGTGACGGATTCGCTACGCGAGGGCTCGATTATTTTGAGAACCTATACGATTGTCTGCAACCGAACGACGCCCGTCTCTTCTTGACAACGCTCGAACCGAAAATCGCACTCGAACAGCAACAGGCGACGCTAGAAAAAGCGAAGAAAGAGTTGGCGAAGATTGAACGGGGCCTTGAGAAAGAAACGATTGAAAAGAAACGTAACAGCCTTTTGAACCGCAAGGAACAGACGGAGGCACAAATTCAAAAAGCGGAGCAAGCCCTCCCTGAGCTGGTCGAACTTGATCAGACCTATCCGAACGGGCTCGTCTTATCAGGTGGTCTGTTGACACTCGCAGGACGGCGCTCTTATTACTTATACGGAGCCTCGTCAAATGAATTCCGTGAATTTATGCCGAACCACTTGATGCAATGGACGATGATGCAGGCGGCCAAAGCGAGTGGCGCCGAGCGATACGACTTCGGCGGGGTATCAGGAAGTACGGACCCGGATGATGAATATGCTGGTCTATACGCATTCAAATCGGGATGGGGAAGCGACATGATTGAAAAGGTCGGGGAATTCGACCTCGTCTTGAATCGTCCTTTGTATATGGCACTCGAAAAAGGATTGCCACTCTTAAAAGGACTGCGTAAACGGTTAAGAAGATGAGGTGGACAGGCGTGTTATCTCTTGCAATGATCGCCTTTCTGATTGGCATTACGCTCGCTTACTTTTATATGCAACCTGAACCGGTGCCTTGGGTAGATGAACCGACGTTTGAAGCGGATATGTGTGTGCGGGACGTGGAGGAAGAAAATGCGATCTTGACAAGGTCGAAGATTGATTTTGACCGGTTGCATCCGTTAGTCGCAAATCGGGGAGAATCGTTCATTCGATTAGCCCATTCTTGTCTAGACCTTGAAGTACGCCTCACTTCTGGATACCGTTCTGCCAAGGAACAGAATGCACTGTATGCGCAAGGACGGTCTGAACCCGGGCAAGTGGTGACCAATGCGAAGGCGGGTCAGAGCTATCATAACTACGGTCTTGCTGTCGATTTCGTTATCATCCATAACAATAAGACCGACTATGACCTGAATACGGATCGTAATCGGAATGACATTCCTGACTGGCAAGAACTAGGGGAGTTAGGAAAGGCGCTCGGCTTTGAATGGGGCGGAGACTGGAACTCATTCCCGGACTATCCTCACCTCCAAATGGACTTCGGCTTGTCGATTCGTCAACTTGTTGCAGGGAAACGACCTGATGAAAAAGAGACGGCACCGCTTGCTGATGCACTAAAACCTCTATTAGATTAGACGGAAATGTTGGCAATGAAGCCGTTTTCCGCTACAATATTCAGTAGCGATAAGGGGACGAAACAGAATATGAATCATTTAGGAGGTTTTTGTTAGTGTCAAAAAAGAAGACAGAGAATATTAGCGTCTTTGCGCTTGGAGGCGTAGGCGAAATCGGGAAGAACATGTACGTCGTGGAACTAGACGACGACATCTTCGTCATCGATGCCGGTCTAATGTTTCCAGGCGATGAGATGCTCGGGATTGATATCGTCATCCCAGACATCACATACTTAAAAGAAAATAAAGATCGTGTACGGGCGATTTTCATCACCCATGGTCACGAAGACCATATCGGTGGACTCAGCTACGTCCTACGCGACTTGAAGCACGTCCCAGTATACGGGACGAAATTGACCCTCGGGTTGATTGAATTGAAATTAAAAGAGGCCGGTTTGTTGAAAGAAGTCGACCTTCGCATGATTGATGCCAAAACGAAATTGACTATCGCTGATCATTTCATCACGTTTTTCCGCGTCAATCACTCGATTCCCGACTGTGTCGGCGTCTGTATTCAAACGTCTCAAGGTGCGATCGTCCATACCGGAGATTTCAAGTTTGATTACACGCCTGTCGATGGTAAACAATCCGACTTCAATAAGTTAGCGGCAATCGGACAACGTGGTGTACTTGCACTTCTTTCCGACTCGACGAACGCCGAGCGACCGGGGCAAACCGGTTCAGAGTCAATCGTCGGAGCTGAATTGAACGATGTCATTTATCAAGCGGAAGGTCGGGTTATCGTGGCATCATTCGCCTCGAACGTCCATCGCTTGCAACAAGTATTCGCAGCAGCGGAAGCGAATGATCGTAAAGTTGCGGTCGTTGGTCGTAGCATGGTCAACATCGTCGAAGTTGCACAGAAACTAAACTACTTACGTTTCAAGGCGAAGACACTCGTCGAGTTGTCGCAAGTAAACCGTCTACCGGATAACAAGGTCGTCATTTTAACGACAGGTTCGCAAGGAGAGCCGATGGCGGCATTGACTCGTATGGCTCGTAATGCCCACAAGCAAGTCAACATTCGATTGAATGACACGGTCGTCATCGCGGCGACACCGATTCCAGGGAATGAGAAGTCTGTTTCTAAAACGATTGACTTGTTGTTCCGTTCGGGTGCGAACGTCATTTACAACCAACGTAAAGTGCACGTATCTGGACACGGATCGGCAGAAGAATTGAAGCTGATGCTCAACCTCGTTAAACCGAAGTACTTCTTACCGATTCACGGGGAATACCGGATGCAGATGGCACACTCGAAACTCGCTGAACAAGTGGGCGTCAAACCGAACAACATCTTCATCGTTGAAAAAGGTGACGTCGTCGAGTTCACGGGTCGAAAAGCCCGCATGAGCCGAAAAGTTCCTGCAGGAAACGTCTTGATTGACGGAATCGGCGTCGGGGACGTTGGAAACATCGTCTTACGGGACCGTCGTTTGTTGTCACAAGATGGAGTTGTCCTCTGCGTGGTCACGTTGAATCGGAAACAGAAGAAATTGATTTCAGGACCTGAACTCATCTCACGTGGTTTCGTGTACATGCGCGAATCGGAGGAAATGATTTCAGAGGCAAACCGTATTGTCACGAAACAGATTGAAAAGAGTCTGCAGGCTGGCAGTGATTGGACCGAATTGAAATCAAATATCCGCGAGCGACTTAGCGTCTTCTTATTCGAGCAGACGAAACGTCGTCCGATGATCTTGCCGATCATCATGGAGATTTAATGGAATGAGAGTGAGGCAAAAGTCATCTGACTTTTGCCTTCTTTTTTTAGGAGGAACTGATGTGGCTCAAAAAACAAGAAAGACTCCCGTAAAGCGAAAGCGCCCAGCGACGCGAAATACGAGAAACCGTAAAAAACAACCGATTGCGCCACGTACATATGGGTGGGGCTTCTTTGTCCTCGCCATCGTCGCATTCGTATTTGCCTTTTTTGATTTAGGGTGGATCGGTAAACAGTTATCTGATTTATCCGTCTATCTTTTTGGAGGATGGGGTGCGCTCACTTACTTGATGATGGCTGTGTGGTTATGGATTGTTCTCACTCCGATGAAACCGATGCGACGAGCGGGATTATTCGCAATGCTCGCCTCATTTCTACTATTCGGGGACTTACTTTGGGGAGAGGCAAGGGGCGGCATCAATGCCACTTTCTATAACTTGAACCAATATTTATTCTCAGACTTCGGGATTGTCTTTTTAGGGATCGTCTGCTTCCTCGTCGGTGTCTCGTTTTATGCCCCGACTATTTGGGGGACACTCTTTCATCGCATGCAGGAATCCGTCACAGCAGTCAGAAACGAATGGCGAGCCAGACCGAAAGTGGAGAAGCAGCAAGAGGCGAAACGAACGCGCAAGGCCTCACCTCGTCCAAAATTAACGGAAGCGCAATCGGACCCGGAAGTAGAGTCAGACGTGGTCACGATGCAAGACATTCCAATCGTCGGATTTAGTGAGAAAGTCGTAGCAGAAAAAAGAGAGACGGAAGATCAACTTCGAACGGATTCTTCGGAAGTTGATTCCACAATCACGACCGAGGAGATGATGATGACTGCGGCCCAAGATGTCTCGGATACATACGAGCTTCCGCCATTCTCGAATTTGAAAGAGCCCGTCATTACGGATTTGTCTGGTGAGAATGCACGATTGAAAGAAAATGCATCCAAACTTGTAAAGACGCTTAAGTCATTCGGGGTCGGTGTCAAAGTGTTAAAGATTCACCTTGGTCCAACCGTCACAAAATATGAACTACAACCGGATATCGGTGTGAAAGTCAGTCGCATCACCTCATTAAGTGATGATTTGGCATTGGCGCTCGCTGCAAAAGATATTCGGATTGAAGCTCCGATTCCGGGTAAAGCCGCTATTGGTATTGAAGTGCCGAACCAGGAGGTCGCACCGGTATGCTTACGTGAAGTACTGGAAGCGGAGCAGGTGAAACAAGATGACTCGAAGTTGCTCGTCGCACTCGGTCGGAGTATCAGTGGCGAGACGGTTGGGATCTCTCTCAATAAAATGCCGCATTTGCTTGTTGCAGGTTCGACAGGGTCAGGTAAATCTGTCTGTATCAACGGCATGATTGTGTCACTCTTGATGCGTTCTCGTCCGGATGAGGTCCGACTTATGATGATTGATCCGAAGATGGTCGAGTTGAACGTCTATAACGGAGTGCCACACCTGTTGACACCGGTCGTCACGGATCCGAAAAAAGCCGCCCAGGCACTGAAGCAGGTCGTCGCAGAAATGGAACGACGGTATGAACTGTTTAGTCGATATGGAGTTCGCAATATCGAAGGTTACAATGAACTCGTCGATCAGTCGGATGACGAGGATGCGAAACGTTTACCGTTCATCGTCGTAATCGTCGATGAATTGGCGGACTTGATGATGGTGGCATCAAATGACGTCGAAGATGCCATCATGCGACTTGCACAAATGGCACGGGCTGCGGGTATTCATATGGTCCTCGCGACACAGCGCCCATCTGTCGACGTCATCACAGGAGTCATCAAGGCGAACATTCCGTCCCGCATCGCCTTTGCCGTCTCTTCTCAAACCGATTCAAGGACCATCCTTGATGGTGGGGGGGCGGAAAAGTTGCTTGGACGCGGTGACATGTTGATGCTTGCAAACGGAATGAACAAGCCGGTCCGTGTACAAGGTGCATTCGTCTCCGATCAAGAAGTCGAGACGGTCGTCAATCATGTTATCGCGCAACAACGTGCGCAATATGTGGAAGCGATGATGCCAAAAGAAGAAGAAGTGACGACGATTGATTCGGATGATTCATTGTTCGGAGAAGTCGTGCAATTCGTCATGACACAAGAAACGGCATCAACTTCGATGATTCAACGCAGATTCCGAATCGGGTATAATCGTGCCGCCCGTTTGATTGACTCACTTGAGGAAGCGGGGTATGTCGGTCCATCAGAAGGTTCGAAACCGAGGAAAGTACTCATTCAAGAACAAACAGAATAATAATAAAAAACGAACGATTATATATCGGTATATATAATCGTTCGTTTTTTAATGCTATTTATGCGATATAGAAATATTCGCTCTATCCTTAGATGTTCGCTATAATATAAATGTAATATAGCACATATGTCCTATATACTTAATTGGTACATACTTTTAAAAACTACTGAAACGCTTACATTTTTTAATAACGTTTACATTTTACAAAAGTTTTTCAATGGGGATGAAAATGAGTAAATTGGACTCAAAGGTACGGTTCGGCATGTTCCGAAAAAATATTTCCCTGATTCCGAACAAAAACTATTGCGTTCTAATTCTCGAATCCCTATACTTAATATTGGCAAGGACATTCATACGTCAGATGTCTGAGCACTGGTAAGTAAATTAAAGGTGGTGAGGCCAATGTCGATTAAGCTCGATCATCGATTGCTCTATCTTCGAGTGATTGAGAAAATTAAGCAAGATATCGACGCTGGTGTCTATCGTGAAGGGGAGAAGTTACCTTCAGAATTTGAACTTTCGAAGCAACTTGGAGTCAGTCGAGCGACACTTCGCGAAGCGCTCCGGATTCTCGAAGATGAGAAATTTGTCGTGCGAAAGCATGGGGTAGGAACATTTATCAGTTCTAAACCGCCATTCACGTCAGGAATTGAGGAATTGTTCAGTGTCACTGACATGATCACACGAGCGAAGATGACACCGGGAACGAAAGTATTGGTGGCCGAGAAAGTGTTGGCAACAGAGAGAGAAGCCGAGCGTCTCAAGATTGAGCCGAACTCACCGATTTATCGAATTGTACGAATTCGATATGCGGACGACACACCGGTTGTGTATTGTGTCGATAAAGTGCCGGCCCATCTCGTCTCGAATCCTGAGGCATTGACTGAAGGGAAATCTTTGTTTGATTCTCTCGAAAAAGAGGTAGGACGTCGAGTCGCTTATGCGATCACGCACATCGAACCGAGTGTCAGCGCTGAAATCTCGTCACAACTTCAGACGGACCAACCGTTACTCGCTTTAAAACAATTGCATTATGATGAGAGTGATTTACCATTACTCGATTCGGCCAACTTTTTCCGTGCTGATCGATTCGACTTCCATGTCGTACGTAAACGAGTTTAAACGAGCAGTTTCTGGACGGAAGAGTTATTTTTGGGGAATAGCGTGAAAGCGCTTTCTTATACCGGTGTAAAGACTACTGATAACATGACAACAAAAATTGTTATGAACCGAAAGGGGAAACACGACGATGATGAACAAAAAGAAAACGATTCTCTCAGCTTTAGCAGCAGGACTCACACTCTCTACAGTACTCGCAGCATGCGGTGGAGATGACAACGAAGGCTCATCTTCAAACGGTGAAGGCGGAGAAGGTAGCGACTTCAAAGTTGCGATGGTCACGGATACTGGTGGTGTTGATGACAAGTCATTCAACCAATCAGCTTGGGAAGGTTTGAAAAAGTTTGGTGAAGAAAATAGCTTAACTGAAAACGAAGGATACAAATATCTTCAATCAGCAAAACAAGCAGACTATCAGCCTAACTTGCAACAATTGGCACGTGATCAATTTGATTTGATCTACGGAATCGGTTTCTTGATGGCAGAGGATATCGGAAAAGTTGCAGAACAATTCCCTGATAACAACTTTGCAATCGTTGACTCGGTTGTAGATGCACCGAACGTTGCTTCAATCACGTTTAAGGAACAAGAAGGTTCATTCCTCGTAGGTGTAGTAGCTGGTCTTACAACGACGACTGATAAAGTTGGTTTCATCGGTGGAGTAGAATCAGACTTGATCAAGAAGTTTGAAAATGGATTTAAAGCTGGTGTCATGGCCGTAAACCCTGATGCGACAATCGACGTAAAATATGCTGAAGACTTCAACTCAGCTGAAAAAGGAACTGCAATTGCGTCAGGTATGTATGGATCAGGATCTGATATCATCTATCATGCAGCTGGTGGTACAGGTGTAGGTGTATTCACTGAAGCGAAAAACCGTAAGAAAAACGGTGAAGAAGTTTGGGTCATCGGGGTTGACCGTGACCAGTACGAAGAAGGTCTTCCAGAGAACGTTACTCTTACGTCAATGGTTAAACGTGTAGATACAGCGACACTCGAAGTGTCGAAAATGGCAATGGACGGTAAGTTCCCAGCTGGTGAAGTGGTTGAATTCTCACTTAAAGATGAAGGTGTAGGAATCGCACCAACTTCTGAAGAAAACGTTGCTGCAGACGTGCTCACTAAAGTTGATGAGTATCGTCAACAAATCATCGATGGTGATGTTGTTGCACCAGCAACTGACGCTGAGTTCGAAGAGTTCATGAAAAACGTAAAATAATTTGTTTGAGTTGAGGGGGGACCCATGTGGTCTCCCTTTACTTAAAGTTAGGGGTGAACTTCCTTGGAATATGTAATTGAAATGCTAAATATTCGAAAAGAGTTCGGTACGTTCGTTGCGAACGACAATATCACGCTCCAATTGCGTAAAGGAGAAATCCATGCACTTTTAGGAGAAAACGGGGCCGGGAAATCGACGCTCATGAACGTGTTGTTTGGTCTCTATCAGCCTGAAGGCGGAGAGATTCGCGTACACGGAAAGAAAGTGAATATTGAAAATCCGAACATCGCCAACGAACTTGGGATCGGAATGGTCCATCAACACTTTATGTTGGTTGAAAAATTCACGGTCACTGAAAATATCATTCTTGGTCTTGAGCCAAAGAGTGGCATCACAATCGATCGCGCCACTGCTCGGAAGAAGGTCATGGAGATTTCGGAGCAATACGGACTTAGAATTGATCCGGATGCGAAGATTGAAGATATTTCAGTCGGCATGCAACAACGTGTTGAAATCTTGAAGACGCTCTATCGTGGGGCAGATATTCTGATTTTTGATGAACCGACGGCAGTGTTGACACCACAAGAGATTCAAGAACTTATCCAAATTATGAAACGTCTGATTGCTGAAGGTAAGTCGATCATCTTGATTACGCACAAGCTGAAGGAAATCATGCAAGTTGCGGACCGCTGTACTGTCATTCGTCGTGGACGCTACATTGGAACGGTCGAGGTCGACGAGACGGTAAATGAAGACAGTTTAGCTGAAATGATGGTTGGTCGCGAAGTAAACTTTGATGCAGAATATTCGAAAGCCGATCCACAACAAGTCGTTCTGGACGTTCAAAACCTCGTCGTCAAAGATGGTCGCGGTTTGAAAGTCGTTGAAGGATTGGATTTACAGATTCGTGCTGGAGAAGTACTTGGAATTGCCGGAATTGACGGGAATGGTCAGACGGAGTTGATTGAAGCCATTTCAGGTTTGAAAAAGCCGGAGTCTGGTAAAGTGTTGCTCAACGGAAAAGATGTCACAGGACACACGCCGCGTAAGATGACCGAGGCAGGGATCGGACACATCCCGCAAGATCGTCATAAACACGGACTTGTTCTTGACTACTCGATTCGTGACAACATGGTACTTCAAACGTACTATAAAGAACCGTTCTCGAAACGAGGTCTCATGAACTATAAAGCTGTGGCTGAGAAGGCGAAGGCGTTGATTGAGAAGTTTGACGTCCGAACTCCATCAATTGATGTTCCAGCGCGTGCTCTCTCGGGAGGGAACCAACAGAAAGCAATCATTGCACGTGAAGTCGATCGCTCACCAGATTTACTCATCGCCGCTCAACCGACTCGTGGTCTCGACGTAGGTGCGATTGAATTTATTCACGAGCAGCTTATTAAAGAACGTGAAAAAGGACGCGCCGTCTTACTCATCTCGTTTGAACTTGATGAGATTTTACACGTATCCGACCGTATCGCTGTTCTCTACGAAGGAAAAATTGTAGGGATTCGTGATCCGAAAGAGACGACGGAGCAAGAGCTAGGCTTCTTGATGGCCGGCGGTAAGAGAGGGGACGAAACAGAATGAAAAAATTAAGTTTAAACCAACTTCTCATTCCATTCCTATCCATCATTTTAGGACTACTCGTCGGTGCTATCGTCATGTTGATTGGTGGATACGACCCGGTTCAAGGGTTTATCTCGTTATTTGAAGGCATGTTCGGTAGTCCGTATGCCGTCGGTGAAACATTGCGTGCTGCAGCCCCACTTATTTTCTCAGGTCTTGCGGTTGCGTTCGCCTTCCGTACAGGGCTATTCAACATCGGGGTAGAAGGACAAGTGTTAATTGGGTGGGTCGCAGCCGTCTATGTAGGAATTAACTTCGACTTGCCGATGTTTATCCATTTACCGCTCGCACTTCTAGCGGCAATGGTTGCAGCAGCAATTTGGGCGTTCGTTCCTGGGTTCTTGAAAGCGAAGTTTTATGTTCATGAAGTCATTACGTCTATCATGATGAACTATATTGCCTTATACACGACAAACGCGATTTTACGTAACGTCATCGGCGTAACGAACGAGCGTACGGAGTCAATCAACGATTCAGCGTCACTTGCTTCGCCATGGCTCCAAGAGTTGACGACATATTCACGTCTTCACTGGGGTGTGCTTGTCGCTGTGCTTGCAGCAATCGTGTACTACTACATCCTTCAACGTACGACACTCGGTTATGAGTTACGTGCCGTTGGATTCAACAAACATGCATCACAGTACGCAGGGATGAGCGTAAACCGTAACATCGTCCTGTCGTTCGTCATCTCCGGTATGTTCGCTGGTCTCGCAGGTGCGATGGAGGGTCTTGGAACATTCGGTAGTATGACCCTCTCGGCATCGTTCACCGGTGTCGGATTTGACGGGATCGCCGTTGCCCTTCTTGGTGCGAACACCGCGATTGGAGTCATTTTAGCAGCGATTCTCTTCGCAGGGTTGAACATCGGCGGATTGGCGATGCAACTTGGTGCGAACGTACCGTCTGAGCTTGTCAAAGTCATCATCGCAGCCATCGTCATCTTTGTAGCGTCTGGATATGCGATCAACTATGTCGTTGAGAAACTTAAAGGAAATCGTAAGAAAGGAGTGGAGAAAAAATGAACTTCTTAGAAGTCCTTTATATCGTCGTACCGGTTGCGCTTGCCTATGCGACTCCACTCATTATCGCAGCACTTGGTGGAATTTTCAGTGAACGTTCTGGTGTCGTCAACATCGCCCTTGAAGGAATCATGGTCATCGGTGCCGCGACAGGAATCATCACGACGCTCACCTTGACTGATTTAGGTGTTGGCGCCTCTAGCCCATGGATTGCCTTACTTGTCGCTATGGTAGTCGGAGCTTTGTTCTCCCTTTTCTTGGCCGTTCCTGCCATCCTTTGGCGTGCGGACCAGACGGTTCTCGGGGTTGCCATCAACATGCTCGCCATCGGTCTCGCCATCTTCGTCGTGCGTGTTCTTTACAACAAAGGACAGACGGACTTTATCGAGTACCGGATCGCAAAAGAGAATGTACCCTTTTTATCAGATATTCCCGTGTTAAAGATGTTCTTTATTAACGTTCAGTACACGTCGTTCGTTGCAATCGCCTTGGCGTTCGTCGTCTGGTTCGTCATCTTCAAGACACCGTTTGGACTTCGTCTTCGTTCGGTAGGGGAACATCCGATGGCCGCTGATACGATGGGAATCAACGTCACGAAAATGCGCTTCATGGGCGTCATGCTCTCTGGTGCGTTTGGTGGTCTTGCCGGAGCGGTTTATGCTGTAACGGTCACGACGAACTTCAGTGGAACGACAATCGTTGGTCAAGGATTCTTGGCGATTGCCGCAATGATTTTCGGTAAATGGAATCCGCTCGGTGCGCTTGGTGCCGGATTGTTCTTTGGATTCGCTCAAGCCCTTTCGATTATCGGAAGCAACTTGCCGGTCATCAACAACGTGCCGCAGCTCTTGCTCTTGATTGCGCCATACGCGCTCACGATTCTTGCTCTCGCTGGACTCGTTGGTCGTGCGGATGCGCCGAAGTCGGTCGGTATTCCTTATATTAAAGGGAAACGTTAATTCGAGATAGGACATATGTCCATTTCATCCAGGTTGTTTGGTGCTTAAGCCAAACAACCTTTTTTGATATACTTGCCTAGAGATGTCATGATTAGACTAGGTTACATGCGAGAACCATAAAAAAGACATATCAGTCAAAGGACCGATATGTCTTTCACGATTATTCGAATTTTAAAGCGTCCCCGTCGAACGACTCGTCCGCTACTTTGATCGAGTCTGTCGGACAACCCTCGAATGCATCCATCATGTCTTCGTATAACTCATCTGGGATTTCAACAGTACCTGTGTTGTCATCCATTAAGTTGAACGCAAGACCTTCATCATCATAATCGTAAATATCTGGTGCTGCCGCGCCGCAAGCTCCGCATGCGATACATGTATCTTTATCGACGATTGTAAATTTTGCCATGATAATAACCCTCCAAACGGTTCGTTTCTCTTAGAAATCATTCTACTGACTATGAGTAATTGTAGTCTACATACCCAATTATTTCAATGAGGAAACGAGCGTCTTTTTGGTAGGATAATGATTTTTTTAAGGAAGTGACGATTTGGTTCATTTAGCGGATGGAGTTCTACTGCTGGCCATTAAACGATTAAATGGAGAACGGAGTGAGCGAAGTCTCTACCATGTCCTGAATGGAAAGCGTTCGGCCACAACGCTACAGGACGCATTTTTTTACGAGTTGGAGCCTCTTTTTGGACAGTTTCCGCAGACGGCTTATTCATACGAGTCTGTGCTAAAACAACTTGAAAAACGAGGATGGCTCGATCGTAAACGATTTAGATTGACAGAGGCGGGAGAACTACTAGCTTCACCTGAATCGGTTGAGCAACTATTCAAGCGGTTGGGCGGGGAACGCCGTGATTATAACGCGACCACATGGAAACGCTTGAGTTTGTTCGTGCAGACGTTCATGTCAAAAGAACACGCCCGTACATTTTATCCTGTACAAGCCGATCGTCCAGCAGAGCAATGGGTCAAGCAGTTGTTACATCTTGATCGGGATTGGAAAGCGCTCATGCGAACGTTTCATCAAGAGATTGAACAAGCACTTGAACAAATCGGGGACCCGTATGCGACGGCCGTCGTCTATCGATTCACAGGAGCGTTTGAGACGGGTTTGACATATGAACAAATCGCCAGCCTGCTTCATGTTGATGCCGAAACGGCTCGTTTGTATTTTTTGGCCGGATGGAACGAACTGTTGATGGTCTTGCCGGATGATGCCAAACTACGGGGGTTTACGTACGGCTTATCGACGGACCGGATGACTTATTCAGCACGTGAGTCATATGAATTGTTCTTAAAGGGGTACACGTTCCAACAGGTTCAAGCGAAACGGCGTTTACGTACGAGTACGATTGAAGACCATGTCGTCGAGATGGCGATGTATTTAGAAGTCTTCCCGCTCGAACAATTTGTACCGATGGAGGATGTGGTCACGATTGAAGAGTTGCGGCATCCGGATAGCTGGGCGCTCAAACCGATATTTGAGAAAATGGGGCGTGTCAGTTATTTTCAAATTCGACTCGTCTTCGCCAGACTGAAACGAGGTGAGAGTTTTGTATGAAGCGACATTAAAACGAGTGTTCGGGTATGAATCGTTTCGTCCTGGGCAACACGACATCATACATGCCGTGATCGAAGGGCAGGATGTATTGGCCGTCATGCCGACGGGGGCGGGGAAATCGCTGACGTTCCAACTCCCTTCTTATATTAAAAATCAAGGGCTCACGGTGATTGTTTCGCCGTTACTCTCACTCATTGAGGACCAGATGCTTCATATACGAGAACGGGGAGAGCGTGGTGTCGCTCGTTTGACGTCGATGGAATCGGCTGAAGAGAAGCAGGACATCATCAACCATTTGAAACGTTACCGTTTTTTATATCTTTCACCCGAACAATTGGCCGTTCCTTATGTGACGCGTGCTCTGGCGAATGTGAAAATTCAAATGCTCGTCATTGACGAGGCGCACTGTATCTCACAATGGGGGCATGAGTTCCGTCCTGAGTATGCGCGTTTAGGTGAGTTGCGAAAACAGATTGGGAGCCCCCAGTGTATGGCGGTCACGGCGACGGCGCCAGAAGGCGTGAAACAGGACATCATTGAAAAGCTGGCACTGTTCTCACCTGAACAATTCGTCCACTCTGCCAATCGTCCGGAAATCCGATTGTTGGTTGAACGGTTGGAAAAGGAGAAGAAACTTGAGCGATTGAAAGAGTTGATTCAAGTGATTCCCAAACCTGCAGTCGTTTACACGGCGACCCGTCGCGAGGCAGAGGCGTTAGCCTTTGAGCTAGAGGATGCATTGTTTTACCATGGAGGCATGTCTACGGAAGACAGGCGACTCGTGCAGTCCCAGTTTTTACGGGACGAAGTGTCGGTCATGGTATGCACGAGTGCGTTCGGGATGGGTGTGAACAAAGACAACGTCCGTTCTGTCGTTCATTTTCAGTTGCCGGCAACAGTTGAGGCATACATGCAGGAAATCGGACGAGCGGGGCGTGACGGACAACCCGCATTCGCGGTCCTTCTATATGCTGATGGCGACGAACGCATCCAGCAATTTTTAATCGACGGACAGTACCCGAAAGACGAGGACATGCGACTAGCCTATTTTGAACGTGAGAACGGGACGTCGCTCGCGCAACTACCAAGGTTGTTACGGATGAACGAAGAAGACCCGAAGTTTCTCCTGCTGAAGCAATTGTTGACAGAACGTTCGCTTCAAGAAGCCCTCGATTGGGTAAAAGAAAGAAAGCGAGATCGGTATCGTCAACTCGGGCAGATGATGGATTATGCCCTCATCCGGACATGCCGACGCGATTACTTGCTTCGTTATTTCTCCGAACAAACGGTCGACCAAGAAGAATGCTGTGATGTTTGTGGGCCGATTCCGTTCCCGGATACACCGCAAATCGTTCGAAAAAATGTGACAGAATGGAAAATTCGGTTGACGCAAATCTTTTCCTTTGAATAATATCATAGTAAAATGGTAAAAAAGGTAAAGGAGGGCATACGTTGCGACATCGGAATCAGGCGGATTCTTTACGCGAGCAATTGGCGGACACGTTGCCGTCTCGAGCTGAGAGGCAAGAGGGCGAACGGAAGAGGAAGTTAAATGATAACTGGATGAAGCGCCCGTTGGCGATGACATTAACCTTCGCCATGCTAGCGATTATTCTCATTTTCATATATATCGGGCGACACGCCATATTTTAAACGAGGTGCGAACAGAGTTCGCATCTTTTTTTATTCTTAAAAAATTCTCGATTGCACAATAAAAGGGGTAAACCTCTTGCGTTGAGGATATACTTATATCATAAGAACGAGTAAGAGAGGAGGGCGGAGATGCCGAAATACTCCATCAAGACCGTGGCGACCTTGACAGGCGTCAATCCGACGACGATTCGCGCTTGGGAACGTCGCTATCAGTTTATCGTGCCGAGCCGAACGGATTCCGGTCACCGCCTGTATTCAGATCAGGATGTTGAAAAAATCAAATGGGTCGTGAACAAGCAGAAAGAAGGGCTTTCTGTCTCACAAGCCATTCAACAACTTCATCAAGCGCCTGAACCAGAACCGACAACGGCCAAACTATACGATGAAGAATTGAAAGACGGGCTGCTCCATGCGTTGCTCTCATTTGATGAACGGACAGCTCATGATTTGATCAATCGTGCGTTTAATACGTTCAGTTTTGAAAAAGTGACGAAGGATGTGATTGGGCCACTGCTCATGGAAATCGGTTCACGATGGGAGAATGGCTCGATTACGATTGCCCACGAGCATTTCGCCACGGCATTTTTACGAGCACGGCTTTCGACGCTGTCCCTTCAAATGCCGATGAACCCGTTCCTGCCACGTATCACGTGTGTCTGTGCACCCGGGGAGATGCATGAGATCGGATTATTGTTTGTCACGCTCTATTTGCGACAACATGGATACGATGTCATCTTTTTGGGAGCGGGTTTCCCGAAAGAAGATTTGAGTAAAGCGTTACATGATATCGACACTTCTTGTCTCATCTTCGCATGTACGCTGACTGAGCATATTCCGAACTTGTTAGAGGCGATGGATTATATTCAAAACGAGCATGCTGAATTAAAAATCGGTGCAGGTGGATATGCAGTCAGCTTGGAGAGAGAGCGATTCAATGGGTCATTTCTTGGCGACGCTCCTGAAGAGTGGACAAAATGGTTATCAACTATTTGACACGGGATGAAAACGGGAGTAGCTTATTATTAGGATTGACTATTCACTGGAGGTTTTCGATTGAGATTTGAAAAACAAACAAAAGAACATCTTCGTGTATATGTGACTGCGAATGAGCTATCGTTACGTGGAATCGCCATCGATACGATCGTAGGGGAAAACGGTCAACAACTGTGGAAAGAACTACTTGAAACAGCAGAAAGTGAGTACGGATTTTCACCGCAAGGAGCGGTTGATTTGAATGTGACAATGTTCCCTCGCGATGGACTCGTCATCGATGTTCAAAAAGGTGAAGCGATTGCTGAGCTCGATGTCGAGCAGGTCGAGATTCGATTAACGATTGATGTAATCCATCATTTGATTTATCAGTTCGAGGACATTGAAGATGTGATCAACGCTTCGATTCGTCTTTTCCCGCATATACATGAAACCGAGCAGGGTGGCACGCTTTATCATTACAACGGTCATTACTACCTTCACTTCGTTGAGGTTCTTCCTTCGCAGGTAGAAGAACGACTCGCGGCCATTTTGTCCGAGTACGGCAAGACGACTACGGTCAGTCCGTACGTCATGATGGAATACGGAAAGACGATTCAAACTGAACAAGCCGTGAAAGAGCTGTACGATGCATTCGCATGAGTACGGCTTTTTTACTTTTCTGTTCCTATTGTTTTTAGGGTGTCCGTGTTATGATTAGACTTGAATTTTCAGTAGCTAGTTGAAGGAGAGATTGGAATGAAAGTCGCTGTTTTATATGGTGGAGTGTCAGGAGAACGAGAGGTATCTCTCACGAGCGGGCAAGGGATGATAGAAGCGTTGACGGAACGTGGTCATGAGGTCACGGCCATTGACTTTCATCCGAAACGGGCGAACGAGCTGTTAACATTGGATGTCGACGTCGTCGTCAGTGCGTTGCACGGGAAATATGGTGAAGATGGTCGTGTGCAATCGTTATTAGAAATGGCTGGAATTCCTTATACGGGATCAGGTGTCTTGGCATCTGCTCTGGCGATGGATAAAGCGAGAGCAAAAATCATCTTCGCGGCATCCGGTATCCGAGTCGCTCGTGACGTCTTAATCGAGTCACGGGAATCAATCGATGCAAAAGTCGCTGAGTGGGGAATGGAGTTCCCATGTGTCGTCAAACCAGCGCAAGAAGGATCATCGAATGGTCTGACGATTGCAATGGACGAAACGATGTTACGTGAAGGAATTGAAAAGGCGTTTGCTTGTGATTCAGCGGTACTTGTCGAGCAGTACATCAAAGGGAAAGAGCTGACAGTTCCCGTCATCGGGAACTTTGGGAAAGAAGAGGCTCTTCCTGTCATTGAAATCATTCCAAAAAATGAATTTTACGACTATGAATCGAAGTATACGGAAGGTGGTTCGATTCATGTCTGTCCGGCTGAAATCTCGGTCGAGCTGACAGCGGAGGTTCAACAGGCGGCAGTCCTTGCGCATCGCGCGCTCGGTTGTTCAGGATATTCGCGCTCTGACTTCCTCGTTTCAGAAGAGGGAAAAGCCTACATTCTAGAGACGAATACTCTGCCGGGCATGACGCCGCTTAGCCTGTTTCCGGATAGTGCCAAGACAGTCGGAATCTCGTACGGTGAGCTTTTGGAACGCTTTATCGAGCTCGCACTTGAGCGCGTAGCGAAGTAAGACATCTGGATTACGCCATCCATCAAGAAAACGCTTTCATTATTTTTGAAAAGCCCTTTCAAATTGAACGCGTATCAGCTATACTTTTAAACGAATACGAGGTTAATTCTTGGGGGAGAATTGACAATTTAGGGGAGGAAACCTTCATGATTACGGATCAAGAAAAAGGTCATCAAAAACGAAAAAACATCTTGGAATCGACACAAGAGGTAATTCACGAAGCTTTAGATAAACTCGGCTATCCAGATGAGATGTACGAGTTATTAAAAGAACCGCTTCGCATGCTGACCGTTCGGATCCCTGTTCGCATGGACGATGGCTCAACGAAGATCTTCACAGGCTATCGCGCTCAACATAATGATGCGGTCGGACCGACTAAAGGGGGAATTCGGTTCCACCCGAGCGTAACGGAGGTAGAAGTCAAAGCATTATCAGTATGGATGAGTCTAAAAGCAGGAATTGTAGACTTGCCTTACGGTGGTGGGAAAGGCGGAATCGTCTGTGACCCACGTGAGATGAGTTTCCGTGAAATCGAACGTTTGAGTCGCGGATATGTCCGTGCCATCAGTCAAATTGTTGGACCTACAAAAGATATCCCGGCTCCGGACGTGTTCACAAACTCACAAATCATGGCATGGATGATGGATGAATACAGTCGCATCGATGAATTCAACTCACCTGGATTCATCACAGGAAAACCGCTCGTTCTTGGCGGGTCGCATGGTCGTGAGACAGCGACGGCAAAAGGTGTGGCCATCATGATTCGTGAAGCGGCACTTCGTCGCGGAATCGAATTGAAAGGTGCGCGGGTCGTCGTCCAAGGATTCGGGAACGCGGGAAGTTTCCTTTCTAAATTCATGTACGATGCAGGGGCGAAAGTGATTGCGGTCAGTGACGCTTACGGAGCTATCCATGATGAGAATGGTCTCGATATCCCGTATTTGTTAGATCGTCGCGATTCATTCGGTACGATTTCGACATTATTTAAAAACACGATCTCGAACAAAGAAATGTTAGAGCTCGATTGTGATATTTTAGTCCCAGCTGCGATTGAGAATCAAATTACAGAAGACAATGCGGACGCGATTAAAGCATCGATTGTGGTCGAGGCAGCCAACGGTCCGACGACGAACGAAGCAACGAAAATCTTGACTGAACGTGGAATTCTCCTCGTGCCGGACGTGTTGGCGTCAAGTGGTGGGGTCACGGTTTCGTACTTCGAATGGGTACAAAACAACCAAGGTTACTATTGGACGGAAGAAGAAGTTGAGGAAAAACTTGAAAAAGTACTCGTTCACTCGTTCAATACGGTATACAATACATCTTCAGCCCGTAAAGTCGATATGCGTCTCGCCGCCTACATGGTCGGTGTACGCAAAATGGCGGAAGCCTCACGTTTCCGTGGCTGGGTCTAATCAAAAAAAGTTCGGTCAACTCAAGTTGACCGAACTTTTTTATACGTTAATGCGGTTCGCAATCGTATCGGCAATCGCCTTGCCGTGGAATCTACCGTTCTCAATGAAGATCTTGTTCGCATCGTTTCCGGCTGCGACCACGCCCGCAATGAAGAGGTGTTCGACATTTGTTTCAAACGTTTCTTCATCGTATGTCGGGACACCACTCTCTTCATCGATCACAATGCCTGCACTCTCGAACAGATGGTGGTCGGGCTGATAACCGGTCATCGCGAAGACATGATCTGCATAGACATGCTTCTCTTCACCGTGTTGACGGTAGTAGACGCCATCATCGGTGATGCGTTCGATTGTCGCCTCAAACTCCATTCGAACTTTCTCATGACGGACGAGTGAATCGAAGTTTGGAAGAACCCATGGTTTGACGGAAGGGCTATACGAATCGCCTCGATAGAGTACCGTCACAAAGGCACCAGCCTTTTCGAGTTCGATTGCCGCATCGACAGCGGAATTTTTCCCGCCGATGATCGTGACGTGTTGTCGATAATAAGGATGTGCCTCGTTGAAATAGTGATGGACGTGCGGCAACGTTTCGCCAGGTACGTCAAGCAGACGAGGACGTCCATAATAGCCTGTTGCTAAAATCACATAGTCCGCTTCGCGAATGGTTTCGCCACGTCGTTCATGTCTTGATGTCACAACGAATCGGTCACTTTTTTTATCGACCGACTCGACCGTTTCGAACGGGTGGACGTTTAAACCGGTACGTGTGACGACTTCTCGATAATAGACGAGTGCATCTTGACGACGTGGCTTCAAATCCTTACATATGAACGGAATGTCTCCGATCTCGAGCAAGCTCGCGGAAGAGAAGAACGTTTGATGCGTCGGATACCGATAGATGGCGTCGACGATGTTTCCGCGCTCAATCACCGTACAAGAGACTCCGATCTTCTCCAGTTCGATGGCGGCCGAGAGACCGCATGGCCCGGCACCTACAATAATCGCTTGTTTGTTCACTGAATATCACCTCTTTGCTCATTGTAGGGAAGGGGGCGCAGTTGCGCAAGGTTATTGCTGGAAGCTAAAGCTATGTTCCATGACTGACTGGGATGAGCCGGACTCGAGTTCGACGAGGAGTCGTAAACGAGCTTTTTGTGAATTCAATCCGTTTGAAAAAATGACACCCATCTCTTTCAGTTGTTTGCCACCCCCGTCGTAACCGTAAACATCTTGAACGATTCCGTTGAAGCAACGGCTGACAATCACGACGGGAATCTCTTTGACTAAATGTTCTAGTGCGGACAAGAGGGTCGGCGGAACGTTTCCTTGCCCTAACACTTCAAGGACGAGTCCGTCGTACCCAAGCGTGATTACAGATTCAAGTAAATCTGGTTCCATTCCTGCGACGACTTTCAACACGGCTACACGTTTTGAGATGGACGGAATCATTTTCGGTTGTCTCGTTGCTGGTTGACTATAGATGAGTACATGGTCCTTTGTGACCATACCCACGTTACCGAAGTGCACAGACTTGAATGTGTCGACTGAAGACGTGTGCGTTTTGGTCACGTTAAATGCCGAATGAATCTCACCGTTGAAAACGACAAGCACGCCTTTTCCACGAGCCGCTTCGCTTTTTGCGACGCGAAGCGCTGTGATCAAATTAAATTCTCCGTCCGAACCGACCTCGTTCGAGGACCGCATCGCTCCTGTCAACACGATTGGGACAGGCGCACCGAGCGTGATTTGTAAGAAGTAAGCCGTCTCTTCTAATGTATCGGTACCGTGCGTGATGACGACTCCGTCATACGTGTCTTGTGTCAGTTCACGTTGGATGAACTGTGCCAATTCAAGCATCTTCTCTGGAGTCATGTGAGGTGACGGGATATTTGAAAAGTGCTTTGTTGTAATGTGAGCAATATCCGTCGCTTTCGGAAGAGTGGCGTCGATTGGATTGACATCGCTCGGTTCGACGTGTCCTGTGCCGGATTGTGACATGGCGATAGTACCGCCGGTGTGGATCAGTAATAAATGATTCATAAGTGTCCTCCTAATTATTTTTATGAAGATTTCCATTTTCTAGGCGTTCTCTACTTTTTCTTTCAGACAATTCAGTGTATGCTAGGGAGAGAAAGGAGAGATGCATCATGATCGCAATCGCCTTGTCTGCGGTTGCACCTGGGCTCGCCCTTCTTTCCTACTTCTATCTACGCCATGAGTTGGAGGCAGAACCGCTCGGATATGTGATTCGTTCTTTCGTGGCCGGAGCCGTTCTCGTGTTCCCGATCATGTTTATCCAATATGCGTTCGTTGAAGAGGGAGTGCTTACTGGACCGTTTTGGCAGGCGTATGTCGCCACTGCCCTGCTTGAAGAGTTTTTTAAATGGTTTATGATTTATTATACAATATATATACATAAAGTCTTTGATGATTACTACGACGGGATTCTCTATGCGGTCGCCTGCTCATTAGGCTTTGCGACTTTAGAGAATTTTTTATACTTATGGGTGTACGATTCATTAGAAATTGCGATTTGGCGAGCAATCCTGCCTGTGAGCGGGCACGCTTTGTTCGCGGTCGTGATGGGGTACTGCTTAGGACGAGCGAAGCATTCGATTCGAGAACGGCTCTGGCTGTTCATGGCAATCTTTTCTGCGACGGTCATCCACGGAACGTTTGATTTGATTTTGATACTCGAACCGAATCAAAAGCTTCCTGCCGTGCTTTATATCGTCATTTTATGGACCGTGGCACTTTTACTCGTGCGAGCGGCAAACTTGTCCAATCGTCGACAATTTAAATAAAGGGGAAGAATCAGTATGTTAAAAGAAGGTCAAGAACTGAGAATCGAAGTGGAAGGGCGTGCAGAGGGGAAAACGAAAATTGCAGCCATAACCGATCAAGTCGTATGGATTGAGTCGCCGAGTGACATGATGACGCTCAAAACATTTTTTTTACATGAAGAGGAGGCCATGCGGGTCTTTTTCTTCCAAGGAGACAATCAGCTGTTCGCATTCGACACGAAAGTCGTGAAGCGAATCAGCGATGCCCAAATGACATTACGCTATGCGTTCAATTTGCCAGATGAGAAAAAAATCAAACGGATTCAGCGTCGTGAATATTTACGTGTTCCAGAAATGATTGACGTGACCGTTCTTGCAACCGATGAGGAAAGTTTCGAATCGTTCGAAACAACATCTCTTGACATATCTGCTGGGGGGATGAAAATCATCGCCAACCGCGCTCCAATCGAAGTAGATGAGTCCCTGATTGTCGTGTTTCGAATTGAGGATGAGCATGGCTCGCCCCAGAACTTCCGTCTTAAGAGCCGTCTTGTGCGCATACATAAACAGGAAGTGAAAGAAGAACTGTCTCTGGCATTTGAAGATTTGACCCCTCGTGACCAAGAGACGATTTTACGATACTGCTTCCGTGTTCAGCTTGAAGCGCGAAAGCGGACAGGGTCTGTATTTTCTTCAAGATAAAAAACTGTTATGATGTTCTCGGGATTATTGACCGAGAGGAGGAGGGTATCGGGAACACTCGATACCCGTTTTGTATGAAAAAATCATTACAAATTGCTTTAGACGGACCGGCGGGTGCTGGGAAAAGTACGATTGCCAAGTCGCTTGCGAAACAATTAGGGTATGTGTACATCGATACAGGTGCAATCTATCGGGCGGTAACGTATCGCGCCTTGAACGAAGGAATTGCGCTCGAAGATGGACCAGCACTTGCTCAGATGATCGAGGACATGTCATTACGACTCGTCCCATCGGAAGAGGGACAACGCGTATTTGACGGTGAGGAAGAAGTGACGTCTGTCATTCGCTCGAGTGAAGTGACGAATAACGTCAGTTTCGTCGCACGTCAACCTGAAGTGCGTGATGCCTTGATGGACCTTCAACGTGATTTGGCTAAAGAAGGCGGTGTCGTCATGGACGGCCGCGATATCGGAACACATGTCTTGCCGAATGCCGATTTAAAAGTGTTTATGACCGCTTCGGTCGAAGAACGTGCCCGTCGTCGCCATGAAGAAAATATCTCGAAAGGCATCCCGAGCGACTATGAACAACTGATCGAAGAGATTGCACTTCGTGACAAACGCGATTCTGAGCGTGAAGTGGCACCTCTCCGTCAAGCTGAAGATGCCTATTTCCTCGATACGACGACGTTGTCCATTGACGGAGTGGTTCAAGCAATTGAACGATTAATTGAAGAGGTGAAAGCATGAGCAAGCCATTAAACAATGGACCGTTCGGCATGTATCGATTGGCGAGAGGCGTCGTGAACGTCATTCAACGCTTCTCGTTTCAGGTCGAATTCATCGGTCGGGAGAATGTTCCGATGGACGGGTCGATCCTTGTCTGTTCGAACCATCAGTCAAATTGGGACCCGGTGCTTCTCGCATGTGCGATTCCAAAGCAGCGTCCGCTCCGATTTTTTGCGAAGAAAGAACTTTTTAGTGTCCCGGTACTGAAGCATATTTTGAAGCGTGCAGGTCAGATTCCAGTATCTCGTGGGGAAGGTGACCGACAAGCGCTTCGTGTCGTGCTTCAAAAGTTGAAAGAGGATGAAGTCATCTCTATCTTTCCGGAAGGAACGCGTTCAAAAGACGGTACGCTTGGAAAGGCGCAAGCCGGTGTCGGTTTTTTTGCGATGCGTTCGGATGCACACATTTTACCGATTGCCATCATTGGCAAGTATAAGTTTCGCGCAAAACTCCGTGTCGTTATCGGGAAGCCAATCGACTTGTCAGAATTGAAAGCACGTAAGGCGAGTGCGCAAGAAGCGGCCGACTTGATCATGGATACGATTTCCGAACTCTACTTGAAGCACTCGTTCACGAAGTAAAAAACGGATTGTGGAATTGAGGTTTAAACTTCTTTCAATAGAGGTACAATCTTCATAACGCCTTGACAAATTCTCGGAATTATAAGAGATTTATACTAGGTGTAAGCGCCTTTGGCGCTCCTTTTTGTACTCATCGTGAGGGGGTAGTGTTGGAATGGTCGAAGAAATGAAAGATATGCCTGATTTTGAAATTAATCGTGGTCAAATTGTGACCGGAACAGTCGTCAAAATCGAGGATAAGCAAGCGCTGATCGATATCGGTTATAAAACCGAAGCGATTTTGCCAATTAGCGAAGTATCAAGCATGCATCTAGACGATTTAAACGAATCACTCCAAGTGAACGACGAGATTCGTGTCAAAGTGAAAAAGGTCACGGACGAAGAAGTAGTCGTTTCGAAAAAAGACGTCGATGCCGAAGCAGCATGGGATCGCATCGTTGAAAAATTCGAATCAGGTGAAGTGTTTGAAGTGATGGTGAAAGATAAGGTCAAAGGTGGTCTTGTCGTCGATATTGGAATCCGTGGATTTATCCCTGCATCCCTTGTCGAAAGTCACTTCGTCGAAGACTTCTCGTCATACTTGAATAACCCAATTACCGTAAAAGTCGTCGAGATTGACCGCGAAAAAAATCGCGTCATCTTGTCACATAAAGCAGTTGTCGAAGAAGAGATGAGCGCGAAGAAATCAGAAACGCTCGAATCGCTTGAAGTCGGACAAATAATCGAAGGAACAGTCCAACGATTAACTGATTTTGGGGCGTTCGTCGATATCGGTGGCGTGGACGGTCTCGTTCACATCTCGGAAATGGCACATAGCCGCGTCGAGAAGCCGAGCGACGTCGTAACTGAAGGCGACCGCGTGAAAGTGAAAGTGCTCGGGCTCGACTTAGATAATGAAAAAGTGAAACTTTCCATTAAAGAGACACAACCTGGTCCGTGGGAAACCATCGAAGGGAAGATCCAGCCGGGAGATGTCATCGAAGGAACTGTCAAACGTCTCGTGACGTTCGGTGCGTTTGTCGAAGTCGCACCACAAGTGGAAGGTCTGCTTCACATCTCGCAAATTGCGAACCGTCACATCGCGACGCCGTCTGAAGTCTTGTCAGAAGGCCAAGAAGTGAAGGTGAAGGTGCTAGATGTTCATCTCGATGATAAGAAAATCTCATTGTCGATGCGTGCGCTCGAATCATCTGAACCGACTCGTCAAGATGATGATCAAGCGTTACTTGATGAATATAGCGACCAAGGAGGATTCTCTGTCTCGGAATTGACAGGTGATGATTCTTCGGACGACTCTAAATAAGATGATCGTTCAAGCGGGAGTCATGCTCCCGCTTCTTTTTGTATGGTCACTTAATTTTGCCTGTGATATGATAGGTAAGTTGCGTTTCGAAATGATGAAATGATGAAATTTTGATAGAAAGTTAGTGAGGTGTTGTTATGGGAATTCCAGTAGTGGCCATCGTTGGCCGTCCGAATATCGGAAAATCCACAATTTTTAACCGTATCATCGGTGATCGTGTCTCGATCGTCGATGATAAACCGGGTGTCACACGTGACCGTATTTACGGAACAGGAGAGTGGCTCAACCGTAAGTTCCATTTAATCGATACAGGTGGGATCGAAGTAGGGGACGAGCCGTTGCTCGTTCAAATGCGTCATCAGGCGGAACTCGCCATCGATGAAGCAGACGTCATCATCTTCATGGTGAATGGACGTGAAGGGATCACGGCGGCTGATGAAGAGGTTGCGAACTTGTTGTTCCGTTCGAATAAACCGATCGTTCTAGCCGTCAACAAAGTCGATAACTTTGAAATGCGAGATCTCATGTATGAGTTTTATTCCCTCGGATTCGGAGATCCGTTCCCGATTTCGGGTACGCACGGGTTAGGACTCGGTGACTTGTTAGACCAAGTATTTGAACTCGCTCCAGAAAAAGACGAGTACGAATACAACGAAGACGTGATTCAGTTCTCATTGATCGGTCGCCCGAACGTAGGGAAATCAAGCTTGACGAACTCAATCCTCGGTGAAGAGCGTGTCATCGTTTCAAACATTGCAGGTACGACTCGCGATGCGATTGATACACCGTTCACACGTGACGGACAAGAGTACGTCATCATCGATACGGCAGGTATGCGTAAACGCGGAAAAGTATATGAATCGACAGAGCGTTATAGTGTCATGCGCGCACAAAAGGCGATTGAACGCTCGAACGTGGTTCTCGTCGTCCTCGACGGGGAAGAAGGAATCATCGAGCAGGACAAGCGTGTCGCAGGTCTCGCGCATGAAGCCGGGAAGGCGATTGTCATCGTCGTCAATAAATGGGATGCCGTCGAAAAAGATGATAAGACGATGAAGAAGATGGAAGAGAAGATTCGTCAAGAATTCTTATTCCTCGACTATGCGCCGGTTGTCTTCTTATCAGCGCTCACGTCAAAACGCTTGCAGACATTGTTGCCTGTCATAAAACAAGTGGCAGAAACACATCGCCGTCGTATCTCGACGAGCGTATTGAACGATGTCATCGTCGATGCAGTCGCGATGAACCCGACACCGACGGATAAAGGACAACGATTGAAGATCAACTACGCAACTCAAGTGGCCATCGAGCCGCCGACGTTCGTCTTGTTTGTCAACGATCCTGAGTTGTTGCATTTTTCGTATAAACGTTATTTAGAGAATCAAATCCGTAAAGCATTTGACTTCACCGGGACACCGATTCACATCGTGGCTCGTCAGAAAAACTAATAACGGGGGTGCCACTTATGGCAAACGTAGCTGTCATCGGAGCGGGGAGCTGGGGAACGGCCATCTCGCTCGTGTTAGCGGATAATGGCCATGATGTCCTGCTCTATGGACGTGAACAAGAACATGTGGATGAAATCAATTCGTCACATACGAACTCGTTTTATTTGAAAGACGCGCCATTACCTGAATCAATTCGTGCGACGACGAACTTGAAAGAAGCGTTAGATGGTCGAAGTATCGTCTTTCTCGTCGTCCCGAGTTCGGCGATTCGTCCTGTCTCAAAGGAATTGAACACATTGTTGACGGAACCTGTCACCATCGTTCATGCCGCAAAGGGGATCGAACCAAAAACGCATAAGCGCCTTTCAGAAATCATCGCCGAAGAAATCGATCCTTCTAAGCGTCGGGCAATCGGTGTATTAACTGGACCAACTCATGCTGAAGAGGTTGCGGTCCGTAAACCGACGACCATCACAATCGCATGTGCCGACCTTGATGTCGCGGATGAAGTGCAGGAGCTCCTCACAAACGATCAGTTCCGCGTGTACTTGAATTCTGATGTCGTTGGAGCCGAGTACGGTGGAGCACTGAAAAATATCATCGCCCTAGCGGCGGGTATGACGGATGGGCTTGGTTATGGGGACAACGCGAAAGCTGCCCTCATGACTCGTGGGATTGTCGAAATTGCTCGACTTGGCGTGAAGCTTGGAGCGAACCCTGCCTCGTTCTCAGGATTGACAGGGATCGGAGACTTGATTGTGACGGCGACGTCACAACATAGCCGTAACTGGCGAGCTGGTAACGCCATCGGTCGTGGTGAAAAATTAGAAGACGTTCTCGGGAACATGGGAATGGTCGTCGAAGGCGTCCGTGCCTGTGAAGCAGCCCATTCCCTCGCCAAAGAAGCGGGTGTGGAGATGCCGATCACAGAGGCTCTCTATAACGTGTTGTTTGAAGGGAAGAGTCCTCATGATGAAGTGAAAAAATTGATGAGACGCCCGCAAAAACACGAGATGGAACAAGTTTTTCATTTTGAAGAATAGACAGATTGAGAGAGGAGCTGACGTTTTCGTTCAGTTCCTCGCTTTTTTTTGCTAAACTTGAAGTCTGGAGAACATAGAGAAAGTAGGGGGATAGACGTGACACCGTCACTCATCAAAATGTGGATATCATTCGCAGGGATCGGAGCTTTCGCCATCGCTGCATTAATGGTCGCACTCAGTCATACGAAACTGAGCGGTTGGTTCGCCACGCTCGTCAGACTGATTGCTTTCATCATTTTCTTATTTGGGACTGTAATCATGATTTTTGTCGTCGTCTCAGGACCGACTGGAGGATAAACGTGATGAAAAAAAAGATTGTCGCTATCAGTCTGGTTTTGACGACACTGTTAGCAGGGTGTATGTTTCCTGAATCAGAGCGGGCCAACAATATCCCGTACGAAGATCAATTGAATACGGTACAAAGTGCGGTCGATGCCTATCGTGAGCAATCTGGGGTATTGCCAATCAAAACGAAACCAGCAGAAACGCCTCTCATGGAGCGTTACCCAGTTGAATTCGCTCGTCTCGTGCCTGGCTATTTAGCGGACCCACCGGCGAATAGTTTCGAAGGTGGCGGGTTGTTCCAATATATCCTCGTCGATGTCGAGACGGAACCGACCGTAAAGCTGATCGACTTGCGTGTGTCTGAGCGGTTGCAACAACTTCAAACGAATATCAACGCATTTCGGGCAAAAGAAGGCAAGTTCCCATTTGACGGATCATTAGGTAAGAATCAGTTCACGCTCGATTATGATAAAATCTTTGTCACAGAAGAGCCGTTCATTCCAAGTCCTTATTCGGATCGTGAACTTCCGATCTACGTGGATGGCACGGGACAACTGTTTGTAGACTATCGCGAAGATGTGAAGGAAGCGCTTCAAAAGACGGATGAGTCACCAGAAATTGGCGAAGATATTCGTTATTTGCTCTATAAAGATGCTCCATTCGCCCCAGCTTATTCGCAAGGATACACAATTGATGAACGAGGAGAAGTCGTTTTTTTAAACAACTGAACCTGTTTTGATAGTGAATGTCGCGAAATCATGCAAAAAATGTTGTCATATCAACGTTTGTACGATATGATTAATCCCGTAAACTCCCTGTGAGAGGAGGTGAATCGTGATGAACAAAACTGAATTGATCCAAGCTGTTACTGAGAAAGCCGATGTTTCTAAAAAAGAAGCAACGAAAATCGTAGAAGCTACGTTTGAATCAATCACTGAAGCACTCCAAAACGGTGAGAAAATTCAATTGATCGGTTTTGGTACTTTTGAAGTTCGTGAGCGTGCTGCCCGTAAAGGTCGTAACCCACGTACAAAAGAAGATATCGAAATCCCAGCGAGCAAAGTTCCTGCATTCAAAGCAGGTAAAGCGCTCAAAGATGCGGTCAAGTAATCTGCAATACATAAGTCGCCGAAAGGCGGCTTTTTTTGTTGGGTTTACGAGTTCGAATGACGTGAATGTGACAAAAATGTGCTATACTATGTCAGAATGACAATGAAGTGGACGAGGGGGGATAGCATGGAACAGTTGACAAATGAATTCGTTGTCACAGACCTTGCTCGTCAAATCGAAACACGTATGAATCATCCCTATTTGACGAAACACGAGGTTGTACCAGCCGTCGACATGTTATTGCTTCGTTGGATGGTCGAGATGATTGATTTGGAATCGATTGAGCATCGACAACTCGTGATGGCAACCTATTTCGCACATCAAGCGCTTGATTTACACGACCAAGTAAACAGCAGCCCGAACGGATCTTTGGCACGCCAATTAAAAGTGCTCGCCGGGGACTTTGCATCGGCTCAGTTTTATAAAATCTTGACGGACTTTCCATCATCATACAGTGATCGATTCGGTCAGTCTGTACAGCGGGTCAATGCGGCGAAGTGCACCTTATTGCTTGAGAAGAACGTTTCAATGAACGTTTGGCTCGAAGCGAACGTCGGATTGATTCAAACACTTTCCGAACTGATTGAACAACCTTATTTGACAACGAGCGGGAAACGAATGATTGAAAAGAAAGCGACAGCGCTTAGACAAGACCAAAAGGAGCAACTTACGACGTTGCTCGCGCATGCGGTCGCTTAGAACGGAAAGGATGTTACGCGTTGCAACCGATAGAAAAAGAGCAAAAAGTATACGAAGTATTTCAGTCCATTTCTCCGAGCTACGATACGATGAACTCGATTATCAGCTTCCGACTTCATAAATGGTGGCGACGGACAACGATGAAAAAAATGAACGTCTTTCCGGGGGCTAAATGTTTAGACGTTTGTTGCGGGACTGCTGACTGGACGATTCAATTAGCGGATGCTGCCGGAAACACGGGAGTTGTGAAAGGACTCGATTTTTCAGAGAACATGCTAAAAGTGGGAGAGGAAAAGGTCAAATCTTGGCCGAACATCGAATTGCTTCATGGAAATGCGATGGCTCTTCCGTTTGGTGACAACTCCTTTGACTATGTCACAATCGGATTTGGACTCCGAAACGTTCCGGACTATATGACGGTCTTGCGTGAAATGCACCGTGTCTTGAAACCAGGTGGAACGGTTGTTTGTCTCGAGACGAGCCAACCGACAGCACCGCTTTTTAAAGAGTTGTACCGTTTTTACTTTGGAACGGTCATGCCGCTTTTTGGAAAGGTCTTTGCCGGTTCATACGATCAGTATAAGTGGTTGCAGGAGTCGACCGATCAGTTCCCAGATCGTTTGACTCTCAAGCGGATGTTCGAAGATGCCGGGTTTGAACAAGTCGAAGTGAAGACATTCTCCGGAGGTGCATGTGCCATGCATCTAGGAAAGAAGTGGTGAACCATGTCTTTGAAGCGACTTTATCGTCATATGAACCGAG
The DNA here is from genome assembly GCF_025842465.1 of Exiguobacterium sp. N5. Taxonomy (GTDB): domain Bacteria; phylum Bacillota; class Bacilli; order Exiguobacteriales; family Exiguobacteriaceae; genus Exiguobacterium; species Exiguobacterium profundum. Next base: position 558,619 of record NZ_JAPAEP010000001.1, read on the forward strand.
AGATTGATCAAATCGATCAATTCTTATCTACTCGAGTCAGGACGGACCACCCTGTCATTGAATCGGCATCGCGCCAATTACTCGATGCCGGTGGCAAGCGCATCCGACCCGCCTTCGTCTTACTGAGCGCCGGGTTTGGTGAGACAAAAGATATCCGTTTGACGAAAGTTGCCTCAAGTCTTGAGTTGATTCATATGGCATCACTCGTCCATGACGATGTCATCGATGACGCGATGCTCCGTCGTGGCAAACCAACCGTGATGGAACGATATGATGAAACAGTAGCGATGTATACAGGGAATACGTTATTCGGAGAAGCGATTCGTCTCGTATCCGAAATTGATTCACCAGAAGTGATGCGCATCATGGCAGATACGATGGAACGAATCTGTGTCGGTGAAATCAATCAAATCCAAGATCAATTTGAGTGGGGGCAATCACCGAAGCGCTATTTAGATCGGATTGCGCGAAAGACCGCTCTGTTGATTGAAACGAGTTGTGCGGCAGGAGCTGTCATCTCTGGAGCGTCTCCACAAATCGTGAGGCAATTAAGTCTGTTTGGATATGACATCGGTATGGCTTTTCAAATGACGGATGACTTGCTTGATTTTACCGCTAAGAGTTTTCAGCTCGGTAAGCCGGTCGGGGAAGATTTGAAGCACGGTCATAAAACGTTACCGCTCCTATATTCATCTGAGGATTCCGACTTTTATGAACGTCTCCGTCAAGTGAACGCCTCGACGGATACGGAAGTGACGAAATCTCTCGTCCGGGAAGTACAACGAAACGGAACGTTAGAACGCAGTCAACGGACGATTGATCGTTACGTCAACCGTGCCATCCGCCGACTAGACGGGTTGCCGGATGTTCCAGACAAGCGGTCGTTAATTGAAATTGCGCAATATATTGGGAAACGCAAATGGTAAATGCCCCATGTAACCCCTTTCAAAAATGTGTTGGACCGTGTACACTAAATACGTACAACGTACACATTTATAGACTTAGGGGGATTTGGGGAATGGAAAAGACATTTTTAATGGTTAAACCTGATGGGGTAAAACGTGGATTGATTGGGGAAATCATCTCACGCTTCGAAAACAAAGGATATACGTTGAACCGTCTCGAAATGGTGACACCGTCAGTTGAGGTCGCAGAGGCACACTACGCAGAGCATAAAGAAAAGCCGTTCTTTGGTGAATTGGTCGAGTTTTTGACTTCTGGTCCTGTCGTTGCGATGGAATGGGAAGGGGAAGACATCGTGGCCGTCTCTCGTTTAATGATCGGGAAGACGAAACCGGTGGATGCTCAACCAGGAACCATTCGCGGTGATTTTGCATCGACGATGTCACAAAACGTGATTCATGGTTCTGATAGTGTGGATAGCGCGGAACGTGAACTCTCACTTTGGTTCGCTGAAGTGGCTTCACACGTTTCATGACTTTTCGAGGGACGGGGAAACCTGTCCCTTTTTGATTCCCTTTGAATCGCCTGAGGTCACAAGAATGCGGAAATGAGAAAGAATTGAGGTTGAAATTGGTGATGAATGATTATGCCATCTTTGTAAAAAAGTTTTATATCAAGTCGGGTATTGACTTGAACTTATATAAAGAGGCGCAGATGAAGCGCCGTATGGTCGCACTACGCGAAAAGAAGGGGTATGCATCGTTTTTAGAGTATTTGAAGGCGATGGATACAGATCGTCAACTTTATGAAGAGTTTCTCGACCGGATGACAATCAATGTGAGTGAATTTTATCGCAACCCGATTCGTTGGCAACAGCTTGAAGAGGATATCCTCCCGCATCTGATTCGCTCGAGTCAAGGGAAGCTTCGCGTATGGAGTGCTGCCTGTTCAACCGGAGAAGAGCCATACTCACTTGCCATGTTGTTGTCGAAACATCTTGCCCCATCTCAATTTTCAATTATGGCTACGGACTTAGATGATGTCGTCATCGAAAAAGCGAAGCAAGGAAAGTACCATGAACGGGCGCTCATCGATTTGCCTGAGGAGTTTCAGAAACGCTACTTTACCCGTCGTGGCGACGACTATTATATTTCAGATGAAATCAAGCAGCTGGTGACGTTTAAAAAGCATAACTTGTTAGCGGATGTGTACGAACGCAATTTTGATTTGATCGTCTGTCGAAATGTCTTGATTTACTTCACTGAAGAGGCGAAAGAGAAGGTATATACGTCGTTCCAACGGGCGTTACGTCCAGGTGGGATGCTATTTGTCGGTGGGACGGAACAAATTTTCCAACCGAAACGTTACGGCTATGCAATGAAGCAAAGTTTCTTTTATGAAAAAATGGATGGATGAGGTGAACGGATGCGTTATTTGACAGCTGGTGAATCACATGGTCCCGGTCTGACGGTCATCATTGAAGGGCCCCCGGCCGGACTCTCTATAGATATTTCTCAAATCAATGCAGAGTTAAAAAAACGTCAATCGGGTTACGGTAGAGGGCGCCGCATGCAAATCGAGTCCGACCAGGTAGAAGTTCGCTCGGGCATACGGCATGGCGTGACCACAGGTGCACCCATCACATTTTGGATTGAGAATAAAGACCATACGCATTGGAAACACGTCATGCAGGCTGAACCGATTGAGAGCGATATCGAAGTGAAACGCCGCGTCTCTCGACCGAGACCTGGACATGCTGACCTGGTCGGTGGGATGAAATACGACCATCGAGACTTACGTGACGTATTGGAGCGCTCAAGCGCACGAGAAACAGCGGCTCGTGTAGCGGTCGGGGCTTTCTGTAAGCAACTCCTTCAACAAATCGGGGTATCCCTCTTTAGTTATGTCAAAGTGATTGGTGGGGAACGAGCGGAGTCGTGCACATTTGATTCGCTTCAAGAAGCACAAGCGGTCGTTGATGCCTCACCGGTACGTACGTTAGATGAAGAGGCCGCGTTGCGGATGATGCGTCGAATCGATGAGGCCAAGGCAAATGGAGACTCGATTGGTGGAATCGTGTGTACAGAAGTACATGGTGTTGTACCGGGACTTGGCTCGTATGTGCAGTACGACCGTAAACTGGATGCGAAAATCGCACAAGCGGTCATGAGTGTCAACGCATTTAAAGGTGTTGAATTCGGTGAAGGGTTTGAAATGGCGTATCGTCCGGGTTCTGAAGTGATGGACCCGATCGCATACGGGGATGATGGGTATACGCGACTCAGTAACCATCTCGGTGGATTTGAGGGGGGCATGACTACGGGGATGCCAATCCTTTGTTCAGCTGTCATGAAACCCATTCCTACGCTCTATAAACCCTTACAATCGGTCGATATCGATACGAAAGAGGCGTTTTTAGCTCAAATCGAGCGGAGTGACTCGTGCGCTGTGCCTGCCGCTTCCCTCGTCGTTGAGGCAGTCATCGCATTTGAAGTCGCGAAGGAAGTTTGTGAGACGTTCGGGCACGACACGATGGAACGAATCAAACATCGGGTCGATGAGTATCGGGAGGAGTTGCGAGTATGGTAACGATTTCAATCTCAGCATCGACCCCATACGAAGTCGTCTTGGACAATCAGGATCGTTGGATCGATTCAGTTGATTGGTCCAGTTATTCGATGCTATGGGTCGTTACGGATAAACATGTCGAGTCTCTTTACGGAGAGTCGTTCCGTTCTACGTTGAATCTGACCCATTCCCACGTCGTTTCGTCCGTCGTCGAAGCAGGTGATGCGTCGAAATCGCTATCTCAGCTCGAGCAGCTTGTCGCAGAAGGGTTGCGCCACGGATGTGACCGCCAAACACTGATTGTCGCCTTTGGCGGTGGAATGATCGGCGACTTGGCTGGTTTTCTAGCAAGTGTCTACATGCGAGGCGTTCCATACATACAAGTGCCAACGACGATTTTGGCTCACGATTCGGCTGTCGGAGGCAAAGTGGCAGTCAATCACCCCTTTGCGAAAAATGCAATCGGTTCATTCTATCAACCGTCAGGCGTCTATTACAACGTCAGTCGACTGAATACCTTGCCCGTCCAGGAAGTGCGAAGCGGTCTCGGTGAGTTATTGAAACATGCGTACTTATCACGTTACGTCCTCGAATCTTCTTTCGAGGACGACTTGTTTTTAGACTTGAACGAGAACGAACCGTTGGATTGGGTGTCGTGGCTTGCCCGTGGGATTCGAGTGAAACAAACCATTGTCGAGACGGACGAGCGAGAACAAGGCATTCGTGCTTGGCTTAACTTCGGGCATACGTTCGGTCATGCCCTTGAATCGGTGGAAGCCTATCGTATCCCACATGGGGAAGCGGTTTTACATGGAATGGTGTTCGCTTTTCTCGTGTCTGGAGATGAAGTTCGAGCGATGCAGTTGTTCGATTGGATGCGTTCAAATGACGTCACGCCGATCGATTGGCAACCATTCGACCGCTACGTGGAAAAAATGATTCGGGATAAAAAGAACCGTCACGGTGCAATTCGTTTTGTGTTACTTCGTGAAACGATCACCGTTGAGTCGGTACAGCTCGAACATCTTCAACAGACGTTTGAACAGATGAAAGGATGGTGGGAACGATGAGTTTAAACGGTTCTATCCGTGTACCGAGTGATAAATCCATCACACATCGGGCATTATTATTCGGGATGATGGCGAACGGGACGACGCACGTGCGGAATCCGCTCCTCGGTGCCGATTGTCGTTCGACAATCGAGGCGATTCGATCACTTGGAGCCGATGTGACAGAACAGCAAGACGAACTAGTCATTAAAGGCATCGAGTCTCCGCGCTCGGCACGGCTTGACTGTGGGAATTCAGGTACGACGATGCGTCTACTGATCGGACTCTTGTCCGGCTATAACGGGTCGTTTGAGCTCGTAGGCGATGAATCGTTATCTAGACGTCCGATGCGCCGCGTTACCGAGCCTTTACGAAACATGGGTGCACATGTGACCGGGGATATGGCGCCTCTCGTCATCGAAGGGACGGGGCTTCGATCGATTGACTATACGTTACCGGTCGCGAGCGCCCAAGTGAAGTCGGCCGTCCTACTCGCCGGCTTACGTGCCTCGGGTACGACGGTTGTTCGAGAACCGATGTTGTCACGAGACCATACCGAGCGCATGTTGCCCCTATTCGGTGCGAAGCTGTCGATTGTAAACGAAGAAGGGTTACGCGTCATCCGTGTCGAACCCTCGACATTGACCGGATGTACGGTCGACGTACCGGCAGACCCGTCATCGGCTGCATTTTTCTGGGCAGGGGCGGCCATGGTGGCAAATAGTTCGGTTACGACGACGGACGTCTGTTTGAATGAGACGCGGATTGGATTTTTACGTACGCTCGAACGGATGGGTGCGAATGTCGTCATTTCGAACGAACGATTGGTCGGTGAAGAACGAGTCGGAGACGTCACGGTCACGACGAGTGAGCTAACCGGCACAGTCGTCGAAAAGGATTTCATTCCTTCACAGATTGATGAATTACCACTGTTCGCACTCGTCGCATCTCAAGCGAATTCACCGTCCATCGTGAAAGACGCAGCGGAACTGCGCGTGAAAGAAACTGACCGGATTGACGTGGTCGTCTCGGAACTACGGAAGTTAGGTGTGGACATCGTCGGCACTGAGGACGGATTCATCGTCAATCCGAGTCGCCTTCATGGAGGAGATGTCTCGACTTACGGAGACCATCGCTTGTCCATGATGTTACAGATTGCGTCACTCATGACCGATGAAGCCGTTCACATCGAGGGGATCGAGGCATCCGATGTCAGTTATCCTCGATTCCGTGAAGATTTACAACGGGTTCAACGTAAGATAGAATAACGACAAACCGAAGCCCAGGAGGACGAACCATGCTAGATGAATCAGCTTTAACACATATAATCGAGATGCTTGAGTCAGGTGAGACGGAACATGCACTCATGCATCTAGAAGAACTTGAGAAGGAAGGGTCGGATGATGACCGTTTAGCCATCGCCGACCTCTATTTAGAGTTAGGTCTTGCCGACCGGGCGACAGCTGTTCTCTCAAAGCTATACGTCGACTATGAGGGAGACCCGAATGTCGCCTTATCGCTGGCGGAAGCGTATTTAGATAGTGACCGTGAAGAGGAAGCGATTGCCGTGCTTGAAAAAATCAAATCGGATGACGCAGATACGCAAGTGAGGAGCCTCGTCCTCCTCGCTGACCTGTATCAATCGCAAGGATTGGATGAAGTGGCAGTGAAGAAACTGATGGAGGCGCTCGAGAAGAATCCGGATGAACCTTTACTCATCTATGGATTGGCTGAATTGTATGCCTCGACCGGTTCATTTGAACAAGCCATTCCACTTTATGCGCGTCTTCCGAAGATGAAGTTGCCGGCTGAAATCGACTATCAAGCGGATTACGCGGAGGCCCTCACGATGGTCGGGTCGTTTGAAGAGGCGCTCGAGGAATACGAGCGGGCCACACATCGCGATTTGAACACCGTCTTCGGTCATGCGATGACGGCTCATCGGATCGGACGTGAGGAAGTTGCGATCAAGCAGTTCAAAGAGCTTCAGGCGATGGACCCAGACTTCACGTCGCTCTACTTGCCTTATACCGAGGCACTCGATGCAATCGGGCAAACGGAAGAGGCCATTGAGATCGTCGATCAAGGCATCACGCGCGACGATTATAATGATGAACTGCGGCACGTTAAAGCAAGGCTGCTTCTCAAACTCGGAAATCGGGACGGTGCCATTAAAGAACTACGTGAGGCGCTCGTGTTAAATCCAGAGTCGTTACAAGCGACCGAATTGCTCTTGTCGATTTTATTTGAAGCAGGAGAATTCGATGATGTTCTCGAAACCATCGATGCACTCGAAGATCATACGACGTCGCCGCTCATGACATGGTACAAGGCGAAGGCGAAATATGAGCTCGAAGCGTACGACGAAGCGGTCAGTCTGTATGCCTCAATTGAGCCGATGATGAAAGAGGACGTGTCATTTGTGACGGAATGGGCTACACTGTTGATAGAGGAAGGTCGTAGACAAGACGCGCGACGTGTGGTCGAGCAATCGCTTGCATTGGTGGTCGACCTCGATGATCGCCAAGCGCTCGAAGAACAGCTCGAACAATTGTCTGATGACGTAGAATGAATAAGGGAAGGGAATGAGGTCAGATGGTCGAGCGGAAACGTAATTTTTTGAAGCGATTCGTCGCTCATCATACGCTTCGGAAACGTGAAGCAAAGTGGATTCTTGACTATTGGTTAAGACATCCTGAAAAGCTTGGCAACGTTCATTTCGTGACAAACGCTTCGGTCTCACCAAGAAGTCTCGTGATGACAGCGTACGGGTTTGACGGTGAACCGTTTCGATACCGACGGGGAGACCTTGTGACCATGAATCCTGAGAAGGCTTATCATGACATCCGTCTACACGATGGGCCAATCTATGTAGAGTTAAATTTTCAAGGCATGATGATCGATGAGAACTGGGTCGACATCGTCGAACAGAATCCGTTTGAACCGGTGGCAGAAGTGAGAGATGAAGTCTCGTCTTCTGCTCAAACGGTCATTCAAGCATCGGTTGCTCAATTTGAAGAAGAACGATTGCTGATTGAAATCGATAAGGCGCTCGACCGACGAGACGAGAATTTATTCCGCAATCTGACGACTCAACTTCATCAAGTGCGAGCATCTAAATTATTTTGAAAAAAACAAGCGCTTCCGTTCCGGTAGGCGCTTGTTTTTTGGTATATTAATTACGTAGGAATACACAATTATTTCACAGTTCGTTCATAACTTTTAAAGGTGAGCGAAGTCATGTACGCTACAATAGACATGATGAGATATGAAGGAGAGGAGGGAAAAGATGAGGTTCGATAGTCAAGGGGCACTCCGCTCGATTGCCGAACGACAATACGTCGATACGCTCATCGTTCCGCTCGCAGAATTGGCGTTTGGTGAGGATATGGTTCGCAAAGCCGAAAGCTATGAAGTGATTCATGCCGTCACGGCCGAGACAGAACGTCAATTATCTGGTCGAACGATGCTCAGCCCGACCATCAGTTACACCGATGTGGAAGCTGGTGTGAAGTTGGCGCAGGATGTGGTGGCGAAAGCAAATTCATCCGGATTTTCTCACGTATTGTTTATCGCGTCAGACGTCCGTTTCAAAGCATTTGATTTGCCGATTTTGTTCGTACCGCCGCTCGCGCTTGGATCGATGTCAAGCGATCAAGCGCACACGATGGTCCAGAATTTTGCGACACAAGTCATCACGGAACTTTCGAGCCGTTGGATGGCGACATGAAGCGGTTGACGTAGAGGTTTTATTGATATACTATTTTGTTGAGTGAGAAATTTTTGTGAAGAATGCATAAAGAATTATGGGGTTATGCACACGAATGAGGGGGGAACGAAATGGCTCAAAATGGGTCAAAAGTCACGCGCCGTCAGTTCTTAACGTACACACTGACTGGAGTAGGTGGCTTTATGGCGGCAACATTGATCAGTCCGATGGTCAACTTTGCGATCGATCCGGTTTTGAAAAAAACTGGTGCAGGCGACAAAGTAAAAGTAATGAGTCTTGATGACATCACGACTGAGCCGCAACGTGTCGACTTTAAGAAACAAACACAAGATGCTTGGTATGAATTTGAAGAAACGCTTTCAGCATGGGTTTACAAAACAGATAGTGGCGAGATCATCGCACTTTCTCCGATTTGTACACACCTTGGCTGTCAGGTAGCATTCGCTGGTGATCCGACTCGTCCACAAGAATTCTTCTGTCCGTGTCACTTGGGACGTTACGAAAAAGATGGAACGAACATTCCAGGTACACCGCCGACAGCACCACTTGCACGTTATGAAAAAGAAGAAAAAGACGGCTTCCTATATTTAGGTAGTCCAGTCGCTCAGTAATGAGAGGGGGAACTAGCCGATGTTACAAAAAATTTATGACTGGGTCGATGAACGCGTAGACATCACACCGCTCTGGCGCGATATCGCAGACCATGAAGTACCGGAACACGTCAACCCTGCTCATCACTTCTCTGCATTTGTCTATTGTTTTGGCGGTTTGACGTTCTTTACAATCGTCATCCAGATCCTTTCAGGGATGTTCTTGACGATGTATTACGTACCAGATATCATCAACGCGCACGCGTCGGTGTATTATTTGCAAAATGAGATCGCACACGGACAAATCGTTCGTGGGATGCACCACTGGGGCGCATCTGTAGCGATCGTCATGTTATTCTTACATACGCTCCGCGTGTTCTTCACGGGATCGTATAAGAAGCCACGTGAGCTCAACTGGGTCGTTGGTGTTCTCTTGTTCTTCGTCGTCTTGGCGCTCGGACTCACGGGATACTTGCTTCCATGGGACATGAAGGCATTGTTCGCAACGAAAGTTACGCTTCAAATCGCTGAAAGTGTACCGGTTATCGGTGGTATTGCGAAGACACTTCTCGCTGGTGGTGAGATTGTCGGGGCGAGCACACTCGCACGATTCTTCGCAATTCACGTCTTCTTCTTACCGGCGGCATTGTTCGGACTGTTGGGAGCCCACTTCTTGATGATTCGTAAACAAGGGGTTTCTGGACCGCTATAAGCCGATTCGAGGAGAAAAAGGAGGAGAAACGATATGCATCGCGGTAAAGGGATGAAATTTGTAACCGACTCTCGAGTAGGAATCTCGAATCGGAAACAAAACATTGCAAAAGACTATTCAGAATACCCAGGACGCACAGAGGCGTTCTGGCCGAACTTCTTGCTTAAAGAGTGGATGGTAGGATCGGTCTTCTTGATCGGATTCATCGCTTTGACAATTGTCGAAGCACCACCGCTTCAAAATATCGCCGATCCAACGAACACGTCATACATTCCGTTGCCGGACTGGTATTTCTTGTTCTTGTATCAATTACTCAAATATCAATTCGCTGCTGGGGACTGGATCTTACTTGGTACAGTCATTATTCCAGGCTTGGCGTTCACGGCACTTCTCGTTGCACCATGGCTTGACCAAGGTCTCGAGCGTCGACCGGCGAAACGTCCAGTCGCGATCAGTTTCATGTTACTTGGAATTCTCTCGGTCTTCTACTTGACTTGGGAATCTGTTCAAACGACACACTGGGATCAAGTTCATGCACAAGGTGAGCTTCAAATTCCGGGTGAAGGTCCTGAAATCGATACAGCGGCTCCAGGATATGAGATTTATTCAGCTCAATCTTGCGTCAACTGTCACGGTCAAAACCTAGAAGGTGGAGCAGCGGCTCCAGCACTCGTCGGCACACAGTATACGGCTGAAGAAATCGCGGAAATCGCGGTCAACGGTGTCGGTACGATGCCAGCTGGTCAGTGGGATGGTTCAGATGAAGATCTCCAAGCCATGTCTGAGTTCATCGCTTCATACGGTGAAGGCGGCGAAAATAACAAGTAAGTCATCAAGTGTAGCCTGAATATCGGGCTACACTTTTTTACTTCTGCACGACGCATACGATAAACTGAAGAAAACTGAAGAAAAAGGATTGAGACAATGAACCCCATGTTTTTAAAACCGTTCTTGATGCATCGGATTGTATTGACTATTCTATTGATCATCAACTTGGGAGGGACGATTTACGGGTATATCTGGTACGAGCCTCAATTACGTGACACACCGTACATCTATTGGCTGTTCGTACCGGATAGTCCGACAGCATCATTCTTCTTTACGATTGTCCTCGGACTTTGGTTAGCTAACAAGCGCTCCCCGTTGTTCGAGACGCTGGCCTTCATCACGTTGATTAAATACGGGGTCTGGGCCGTGATTATGAACATCATGTATTTGGGCACGTTACCACCGGATGCGCCGACCTTGACCATCTTGATGGCCGTCATGTTGATGGTCTCTCACGGTGCAATGGCCTTACAAGCGCTCATCTACGCGCCATTCATGAAATGGACGGTCACCTCGTTTGTATGTACGCTAATTTGGGTAATTCATAATGACGTCGTCGATTATGTACTCGGTCAATGGCCACGTTATCCGTCACTGGCAGAACACATCATGTGGATCGGCTACGGCTCCTTTTGGTTGACAGGATTATGTTTTTTTATGGGATATGCCTTCGTCCTACGTCCATCGCTTGAAAATAAGGTCATAAGAATGTAAAATCAAATTATTAAATACATGCAGAGGTGAAATAGAAAATGTCATTAGGTGGCTATATTTTCTATCTTGCACTGATCATGCTCATCCCCCTATGGGCCCAGATGCGAGTGAAAAGTACGTATAAGCAGTTTTTGAAACAACCGCTCCAAAGCGGTGTCACAGGTGCACAAGTCGCTGATTTCATCATGAAACAAAACGGTGTGCACAACGTGAGAATCGAAATGGTCGACGGACTCATGAGCGACCACTATGACCCGGTCAATAAAGTCGTTCGTTTGTCTCGCGAAGTGTATCAAGGGTCGACAATCTCGTCTGCCGCGATTGCTGCGCACGAGATCGGTCACGTCATTCAAGATGCGACAGACTATAAGATGATGCGCGTCCGCCACAGCCTTGTTCCGGTCGTCAACATCACGTCGAACTTGTCGTTCCCATTGTTGCTCGGAGGATTCTTATTCGGGGCACTCGGGTTGGCTCAACTCGGTGTCATCATGATGCTCGGGGCGGTCGTGTTCCAGTTGATCACGTTACCGGTCGAGTTCGATGCATCGAAACGAGCGATGGCGCAATTGACGTCTCACGGAATCGTGACGGCGACAGAAGAGACAGGTGCACGGAAAGTGTTGAATGCCGCGGCTTGGACTTACGTCGCTGCAACGCTCGTTGCGGTTGCCGAACTTATTCGCTTGGCACTCATCGTCTTTATGCCGCGTGATGAATAGGATTGAATGGAATCCCGTCGGTAGGCGGGATTTTTTAATTTTTTGACGAAAGGAATTGTTGTCAATGAAACCGCAACTGACAGAGACAGGTCATCACCAATTGACAAATCGACTTGTGAGGCTAAAAAAAGAGCGAACGGATGCGCGTGAACGGATAAGGACGGCTCGAAAATTTTGTGATTTCCGTGAAGACGTCACCTATCGTGAAGCGGTACATGAATATGAACGGATCGAGGCGGATATTTTAGAACTGAATCACCTCCTTGATGACGCGATCATCGTTATATCGGAACGTTCGGAAGTCGTGACGTTCGGAAATCAGGTCGTGATTCGGGAAATGCAACAAGAAGAGACCGAGCGCTATCGAATCGTGAGTGAGGCAGAAGCGGATATAGAACGAGGAAGCATATCCGTGACATCGCCACTCGGTCGTCGTTTGATGGGTGCGACAATTGGTCAAACAATTCAAATCGAAACGCCAGGAGGTACGATTCAAGTCGAGGTGCTCCACATCGAACCATAAAAAATCGCCCGTTCATCCCTGTGAACGAGGCGATTTTTTTGCTTATTTCAAAGGCATCCGATTTTCATCGAACGTAAACCCTTCGCCTCCGACTTCATACACGTGATGGAACGTGACGAACGCATGCGGGTCGATTTGTTTGACGATTGTCTTCAAACGGTTCACTTCGTTACGGCCGACGACGACATATAAGACCTCGAGTTCTCGGTTCGAATAACCGCCTTTCGCGAGCAGTCGGGTCGTGCCGCGGTTCATCGTCGCATGAATACCGTCGGCGATAGCAGTGCGGTGGTCACTGATGATCATCGCCGCTTTACCGGCATACGTTCCTTCTTGCATCGAGTCGATGACGCGTGCCCCGATATAGACGGCGAGAAGCGTGTACATCGCCTCACGAATGTCGAGGTATGTCAAACTGAGGACGATGACAAAGAAGTCAAAGATGAGAAACGTCTTCCCAATCGACCATCCGAAATAGCGTTGTACGAGTCGTGCGATGATATCGACGCCGCCCGTCGTCCCGCCATTGTTGAAGATGATGCCAAGACCGACCCCGATGAAGAGCCCGGCGAACAGACTTGCGAGCACCATGTCATCTGTCAAGTCGATGACGAGCGTCGAATACTTGGCGATGAGTGCGTACCAAAGTGAAAAGGAAAACGTCCCGATGAGCGTATAGATGAAGGTCGTGCGACCTAACAACTTGTAACTCATGAAAAAGAGCGGGATGTTTAGTACCAAGTTCGTGACAGAAGGTGAGATATCAAATAGTCCGCGGAGAATCAATGTGATCCCGGTGAACCCACCCTCGGCCAAATTATTTTGGACGTTGAAGTGATAAACGCCGAATGCAAAAATAAAAGAACCTATTAAGATAAAAATAATATTTCGAACACGAATCGGTAATTGTACCGTCATCAGGTTCACCTCCCCTTAGATAGAGTACTCGAAAAACAGTTCGATTGACTACCCTGAACATATGACATTCAGAAACGAGTCGGCTATACTTTTCAAAGAAGAGGTGATGTAGATGAAAGTAGTAGCCATCGGGGCACATCCGGACGATATCGAAATCGGGATCGCCGGCATGACCGCCCAATGGACGAAAGAGAAGACTGAGGTCGTATACGTCGATTTGACGAGAGCGGAACTTTCTTCAAATGGTGATGTAGAAACGAGACGACAGGAGGCAAGTGCGGCTGATGACGTGCTTGGTGTCCGTCGAATCAATCTAGGATTTAAAGACCGTGGGATTGACGGGGGAGAAGAGCAGCTCGAGGCAATCGTCTCCTTGATTCGCCGTGAACGCCCAACCCACTTGCTCTATCCATACGAGGTCGACCGCCATCCGGACCACGCGGCCTGCGCCCATCTCGTGACAGAGGCGCTGTTTAATGCCGGGATCCGAAAGTACTTACCCGAACTCGAGGCATATCGTCCGGAAAGTGTGTACCAATATATGATCAATGCTCACGTCGAACCGGATGTGTGCGTGGATATTAGTGACACGATCGAAGTGAAGACACGGGCGCTTCAATGTTACGCGAGTCAGTTCACTCCGGTCGATGGAGTAAAGACACCGCTCACCGATGCATATGTGGAACGGGTCATCGCCCGTGAACGCCATTTTGGGAGCTTGATTGGAGTCGCCTATGCGGAAGGGTTGAAGCGCGTTCGACCATATGTCGTAAAACAGGCAGGTGAACTCGCATGACGTATCGGATTGGGATTCTTTGTTATCCATCTGTCGGAGGCTCTGGGATTTTAGCGACAGAGCTCGGGATGAAGCTTGCGGACCGTGGGCATGATGTCCATTTTATCACGAGCAGCATGCCGTTTCGTTTGAACGCCTATCACCCAAATATTACGTTCCATCAAGTCGAAATCAATCAATATTCGGTCTTTCGTTATCCGCCGTATGATATGACATTGTCAGCGAAGATTGCGAGTGTCATCCAATCGTTCGGTCTCGATGTCATCCATGCACACTATGCCGTACCGCATGCCGTTTGTGCTGCGCTTGGTCGTGAGATGGCGGGTGTGAAGACCCCGATCGTGTCGACGTTACATGGTACCGATATCACCGTACTCGGTGAGGACGAGGAACTGAAACCGGCCATTCTATACGGGCTGCGTCAATCGAACGCGATCACGGCGGTCTCTCATAGTTTGAAACGGGAGACAGAAGAGCGGATTGCCAGTGATTTGCCGATCCAAGTCATCCATAACTTCATCGATGAATCGGTGTATACGCCTCAATTCGACCCGACATTACGGGAACGGTACGGCTTGTCGGATGAGGACCGGGTCGCCATCCACATTTCAAACTTCCGTCCTGTCAAACGCGTCGACCTCGTCCTGGAGGCGTTCGATCAGATGGATGTGACGAATAAGAAACTATTGCTCGTCGGAGATGGTCCGCTCATGGGTGCGATGCGTCGACTCGTGACGGAGATGGGGCTTGAAGAGCAAGTCATCTTTGCCGGGAAACAAGAACAAGTCGCCGCACTTCTTGCAATCAGCGACGTTCACGTCCTGTTATCAGACAAGGAGGCGTTCGGTCTCGTGGCGCTCGAGGCGATGGCGACGGGTGTGCCCTCTATCGTGAGCGATGCGGGTGGGCTGCCGGAAGTGATCACGGACGGTGAGGATGGTTTCGTCGTTCCTAAAGGGGATGCGAGCCAGGCCGCCTCTGCGATGGAGCGGCTCTTGACCGATCGTGAGCTACGAGAACGTTTCCGACAAAACGGATTGATGAAATCTCGGCGTTTCGCCTCACAAGACATCGTGACCGAATATGAACGCTTGTATGAACAGGTGGTGACATCATGACGGAATGGGAATACGCAAAACAAATCATCGACACGATCGAACAGCATGGTGGCGAGGCGTATATCGTCGGTGGTGCTGTTCGGGATTATGTGCTCGGGAGTCTGCCCGATGATATCGATTTGGCGACGTCCCTCTTCCCGGAAGAGGTGATGGCGCTGTTCCCGAAGTCGGTTCCGACCGGTATCGAACATGGGACTGTCACGGTCATTATTGACCACCATCCGTTCGAAGTGACGACGTTCCGTTCGGAAGGATCGTATTCGGATTCGAGACGACCGGACCATGTCGCACTCGGGGTATCGCTTGAAGAGGATTTATTACGAAGGGACTTCACGATGAACGCGATGGCGTTCCATGATGGACGAGTGGTCGATTTATTCGGTGGTCAACATGATCTAGAAGAACGAATCATCCGAACAGTCGGCAGTCCGTTTGAACGGTTCGGAGAGGACGCGCTACGCATCATGCGTGCGCTTCGCTTCATGTCACAACTTGATTTCACCTTACATGACGAGTTGCGGGAAGCGGCGAGCGAGCTCGGTCATAAGCTCGAACAAATTGCGATGGAGCGTATCGCGATCGAATTTGAGAAACTGTTGACGGGACCTGCATACAAGAAAGCGCTAGGTGAAATGGTCGAGCTCGGCATTCATCGCTATTTACCGAACGTGACGACCGAACTGATGCAGCGTGTCCAAGAGGACGCTCGGACACCTGTGAACGCGGTCAGCGGATGGGCACTCTTTCTCTATCATGCACAGGATGACAGCTGGCTATCGCCATGGAAACGGTCGAACGCGATCAAACGGGAGGCTCGTACGCTTGCACTGCTCTGTGAGAAGGGACTTGACCGGATGACGATTTATGTGACGGATGAACAGACGCTCTCCACTTACTTCCGGATGAACGGGGAGAAAGACCGTAGCCGTGAACTGAAACAGTCGCTCCCGATGACGTCACGAAAAGAGTTGAAATTTGACGGTCGGGACGCCTTAGCGCTTGGTGCACGAGGGGAAGCGATCAAGCATCTGTTAGCCGACCTCGAACGACGCGTCATCTTAAACGAGTTACCGAACCATGAGACAGTATTGAAAGAGGAGGCGAAACGATGGCTTCAACGCGCGGGCGTGTTCTGACGCTATTACAAGATGGTGAAGTATGGAGTGGCCAAGAGTTGGCCCGTCAATTAAATATTTCACGTACCGCTATTTGGAAACATATCGAAACGCTTAAGCAAGACGGTTATGCGATTCATACGATCCCAAGAAAAGGATACCAATTGCTTGAGCAAAGTGACCGATTCGATGAACCAGCGTTTGCGTCATATCGGAAGGGACGGTTCGGTCAAATCGTCCATGCGTTTGACCAAATCGACACGACACAACGAATCGCCCATGAGCTGGCGCAACAACACGTGCCAGAGGGGACGCTCGTCATGAGCGAGGAACAGACGGCCGGTCGCGGACAACTCGGTCGTAACTGGCACAATCCGAAGCACGTCAATATCGCGGCAAGTGTAATTTTAAGACCGGAATTACCCATTCGCGACGCATCAAAGATGACCTTGATGGCGGCAAGTGCGTTTGCGAAAGCGTTGAATGCGCGGGACCTTGACGTGACAATCAAATGGCCTAACGATTTACTGTTAAATGGCAAGAAAGTCGGAGGCATTTTGACGGAAATGCAAACGGAAGGGGACCGCATTCAAGCCGTCATTTTAGGGTTCGGAATGAACGTCAACGGCGATGACATTCCGACTGAGTTGGCGCACCGGGCGACCTCCCTTTATTTAGAGACCGGGACGAGATATCATCGCAGTGAGTTATTGGCGGAACTATTGGCAGAACTCGAGACCGAATACGACCGATTCCTTGACGTAGGATTTGCACCGGTTCGCTTGAACTGGATGAAACATGCCGCCTATTTAAATGAGTCGATCACCTTGAGTGGGTCCCGGACGTCGCGAATAGGTGTAATGCGCGGCATCTCGGACGAGGGGGCGTTGCTACTCGAAGTGGATGGAAAGGTCGAACCGGTCTATTCTGCTGAGATTGCAGTGTGGAATGATTGATGAAAGCGAGACCATCGACTATACTTAATGTGTCGGACGCTATCAATTCTTGAAGTGTACCGCGCTTGCAGACTGTCACATTCAGTTGTCTGCCTTGATCATTATGACAGGGACAGAAGGACACTAACTCATGAAAACCATGAATTTGTTTTTCGTGCGCCTTCTTGCCATCTGTGTAAGAAGGCGTTTATTCTTTCCTGTCTCCACGTTTAGGAGGAGAAACAGATGCACACGATGACTACATTGTTAAAAAAAATGAACGAGCAAGAAAAGCTCGTCATGTTGACGGCATATGATTATCCGTCAGCCAAACTTGCCGAATCGGCCGGTGTCGATTTGATATTAGTAGGTGATTCACTTGGGATGGTCGTACTTGGTTATGATTCGACGATTCCGGTGACGATGGAGGACATGCTCCATCATTCGAAAGCCGTACGCCGAGGAGCACAACATACGTTCGTTGTGGTAGATATGCCGTTTGCGTCATATCACGGAGACTTCGATCGGACGTTACAGGCAGCATCGCGTTTATTCCAAGAAGGCCGTGCGGATGCCATCAAACTAGAAGGAGCCGGTGACGTGCTTCATACGATTGACCGCTTGACACAAGTCGGCATGCCATGTGTCGCCCATCTAGGGTTGACCCCTCAATCGGTTGGCGTCCTAGAAGGATATAAAGTACAAGGGAAGTCCCTAGAGGCTGCCGAGACACTCCTTCAAGATAGCTTGGCTGCGGAACGTGCTGGCGCGAAGATGCTCGTCCTTGAGTGTGTCCCTCACCAATTGGCAAAACGGATCGCAGAAGAATTGACGATTCCTGTCATCGGAATCGGTGCAGGTGCAGATGTCGACGGCCAAGTGCTCGTCTATCATGACGTATTGAAATATGGGGTGGACCGTCTCCCTAAATTTGTCCAAGCGTATGCAGACGTGAATGAAGTGGCGACGGATGCTATCCGTTCTTATGTCGAAGAGACGAAGAACGGTCACTTCCCGTTAGAACGTCATACGTTCACAATGGATGAGTCGTTACTCGACTCATTGTATGGAGGAAAAGGATGAAGATTGTATCGACCGTCGAAGAATTACGTATTGCCTTACCAACGAATCAAACGATTGGCTTCGTGCCGACGATGGGATATTTGCATGAAGGACATATGAGCCTCGTTGAAAACGCGCGACGGGAAAATGACGTCGTTGTCATGAGTATTTTTGTCAATCCGACACAGTTCGGACCGAATGAAGACCTCGACCGTTACCCCCGCGACTTTGAACGGGATGAGAAGTTGGCACGTGATGCGGGAGTCGATGTCTTGTTCTATCCGACGACGGAGACGATGTATCCACTTGACATGGCGCGTGTGACCGTCCGTCACGGGGCGGACGTATTATGTGGGGCGAGTCGTCCCGGTCATTTTGATGGTGTGTTGACAATCGTTTCAAAATTATTTAACCTTGTTCAACCGACACGCGCTTATTTCGGTCTGAAGGATGCTCAACAAGTGGCACTCATCGAAGGATACGTCCGAGATTATTTCGTTCCAGTCGAGATTCGACGCTGCCCGATTATTCGTGAGGAGACAGGACTAGCCAAATCTTCTCGAAACGTCTATTTGTCAGATGTCGAAACGGTAGAGGCGAGTCGGATTTTCAGCGCATTGACGATGGCGCGAGAGGCACTCGATACAGGTCAACAAGTTGATGAAGTAAAACGACAGCTGACTGAACGTTTGAACGAGATTCCGAACAGTCAAATCGATTACGTCGAGCTTGTCGATTACCCGACGCTCGGTACCGTCTCGAGCGACTCGACCGAACTCTTGTTAGCGGTGGCCATTCAGTTTGAACGGGCCCGATTGATTGATAATGTGATTTGGAAGAAGGGATGAATCCAATGATTCGTACATTTATGCACGCAAAGCTTCATAAAGCAACAGTGACAGAAGCAAACTTACACTACGTCGGTTCAATTACAATCGATGAGGATTTGATGGATGCGGTCGGTATCATGGAGAATGAACATGTACACATTACGAACAACCATAATGGTGCTCGCATCGAAACGTATGTCATCAAAGGGGAACGCGGTTCAGGCGTGATTTGTTTGAACGGAGCGGCAGCACGTCATTTCCAGGTCGGTGATGTTGTCATCATCATGGCTTACGGTCAAATGACAGCGGAAGAGGCAAAAACGCATCGTCCGAAAGTAGCTGTGTTGAACGAACAAAATGAGGTCGATCAACTTCTTTACGAAGAGATTGCTCATACAATTTTGTAAAGGATTCGGGGGTGTCGGCAGAGGCATCCCCGTTTTTTCGTTATTCGTTCTATGGTAAGATGAGACAGACAGAAAGCACGAGCGTGCCAAAGATGGGATGGATGTTATGGACACGTATGTGATTGTGGATTTAGAGACTACGGGTCATTCCGTTAAGTCCGGAGATGAATTGATTGAGTTTGCGGCGGTCGTCGTACAAGAGGGTGAAGTGATAGAGCGCTACAGCACCTTGATTCGACCGAGTCGACCAATCCCACCTTTTATTACGCAATTGACAACGATTAGTGACGAAGATGTAAGTGATGCACCTACATTTGAAGATGTGATTCCCGACATTTGGAAAATGCTAGATGGACGGGTGTTTGTCGCGCATAACGTCGCATTTGATTTAACTTTTTTAAATGAGAGTCTTGAACAAGCGGGTTATCTTGCGTTTCAAGGGAGAGCCATTGATACTGTCGAATTGGCCCGCATCTTGTATCCGACTTTAGAGAGCCATGCGTTAGAAGCGCTATCGGATACGTTTGACCTCGTACATACAGACGCACATCGGGCACTCAGTGACGCAGAGGCGACAGCCGAGCTCTTCATCCGGATGCTCGACCGTTTACGCGATTTACCGATGGTGACGCTGAAACGACTTCGAGAGTTATCTGAGTCATGGACGAGTCATATCGAACCGTTACTCGATGAGATGATCCTTGAGGTCGGGATCCGTCCAGACGACGAAACACGTTTTGATATCCACCGCAAAATTGCGTTAAGGCGACCGGTGGATGCCTTCGTCCCGACGACAGAACGTGAACCATTCGAGCCGTTCCTTTTGCGGACGATCGAAGAGACACTCCCTTCACTGTTTGAGCAGTTTGAACCGAGACAGAGTCAATTCGAAATGATGCGTCACGTCTATAAAGCGTTAGACGATGAGGAAACATTATTAGTCGAGGCGGGTACGGGAACGGGTAAGACGCTTGCGTACTTGATTCCGAGTGCCCACCATGCCCTCGAGACGAAACGCCCGGTCGTCATTAGTACGCATACCATTCAATTGCAAGAACAGTTGTTAAATCGAGACTTACCTGTTCTTCGTCAGATTTTTCCTGAGATCGAATTCACGTTGTTGAAAGGGAGACGCAATTATATCGATTTGCGTAAGTTCGAGATGGTGCTCGACGAATCAAATGACGGTCTTTTGGCATCGATGTGTAAAGCGATGGTACTCGTCTGGCTCACAGAAACCGAGACCGGAGATTTAGAGGAACTCTCATTCCCGGGATCTGCGACACAAGGTCCTGCTTCGTTCAAGCGTTTGATTCAAGCAGATGCTTCTAATGATTTTGGTCGATTCGACCCATGGTATAGCCGTGACTTTTTCACGAAAGCCGTGTTGCGCTCGAAAGAAGCGGACCTGATTGTGACCAATCATGCTTTACTGTTCTCGGATTTACAGCATCAGGCAGGCATTTTACCGACGGACACACCTCTCGTATTAGACGAGGCTCATCAAGTCGAGGAAGTGGCCTCTCATCATTTCGGTGTGACATTTGATGCGATTCAATTTGACCGCCTCTTCAAATGGTTCGGCTACGGAGCAGATGGCAAATTCCATTCTCGCATCATTCAGCTAGCCGATTTGACATCCGTAACCGAAGAAGCGGAGGCATTCAGTCAACAAATTGATTCGGCTCTTGCAAGGGTCGAGGAAGAACTCGAAGACCTTCTGACGTCCCTTCAATCGTTAGGTAAGAAAAAAGAACCTCGACAAACGGTTCGTTTCGAGCGGGAAGGTGCAACGTTTAGACCAATTCGAGAAGTGGCCAATCGACTCGAGGACAAACTGCGGACGTTGCGGACGTCACTCCGACACCTCCATCGACTGCTCGATGAGCGTAAAGAACATATGACATTCAAACAACGCGCACTTCTTGGTGACTTAAAAACGTTGATTGGAGACGTGCGTGAACTCGAGAGTGTCATCTATGAGACGATGTTGACGCGCGACGATGATGCGGTCAGCTGGGTCGAACTGAATTTAGGGAATCGGAAATTGACCTCGGTATACACGCAGCCCGTCGAAATCGGACCGTTGTTACACGAACGTCTGTTTAAGAAGCGACCAACGATTTTAACATCGGCGACGATGACGGTCTCAGGGAAGTTCAGCTTTATGGAACGACGCCTCGGATTAGAAGGAGAACCGGTCCGAAGAGTCGTATTACCGTCACCATTCAACTTCAAAGACCAGGCCAAACTGTTTGTACCGTCGGACTTCCCATTGATCAATGAAGTGCCGCTTCCTCAGTTCGTCGACCAGACGGCCCAGTCGATTGTCCAAATTGCGAACGTGACGAAAGGGAGGATGCTCGTCTTGTTCACATCGAACGAATTGCTTCGCCTCACTTACGAACAAGTCAAAGACCATCTTGACCCGTCTTATACACTTCTCGCACAGGGTGTGAGCGGCGGCTCTCGTAGCCGCTTGACGAAACAGTTCAAACGGATGGAACAGTCGATTCTCTTTGGGACAGCAAGCTTTTGGGAAGGTGTCGATATTCCAGGGGAGGCGTTGACATGCCTTGTCATCGTAAGGCTTCCGTTTGCACCGCCCGATCAGCCGATCATGCAAGCACGTTCTGAGAAAATTGAAGCGACGGGTAAGTCACCATTCTTTGAGTTATCCCTGCCCCAAGCGGTTATTCGCTTCAAACAAGGTGTCGGTCGATTGATTCGATCGAAAGGGGATTATGGTGCCGTCTTCGTATTCGACCGTCGTGTGGAGACGACACGTTACGGCAAACAGTTCATCAACAGCTTGCCTAAAGTTGACCGGATTGAAGGTACGCTTGAAACGTCGTTATCCGAGTTAGAGTTGTTCTTAGACGAGAAGGAAAAGTCTGTGGCACGAAATGACAGATAACGCTAGGCATCACGATATTATCGTTTTATAATGATACGTATAGTGTTTTTAGAGGAGGAGTCAATATGAACTCGAATATTGAGACACTGGCGAGCGTGCGCATCGAACCGACTGCGGACGTCTACAAAATTGTCGACTTATTGAATCGGACCTTAAAGAGTCAGGATTTAATGTTCGGTTTGTCACTTGAGAAGAAAGTGAATGATCCGAAGAAGGAAGAGATGGTCTTCACCATCTATCGTACAGAATGACCAGAAAGGCAAAATGGATCGTCTCATTACTGGCGGCACTGATTGGTGTCGTCCTTGTCTTTAGCGTGATGTATCGATTCACCATCGGTCATACAGAGAATCAAAAAGAAAAGCTCGTCGAAACGGCGATGGCACGATTGACTGAAGAATTTCCAGACGCGAGAGTGGGTCAGGGAGAACTGTTCAATGGGACAGAGGCATATGTCGTCTTCCCAGAAGTAGACGGGAAGTCCATTTGGTTTGTCCCATTGGATAAAAAGCTAGAGATCGAGCAACGAGAAATCGGTGAAGTGGACGCTACTGACGTCTGTTCGAAGTCGGTTGAGGAGACAGGCGGACAACTGGTCAGCTGTAAGGTTGGTTTTGACGAACGGGCACTCATCGAAGTGGTCACGAAAGCGGATGCGTCTTATACGTATTCGTACTATACGCTTCAGACCGGAGAATTTATTCGACGGGTCCAATTGACCGATCAAATGTAATGAATTAGAGGGGGATTATGATGGAACATCTATTAGCGAAACGTGTAAAACAACTCACACCATCGACTACCTTAGCGATTACAGCTAAGGCGAAGGCACTGAAAGCTTCAGGCAAAGATGTCATTGGTCTCGGCGCGGGTGAACCTGATTTCAACACACCAGAACGAATCATCGACGCTGCTTGTCAAGCCGCTCGAGATGGAGACACAAAATACACGCCATCTGGCGGGACAGTCGCGTTGAAAGATGCCATCATTGAAAAGACGAAACGCGATAGTGGATTGTCGTTCGAACGCAACGAGGTAATGGTGGCTTCAGGTGCGAAACATGCCCTATACGCTCTGTTCCAAGCTATTTTAGATGAAGGGGACGAAGTGATTGTCCCAGCCCCATACTGGGTCAGTTACCCGGAACAAATCAAATTGGCGGACGGAGAACCCGTCTTGGTCGACACGAATGAAGAGACGTCATTTAAATTGACGCCAACGCAACTCGAGAATGCGATTACAGCTCGTACAAAGGCCGTCATTTTGAACAGCCCATCTAATCCGACGGGAATGATTTATACGAAAGAGGAGCTACAGGCACTCGCCGATGTCATTCTTCGCCATAATCTTCTCGTCGTTAGCGATGAAATTTATGAAAAATTGATTTACGGTGATGCGTCGTTCGTATCGATTGCGACCCTTCCGAATATGCGTGAGCGGACAATCATCATCAATGGGGTATCGAAATCTCACGCGATGACAGGTTGGCGAATCGGGTATGCCGTTGGTGATGCAAAAATCATCGGCGCGATGACGAACTTGGCCTCACACTCGACATCAAACCCGACATCTGTCGCACAAGCGGCTGCGGTAGAAGCGTACAATGGACCACAAGAAGATGTGGAAATGATGCGTCAATCGTTCGAGGAACGACTTGAAATCGTCTACGACCGTCTCGTCAAAATCCCTGGCATCACTTGTTTGAAGCCACAAGGTGCATTTTACTTATATGCCAATGCGAAGGTCGCGGCCACAGAAAGTGGCTATGACACCGTCGATGCTTGGTGTGAAGCTGTTCTTGAAGAAGCAAACGTGGCACTTGTGCCTGGTTCGGGCTTCGGACAAGACGATTACGTACGATTATCCTATGCAACTGAATTAAAACGCGTATTAGAAGCGCTCGATCGAGTAGAAGAATTCGTTACGAAGCACGCTCGATAAGCGAAAGGATGGAAAAGAATATGACAACTATTTCGATTAACCAATTTAAAGATTATGAAGGCCAATCGGTCCGTGTAGGGGCCTGGATTGCCAATAAACGTTCAAGTGGTAAGATTGCTTTCCTTCAATTACGTGATGGAAGCGGTTTTGCTCAAGCAGTCGTTGTAAAAGCTGACGTGGCGGAAGAGTTATTTACGTTAGCCAAAGGGATTACTCAAGAAACTTCGGTTTGGGTCACAGGGAATGTCAAATCTGATGGCGGACGTACACCACTCGGATTTGAATTGGAAGTGACAGATTTAGAAGTGATTGCGGAATCGATTGATTATCCAATCACACCGAAAGAACACGGAACGGAATTCTTGATGGACAACCGTCACTTATGGCTCCGTTCACGTCGCCAACACGCGATTATGAAAGTTCGTAACGAAATCATTCGTGCGACATATGAATTCTTCAACAAAGAAGGATTTGTCAAAATCGATCCGCCAATCCTTACGAGCAGTGCTCCGGAAGGGACGACAGAATTGTTCGAAACAGATTATTTCGGTCAATCAGCCTACCTTTCTCAGACGGGTCAATTGTATATGGAAGCAGCGGCGATGGCCCTCGGAAAAGTATTCTCGTTCGGTCCAACGTTCCGTGCGGAGAAATCAAAAACACGTCGCCACTTGATTGAGTTCTGGATGATTGAGCCGGAGATGGCATTCGTCGATCATGACATGAACCTTGAGATTCAAGAGCAATACGTCTCATACATTGCACAGGCAGCACTTGCGAACTGTAAAAATGAACTGGAACTGCTTGGACGTGACCTTGAGAAATTGGCACAAGTACAAGCGCCGTTCCCTCGTGTTCGTTACGAAGATGCCATCAAGTTCTTGAAGGCAGAAGGATTCGACGACATCGAATACGGTGATGATTTCGGTGCACCGCACGAGACGGCGATTGCCAACGCACATGATCAGCCGGTATTCATCACGCATTGGCCAAAAGAAATCAAACCGTTCTACATGAAAGTAGACCCTGAGAATCCAGAACTTGTTCTGTGTGCGGACTTGATTGCACCAGAAGGATATGGTGAAATCATCGGGGGATCTCAACGTGAGGACGACTACGATCGTTTAAAAGAAGAGATCATCAAGGAAGGTCTCGACGAAACGGATGCGTATGATTGGTACCTTGAACTTCGTCAATACGGTTCGGTCCCACACTCTGGTTTCGGACTTGGTCTCGAGCGTACGGTCGCATGGATCAGTGGAATCGAGCACATCCGTGAAGCGATTCCGTTCCCACGTCTTTTAAACCGAATTCACCCTTAACGATTAATCGGGGAAGACACCATGTCCTCCCCGATTAATGTGTCTTAGAAAGGAAGTGCGACATGGATGCACATCAATTGATTCAATTATTCGAGCAAAGTCCGGTCGTCATTCCACGAAAGCTGTTCACCGATGCGAGACGCCTCGATTTGTCACCCGTCGAGTTCAGTCTGATCGTCCATCTTCTAGAAATGACTGGAGAAGGCATCGTCATGCCGCTCCCGAGTGAGCTAGGGAAACGATTGAATGTTTCAGAGAATGAGGCGCGCTCAGTGCTACTTGGTCTGTTGCAAAAAGAGTTGATCGCGATTGACGCTTCAAGTGATGGCGAGCGATATAGCCTATTGCCACTTTTCGAAGCGTTACAAGGGGAAGAGAAAGTTGCGCCACAGCAGACACTGAATGAGAATATCATTCATACGTTTGAGAGGGAATTTGGAACGATCACCCCGTTCGAGATTGAACAAATTGTCGGCTGGATGACGGAAGATGGCTTCAGCGAAGAACTCATCATGGCCGCACTTCGTGAAGCGAAACTTCGAAACGTGCGAAACTTCAAATACATGGACAAAATCCTGCGCGTTTGGCAAGACCATCATGTCGAATCGCTCGAGGATGTCGTGGAATATCAACGGAGGAATAAGTGATGTTGACGCGAGCACAATTACAGGAAGTGTCAGATACGATGAAGCAGATGTTCCCAGACGCTCATTGCGAGTTGACGCATCAAAATCCCTTTGAATTGGTCGTCGCGGTCGCGCTCTCCGCACAAGCGACGGATGCGCTCGTCAACAAGGTGACACCAGGATTGTTTGAAGCGTTTCCGTCTGTCGAGGCGATGGCTGCGGCTGACGTGTCTGAGATTGAGGCATTGATTAAACGGATTGGTCTGTACCGTAACAAAGCGAAGAATGTAAAAGCACTCTCAGAAAAAATTGTGAACGAGCATGGGGGGATTGTCCCTTCTGACCGAGCATCGTTAGAGGCGCTCCCCGGAGTCGGTCGTAAAACAGCAAACGTCGTCCTTTCTGTTGCATTCCATGAACCGGCGTTTGCGGTTGACACACATGTGGAACGAGTATCCAAGCGTCTCGGTATTTGTCGCTGGAAAGACAATGTTCGACAAGTCGAGGATACATTAATGAAAAAGTTTCCACGCGAGGAATGGTCACAACTTCATCATCAATTCATCTTCTTCGGACGATATCATTGCAAGGCACAACGCCCAGGCTGTGAGGCATGCCCACTGTTGCATATGTGCCGTGAAGGAAAGAAACGAATGAAGTCACAGAAAGTCACCACATAAAAAACGCATCGACACGCAATGTGTCGATGCGTCAGACTGTAGACAAAGTATAGGTCTAATGTCTTTTATATGCCCAACCCGGACACGGCTCGCTTTCCTAGGGGCAAGCAGGGAGCCGCATCGCGACTGCGTCACTGCTGGGTCTCCCTTTGCTTGCTATTCCCTCAGGAGTCTCGCCTGCCCGTTCTTGGTCACCTTTTGTCCTTCATTCCATATAATGGTGTGAGAAGAACACACAGGGGCGGATCAGATGATCAACAAGTCGACACGATTCATCCTTCACGGTCTGACGAACGGAACGGATGTTGAACGGCGGGCCGGGGCGGATGATCTCGGGATTGATGGCGGGCGGGCTCGGCGTTTACCTTCCCTTTCCCCTGACGCATCGACACGAAAGGTGTCGATGCGTTTTTGCTTAATGATTCCAAGGATGGTCGCTCCATTCGCGACGTTTTTTCGTGATTGGCACTTTTTTGAAGCCCCAGTTTCGGAAATCTTGGTCCGGACTTTCTTTACGGATGTAAATTTTGTCCTTAATGGCTTTAAAGATTCGGTTCTCGTCCCCATAATGGACGAACCGTGGTTTCACTTCAATCACGCCACGACGAACGCGAGAAAGTGGCAGACAGACGAGGTCAGCGATTTCTAAGCCAGATTGATACATCGTGTTCTGCTTCTCAGAGAAGATGAAGCCTTTAATTTTTTGACGGCTCTTTTCGACGTCTAAATGAACGGTACCTGAGTTGAAAATATCAAAGAATGCTTTTTGAATCAGTAAGTTCTGATAATCGTCTCGGGATTCCAGGACGACACGGGCACTTACTGCCTCTGTTTCTTCTAAAAACGCATAGAATGACTTCATCAGGTGAGCGAATGCGACGACATACGGATCTTTTGGCGTCGAATAAAAGTCATGAAGCTTTTGTTTATCGACCTCGACACTGACGATTGTACAGTCGATTCCTCGCAAAAATTCAGGGAGTTTATCCCAAAAGTCGCGCAACATATCAATCGTGATCCCATCTTCTTTTCCGTAAGGATGTTCCGCTTTTAAAATTTCTTTTAAATGAAGTGGGATATGCTCCGTTTTGAACACATCTCGTTTGAACGCCTGAAGACGTCGTTTCAATTCACACGGTAATCCAGTCTCGTCTGCATCGATTGAATACTTATATTCCATCAGCACGCCAGTCAAGTTAAATTGCGTATTTCCCTTCGGTGTGCCTGTTTCGTCGACGAACATGACATACTTCTTTCCACTTTCCATCCAATCCCTCCAAAACGGCTTAACAGTAACGTCTTTAAGCACCCTATTTTATTTCCAAATGATAATTTGGTCAATCTATTGCACAGATATTGCACATTTTTTTTAGAATGACATCAATGAGGTTTATCGGTGTGTCATCTTGGATAAACAGTAGAAGTGCTATTATCATAGAAAAGCAATCGAATCATACATAACGAGAGCTTTTCAATTTGGATACACAATCGCTTACATACTAGTTTAACATACGGGAGTTTGGTACGATATGTGTTGCGGTAATTCCACACAAGTGTCGACCGACAGAAGTCGACAATCAGACCTGAGACGGAAGGAACGAGTGGACCGACCTGTTAATATGTATGTATGGGGTGACGACATTGTTCCATTATCCAAACGGTAAAAAGGCAAACGTGACAAAGACAACAAAGGGGGAAGGAATTTCGAAGCAATCATCGAATTCTCAAACCTATGCGAATCGCGGAATGAACTTGGAGACGCTGTTAAATGAAACGAATGAGTTTTATCGGATTCATCAACGAGCCGTCATCCACAAAAAACCAACCCCTCTCCAAATCGTCAAAGTCGACTATCCAAAGCGAAGTGCCGCCAAAGTAACGGAAGCCTATTTCAAACAGGCATCTACGACCGATTACAACGGTGTTTATCGTGGTAGGTACATTGACTTTGAAGCGAAAGAAACGAATAATAAGACATCGTTTCCGCTCGGCAATTTTCATGACCACCAAATCGCCCACATGCGTGAGTGTGAACGTCATGGAGGGATTTGTTTTGTCATCATCCGCTTTAGTCGCTATAATACGCAATATGTATTGACCACCGAGCAACTTGTTCAGTGGTGGGAACAACGGTTAACGGGGCGCAAATCGATTCCGCTCAGCTTTATCGAAAAGGAAGCGATTGAAGTTCCGACGAGAGCCTTGCCGTCGATTGATTATTTGACGGTGCTCGATCAATGGCTCGATTGAATAGAAGGAGTGAACCATGAATGGAGCGAAGTAGGGTCGCACGTCGACAAGATTCGACGACGAATAAACGCAAAAAAACTGGGAAACAACCAAAGACGAAAAGTAAGAAACCGATGTGGAAACGCATCTTTTTATTAGGTTTCATGTTATTTATTGCTGCGGTAATCGCATTCGGCGCATATACGGTATATGCCATTGCGACGGCGCCAGAACTAGATGAAGACAAACTTGTCGATACGTATCCGATTCAGTTGCTTTCGGCTGAAGGAGAACCGCTCGAAGGGGCGGGTCAGATTCGAGAGTATGTCTCCATCGACGACATCTCTGAAGTGATGCAACAAGCGGTCGTGTCCATTGAAGACCGTCGTTTCTATGAGCATAACGGGATTGACTTACGTCGAATCGGTGGAGCCGTCGTTGCCAACTTGACAGAGGGTTTCGGTGCAGAAGGTGGATCGACCATCACTCAACAATTGGTCAAGCAGTCGTTCCTTTCGACAGATAAGAAGTTGAAACGTAAGCTTCAAGAACAATGGCTCGCACTCAAACTCGAGCGTGAGTATACGAAAGAACAGATTTTAGAGATGTACTTGAACAAAAACTATTACGGTAGTGGCGGATACGGTGTGCAAACCGCATCGAAACGTTACTTCAATAAGCCGGTCTCTGAGGTCAATTATCAAGAGGCCGCGATTCTCGCAGGTCTCCCGCAACGTCCAAGTGCCTACGATCCAATCAATGGTGATCAGGAGTTGACTCGCTACCGTCAAGAGCAAGTCTTGTCTGCAATGAAACGTGACGGACATATTTCTGAGGAACAATACAATGAGGCACTCGATGTTGCCATTGCTGACGTCATCTCACCAGGTGAAGAGACGGAAGAAGAAGCGTTCACACGTGCGATTTACTCTCGTGTATTGAATGAGTTAGAAGAGGACTATGGTCTTGAACAGTCAGATATTTACGGGACTGGTTTGAAAGTTTATACGTCAATCAACAAAGAGTTACACACAAAACTCAACAGTGATATTAAATCGAATAATGTTAATTTACAAACAAGTAGTTTCCCTGAAGATTTACGAATGGGTGCAACCGTCTTGAATACAAAGACCGGTGAAATTGTCGCTATCGTAGACAGTCAACAGGCGAAGCAAGGTGATACCACATATCGTGACTACTCAAATGAGAAGTATCAAATCGGATCGACAGCTAAACCATTTTTCGATTATGGTCCTGGAATTGAAAATGGGCAGTGGTCGACAGGTAAAGTGTTGCTTGACGCTAAATTAGATGGCACATATAGTCCGAATAACTATTATTCAGGTTTCCGTGGACCAAATACGATGCGCCAATACTTGAAAATTTCAGCGAACACGCCAGCAGTTCGTGCTTTCCAAGAAGTGCGGGATGAGTATGGACAAGAAGCAATCGAATCGTTCGTTAAAAATGTAGGAATCGAACCTTCATATTCTGGCGATGAACTCAACGAATCTAATGCTTTAGGTACGGCAGAAGCGAGCACGACACAGATGGCTGCAGCTTATGCAACACTTGGTGCGAATGGGATGTATACAAAACCGCACTTGATTCAAAAAATTGAATTCAATGATGGTTCAAGTATTAATTCACCGATTAAAGCCAAGCAAGCGATGGAAGATTATACAGCGTATATGTTGACAGACATGCTTCGTGATGTTGTGAGTGCTGAAGGTGGAACTTATGTACCTGGCGCATTCCCATGGGACGTAGCAGGTAAAACGGGTACGACGAACGAGCCTAACTCTACAAATCCGAAAGATAAATGGTTTACTGGTTATTCTACGGATTACTCAATCTCAGTATGGACAGGAAAAACGAAAGATTCGACAGTCGCTTCGTTCGATCCTGACTATGCCCAATACTATTTCGAATATATGATGCAACAAGTGACGAATGCGACGGGACAACCGGATCGATTCCAACGTCCAGACTCAGTCTTGTCACTTGGTAATGAGCTTTATGTAAAAGGAACAAAACCAAAAGATCTTCAACCTGAGAAGTTGGTTGCTCCGACTGGGGCAAGTGTTAACTACGATGAAGAAGGTCAAACCGGTTCTGTCTCATGGTCATACGATTTCGATGGTGCACAAGCCGATGGTTATACGGATATCACGTTCACGGTGACACAAAAGTCAGCCGATGGAAGTGAGCAAGTCGTCGGAACGACCGGGGAGACGAGTGTGAATATTGCAAACTTGGCCGAAGGAGACACAACGTTTACTATTGTCGCAAATGCGTCGAACCCGTTGACGGGAGAACAGCAATCGGCACCGGCACAAGCGAGCTATTCGATTGAACCGAAAGAGGAACCGACGGAAGAAGAGGAAAACCCTACTGATGAGGGGAATTCCGAAGATGAACCATCAGACGAAAATAACGGGAACGGGAATGATAACGGAAACGGGAATGGTAACGGAGACGGAAACGGCGAAGATACCACCGACGAACAAACTCCTGATGAACCGGCTACGGATGAAGGTTCTGGCGAAGGTACAGACGAACCAACTGACGGAGATGATTCAGGAACTCCGTTAGAGGGACAATCCAATGGTGAATCGTCAGACACGAATCGTGGAAACAATAATTCAAACAATGGGAATAACTAAGGAGAGCAGGGCGACATTGTGCGCCCTGTTTTTCGTTTGACTTTGTTATAATGAAAAGAAAGGGAACAGGATGGTGACACATGGTTCAACTCTCTTTAAAACGCAAGATGAAAGTATTACTTGTCATGGATCGACTGCAAGACGATGATTTCGGCGTGCCTCTCGGTGGACATCTCGGGTTAAAGCTTTCACATGTGCTCTTAAAAGAGTCCATACCGTTTGGGCGTCTCATCCAGGACCAAACCGTCGCCGAAGCAATCGGACATGCTTACTTGAAACGAATCGGAGTCGAGACCATGTTCACGGGCGAAGAATCCTATTATCCAGAACTTCTTCGTGGCAACCGTCAACTCATCTCAACAAACGAAGATTATTATAAAACGGTGCAACGCTACGTCAAACATCTTTTAGCGGTTCATTCGAAATGTACGAAACTACATACCATCGTCTTGTTCGGACGGTCGACGCAACGTCTGTTTTCAGATGCGCTCTTCCGTCTCGAAGAAGAAAATGAGCATGTCGCTGCTACATTTAAAGACATGGCCATCTTTCAGATGCCCGCTGTATCGAGAGTGGTACGAGATGAACGGATTCATCAAATCCGACAAGTCGTAGCGGACCTTGCACCTTCGAATGCGTAATGAAAGAAGGTGACTAGATGCGAAAATCTCGCTCTGTCGAAGAAATCATAAAAGAATTAAGAGATGATCCTGGTTTTTCAAACCACGTACGTCATTGGCACACGGTCGATGCACGTCCGGCCCAATATGCCCCAATTCCAGAGCAGGTGCCTGAACAATTGGTGAATGTACTTAAGAATCGTGGAATTGAACAGCTGTATACGCATCAAGCCGAGGCTGTGAAACAAACGGCGGCTGGCCATTCGACGGTCATCGTAACACCTACGGCATCAGGAAAAACACTTTGTTATAACTTACCGGTTCTATCCAAGATGATTGAAAAACCTACAGCCCGTGGGCTTTATCTTTACCCGACAAAAGCACTCGCGCAAGATCAAAACAGTGACTTGATGGAGATGGTCGAAGCCCTTGAAGGGAATTTACGATGCTTCACGTATGATGGAGACACATCACCTGCGGCACGAACAAAAGTCCGCGATGCGGGGAATATCGTCATCACGAATCCGGATATGTTACATTCCGGCATCTTACCTCATCATACGAAATGGATTCGTCTTTTTGAGAACTTAGAATATATCGTCGTCGACGAACTCCATACGTATCGTGGCGTGTTTGGTAGTCATGTGGCGAACGTGTTTCGACGCTTGAAGCGAATCTGTGCCTATTATGGCAGTCATCCCAAATGGATCATGACCTCAGCGACCATTGCAAACCCGCTTGAACTTGCCGAGCTATTGACGGAAGAAGAAGTCGTTTTAATCGATCGGAACGGGGCACCTCAAGGGAAGAAACATCTTGTGTTCTACAACCCGCCTGTCGTCAATGAAGCACTCGGAATTCGTCGAAGCGCGACGCTCGAGACGAAACGAATCGCCTCGAGGCTCGTGGAAGCGAACATTCAAACGATTGTATTTGCGCGGTCACGCGTACGTGTCGAGGTGCTATTGACCTATTTGCAGGAATTAACGCGTCGGGAGCTCGGACCAAAGTCTATTGTCGGTTACCGTGGCGGCTATCTTCCATCTGAGCGTAGAGAAATCGAACGGCGGTTACGGAACGGGGAAATCAAGGCGGTCGTCTCGACAAACGCGTTGGAGCTCGGTGTCGATATCGGCCAACTGCAAGCGTGTGTCCTGAATGGGTATCCTGGAACGGTCGCTTCCTTATGGCAGCAGGCTGGCCGGGCCGGACGGCGCCATTCAGAATCACTCGTTGTATTTGTCGCATCCTCGTCATCACTCGACCAACTCGTCGTCGAACAGCCGGACATGATTTTAGATCGTTCACCGGAAGCGGCCCGGCTTGACCCGAATAACTTGATTATTTTAGTAGACCATATCAAATGCGCCGCATTCGAGTTGCCTTTTCAAAAAGGAGAGCGATTCGGAACGGTCGATACGGAAGATATATTAGAGTTTTTGACGGATGCTCACGTCTTGCATGAACGGGCTGATAGATATTATTGGATGACGGATTCATTCCCGGCCCATGACATCTCGCTTCGGACGAGTGATCAAGAAAATGTCGTCATCGTCGATCAGACGGCAAAACATCAAGTCATCGGTGAAATGGACACGTTCAGTGCCATGACGTTGTTACATGATGAAGCGATATACTTGCACGGAGCCGAGCAATATCAGGTCGAAAAACTCGATTTTGAGGAGAAGAAAGCGTATGTTCGCCGAGTTGACGTCGACTACTACACAGATGCGAATTTAGCCGTTGAACTGAAGGTGCTTGAAGAGAATAAGATAGATGGTGCGAAGACGTTTGGTGAGGTATCGGTCATCGCGATGGCCACTTTGTTCAAGAAAATAAAATTTGGGACGCATGAGAACATCGGGTCGGGCCCGATTCATCTACCGGAGCGAGAGCTGCATACGACAGCGACATGGTTCACGTTGGATGAGCGATTCGCCTACTCGGAGGCGGACCTCGAAGATCAACTTGAAGCGGTCAGTGATTTGATGAGACGGCTTGCACCACTCTATCTCATGTGTGATACGCTCGATTTATTCACAACGATTCAGATGAAGTCGACACATACGAGTAAGCCGACCGTCTATCTGTATGACCGCTATCCTGGAGGAATCGGGCTCAGCGAGGCGCTCTTTAAAGATGCAGACATGGTGCTTGAAGCGGCAGAACGGACGGTATCCGACTGTCCGTGTGAGAGCGGATGTCCCCGTTGTGTCGGCATGGTTGGATACGGTGACTTCAAGCAGCAAGTCATTCGTCAGTTGCAAGGATTGAAAGGAACGATATGAAAGCTAAACTATCTAGATTAATCAAAACGAACGAACCTGCCCCAAAAGCTAGTGTTGCGACCCCTGATGAAGTGGAACAGCAAAAGTGGATGGGACAAGGTGGAGAGATCTTGACGTTCGAAGGGGAATGGTGCGTCCGGATCCGGAAGACATATCCCCTTGATGAGGTGTATCATGACTTCAAGTTTGGAGAAGCAGGACAGATGATGGCTCGAACCGAGCATCCGTTTTTCGCCGTCGACTTAGACCCCGACCAAGTCCTGTTCATGGATACGGAGACGACCGGTTTACGTGGGTCTGGAACGTCGATTTTTTTAATCGGGTTTGCGCGGATTCGTGCGGAACAACTTGAAATGATTCAATACGTGCTACCTCATCCGGCGTTTGAAACCGCCTTTTACTATCATTTCTTGCAAGACATCGGAGATGAGGTACGATTCGTCACCTATAACGGGAAGTCATTTGATTGGCCTCAAATCAAGACGAGACACACGTTCGTCAAATCACGGGTGAAACAATTACCTTCAGTGGGTCATGTCGATTTACTTCACGCTGCAAGACGATTGTTAAAACCGAGGCTAGAATCAGTATCATTAAAAGCGGTCGAAGCATACTTTGGTCATGAACGAACGGATGACCTTCCTGGATTCTTGGCACCGATGCACTATTTTCAATACGTCAAAGAGCGGAATCCAGAAATATTGCTGCCGGTCCTTGAGCACCATCATGCGGACTGTTTAAGCCTGGTCTCCTTGTATACGCGTCTCAGTCAACTCGTTACGACCCCGGTAACTGATTTTGGAGAGGAACGTGCTCACTGGTTACATGACCTTGGCGAACAAGATCAAGCGCTGAGGGAGTTTGAGCAACTCTCGAGTCCATCGAAGCGTTCCATCATGCGGCAAGCGATGATATTAAAACGAGCTGGACGATTCGAGGAGGCCATTCCGCTATTTGAGTCGCTTCATACGATTGAAGGGTATGTCGAACTCGCCAAGTATGCAGAGCATAAACAAAAAGACATCTCTTTGGCGATTGATTACACAGAGCGAGCCATGAAGCTACTCGAACAAAAGAGAACAGTGCTACGTCAAACTATCGACTGTGAGAAAATGGAATTGGAGCATCGACGAGCTCGCCTAGAAAGGAAGCAAACATGAAAGTAGTAGCCGTCACAGGATATCGTCCTCATGAACTCGGCATTTTCAAAGCGGATCATCCAGGAATTGAAATCATTCAAGAAGCTTATCGGAAAAAGATACTTGAAGTCATCGAATTAGGTGCTGAATGGTTCATATTAAGTGGAACGAATGGTTGTGAATTGTGGGCTGGACAAGTATTGTTAGAGTTAAGAGAAACCTATCCGATTAAAATTGCCGTGTTTCCTCCATTCTTAAATATGGACGAGCGCTATAAACCATTCGAACAAGAACTATTTGTGCAACTGCAACTCGAGGCAGACTTTTTTGAACCGCTGACACAGCGTCCATACGAAGACCCGAGTCAACTACGCGCAAAAACGGCATTCTTTTTAGATAAAGCAGAAGGATTGATCACCTTGTATGACGAAGAAACGGAAGGAAGTCCCCGCTTTTTAGTCGATGGGGCTCGGCGGAAGCCGAACATGGAAGTTTTCCTAATCACACAAGAAGATTTACGAGTCATTGAAGAAGAAAAACAATGGGAACAACAATGGGAGTGATATGATGCAAACGGAATTAACAGCAGAAGCGATTTATAAACAAGAATTCAAGACGGCGTTACGTGGTTATTCACAAGAAGAAGTCGATCAATTTTTAGATGTCGTCATTCGCGATTATGAAAAAATGGCGAAAGAAATCGAGCGTCTTCAAAAAGAAAACGACTCGTTGCGACGGGAACCTGCGCCTGCGTCGGAACCAGTTAAACCAGCACAACCGGTTGCGTCAAATTATGACATGTTACGCCGTATCTCAAATCTCGAAAAAGCGGTCTTTGGAAAGCAAGTCGGTCCAAGCGAATAATGAATAGGGGGTGGAGTCTATGTTACAAGTGTTAACGGCCACGGAGAAACAACCAGTCAAACAACAGACAAAAAAGCTGTTTCGTGTGAAAGAAGAAGTGATGAAAGCACCAACCTGCTATACAGATCGTCTCGTCGAAAACATCAGACAAACATGCCGATTTGATTGGATGATGATTGAACAAGTCAAATTAGGGGATGATCTCGTTCATTACGTGCTCGTCGGACCTAAAGGCGTCTTCTTGATTCAATTAAATCGAACTCCAGACTCCGTCCATATGACGAACCGGGAATGTCGAACCGAGACCTCGATGGGGTGGAAACAGGTTTATCCTCATCCTGTCACGGAATTAGAACGGATGACCAAACAAGTGCGGTCACGATTAAAAAAAGAATGTAATCAAGCAATTCCCGTCTATTCGTTTTTAATCTTCCCGGAAACGGAACGATTGAAGTTAGAACGAATTAAGGCGAATTGTGGAGATTCATTCGCTCTAGTGGATCAGGTGATCAGTAAAACGAACCTTGAGACGTTGACAGAGCCGCTCGTCAAACAAATCGCCTATTATTGTTCTGAGCGACAAGTACATAAATAAG
The DNA here is from genome assembly GCF_025842465.1 of Exiguobacterium sp. N5. Classification (GTDB taxonomy): domain Bacteria; phylum Bacillota; class Bacilli; order Exiguobacteriales; family Exiguobacteriaceae; genus Exiguobacterium; species Exiguobacterium profundum. Next base: position 596,027 of record NZ_JAPAEP010000001.1, read on the forward strand.
AAGAAGGCCGAATACCAATCATTCGGCCTTCTTCTTATTTTAAAAGCTCTCTTGCTTTTGCCGCATCATCTCGGTGAACGAACAGTGCAACGCGATCGTCCAAGTTTTTTGCGAGCGGCTTTAATAGTTTGCCGGTCGGTAGTCCTTGTTCCACACGACAGGTGATGCCCTGCTCGGTCAAATAATGATAATCACCTAAAAGTTCTTCACCTTGTTTCCCGAATGCTTCACCGAAACGAACCCACTTTAAGTTGCGAATTGTCCGAATCGAGACCAAAATGACAAACAAAATGGCGAGTACGATGATCAATAATGTTTCCAATGCCTTCAACCCCTTCTTTACACAAGTTTAATGGTGTGGCGAGTTGAAAGCAATATGGAGCGAACGGTATACTGAAATGGAAAAGAGGGGATGAAATGAAAAAACCGATTCAATCGAGACGAGAGGCGATCTCACTCCTAGAAAATCAGCAAGTACTCTATATTCGAATTCATAACGGACAAACGGGCATGATCAAATCGACAGAGGAAGGTATCATCGTGGCCATTCCGAATGAAGAGACAGATCAAATCGATTTCCGAAAATTAGAAGATATCGAGGCGTTTGAAGCGTTTTACGATTTGACGCTCTCGAAACCAGGTATTCTATATGTAAACGTTGAATAGTCATGACATGGAGAGCTTCACCCATACGGTGAGGCTCTCCATTTATACACGTTTAAGAGGAAGGCAGCCAGACGGCCAACTTGTCCTGTAACGGCTTTAAGCGAACGTGATGTTGCTTATGCAACAAATAACCGTCTGGACGAATGACTAATATGCCACGTTTCATAAAGAGTGATTTGGCTAGTTCGTTTCCTTGATCGAAAAACGGGCGACTCGTCTTAGATAAGGTAATCGTTTGAATGAACGGCTGGTTCTTGTTCAAATAGTCATAGATGGATGACAAATCACGTTTCCCATCGTCAAATACGAGCACTTGAAACCGTCCGTCCGCGATTTCGGATATTTTTGTCCGAAACCCGTCATCCGTTCGTAAAATCTCAGTCTCCGGAAAGATCTTTCCTTCCGCGACGCGACGAAACGGTAACCGAAGCGCATTCGGATACGATAAATGGAGCTGAGAGATCCGTTCGGTGATCTTCTGGTTGACGAGATTGACGCGAGTGAAGACATCCGCACCGATTGCTTGGAACGGCAAGAGCATCGGGAGGGTCGTCTGCAACATCTCCGTTGCGATATTCGTCGTCTGTAGCACGTTGCGGGCAACATGTTCGCGCTCGTCCCGATAGGTGGACACGACGTGATGGGGAGCGCCAGTTTTGAGATGTAACCACAGTTTCCAACCTAAGTTGAAGGCATCCGCTATCCCGGTGTTCATCCCTTGTCCGCCGACCGGGGAGTTAATATGTGCCGCATCCCCCATGAGAATGATGCGATTATGGATGAACGTATCGACCATGCGATTGTGCACACGGAATAAAGAGAACCATTCAACATCGTGAATATGGACCGGCATATGACTGCGTTGCTCCACCAATTCTTGAAGATCCGATTCTTGGAATGATTCATCCGTTCTCAAGTTTCCCGTTATACGAATTGTTTCATCCGTGAGCGGGAAGACTTCAAGCACTCCTCGATCCGAAAAAAAGATATGAACCTCTTCCCGGGATATCGGCCAATCCGCCTTCAAATCGGCTAACACCCAAGCCTCTTTAAATGATTTACCGCTAAACGGAAGGGCGAGCATCCGACGAACCGAGCTGTTTGCTCCATCGGCGGCGACAACATATTTCGCTTCAACGGCACGAGTCATCCCATCAGTGGCGGTCAAATGTGCGATGGTACGGGATGGATATTGGGTAATGGATGACAAGGTTTCCCCGCGCTTCACAACATGTCCATGTTTTCGTAGGGCGCGTTCCAAAATCTCTTCGGTTTCATTTTGACGTAATAACGTCACGAACGGATAAGGGGTCACGAGTTTGGAGAACTCAAGCTTTGCTGTCCACTGTCCCGAAAAATATAGATTCCCCCGCTCAATTGTTCGGGCACGCTCAAGCACTTCTTGCGCAACATCTAAACGAGAAAACACTTCGATGGTCCGCGGCTGGATCCCGATGGCTCGTGAATTGTCCGACGGGGTCGTCTTACGATCAATGATTTGAAAAGATACGCCATATCTGGCTAAGGTGAGTCCGAGCGTCAGGCCGGTTGGTCCGGCACCGACAATCAATACATCTACTTGTTCCTCCACGCTGATCAACTCCTATCATTAATAATGATATTTCCGACATTGGCAGCGACTAAACGAAAAGTAGGGTATAGAACGATATATGATATTCGATGATGGAAGGTGAGTGAGCATTGTGCAGCCATGGATCACAGAAGAACAGATTCGAGATAGTTTTACAATGGATGAAGATTATGAACAGACAGCGGCAGTGTTAATCCCACTCGTTCAAATCGATCAGGAATGGCACGTTGTGTTTGAGGTACGCGCCCACACGATGCGGCAGCAACCTGGGGAGATCTCATTTCCAGGGGGACGCCTTGAGAAAGGAGAAACACCCGTAGAAGCGGCAATCCGGGAAACATGCGAAGAGTTAGAGATTTCTGCAGATAATGTAGAAGTCGTAGGCAAATTGCGACCGCTTGCTACGCCTCATCGTCAATTGATTTATCCGTTTGTCGGAATCCTATCGGAAGTACCGAGTGTGGAAGGGACGGATGAGGTCGATCATTTGTTTACCGTACCGATTTCTACCTTGCTCATGATAGATCCATTCCACGGAGAGATGGAATGGACGATGAGTCCGGATCAAAATATTCCGTTAGATCGATTGGCGAATGCTAAAGCGTACAAAAAACGGGTAATTAAAATGAAAGAACCTTTTTATGAACATGAAGACTACATCATTTGGGGACTTACTGGAAAATTCTTAACACAATTTATTAAACGGATAAAAGAAAACGTATTCAAACGGTTATAATTTCGTTATAATGATAGAAACAAATTTAGATTGGAAGTGAATGGGTGTGTCTGAAGAATTCCTCGTAGGTGATATCGTGAAGTCGACTCGTGAAGGATGGGTCGCTGAAGTGACCGCCGTACTGACCAATACTGTGATTGCAGACGTCTCAATCATGGAAGAGTTTCAACAGCTCGGACTCGAGTTCGAGAAACAAGTTTTACTAAAATCAGAATTGGAATTGATTGAACGCGCCAGCTGACCTTTTTCTGAAAGGGATGATTCAGGTGTCCATTGACAAAAAAGTACGTGAATGGCAAGAGGCGGGTTTATTGGATGAAGCGACGGGGTTAAGACTAGTCGACTATGAACATAAACGACGGGCGGCTAGTGAGCAACATGATCACAAGCCGCCCGTTTTGGTCATTGTCGGATCCATTTTGTTGGCTCTTAGCCTTTTCAGTTTCGTCGCAGCCAACTGGCAAGCGATTCCTGACCTTTTGAAAATCGGTTTGTTTCTTCTATTTATGGTTGGATTTTATGTGTTTGCCGAGCGAGTTCGCTTGAAAACACCAAGATATGTCACGGTGTTACGTGTACTAGGATTCGTTTTCTTTATCGCGACCATGGCGGTCATCTTCACAACGTATAATCTGTCGGGTCAGTTGACGTTTCTGTTCTGGATTGTCTTCACGATGGCAGTACTTCACCGAATCATATATGAGCACGTCATTTTCTCCATGATCACCGCAATCGCTGCCTTTTTAGCCATCACAAATAGTTTTGAAAGCATCGGGCTGATTTTGATTGGGATTGCTCTAATCGTGACATGGATCTGGTTCCATTTTGTTGATGAATCATTAGACCGTTCGTTCGCATGGCTTACTTTTTACGGGATTCTCAACATTTTTGGTCAATATGTTGACTATGAAGGTAGACTATGGCCACTTTGGTCACTCGTCATTATGCACGCATTGCTTTTAATTTATCGAAAACGAGCTGGATGGCAAGTCACATATTTATTTGTCGCTGCGGTCCTTTCGATTGGCTATTTAGTGAACGTAACTGAAAGTTGGCTTTCCCAAAGACCACCCTCGATTTTAGAAGCAACACTTTTATCGATTGCGCTTGTTGCTGTCTACTTGATCCATCGTCGGAGCGATCTTTTGTGGGTAAGTTTTCTTGCGGTGATTCCCTTTGCATTGTTCGAGGATTCTGGAGTACTACTGGCGGTATTAATTGAAGTAGTCGCACTAGCGTACTTGGTTCGCCAAGACATGATGAGGCAACGAACAATTTTCGCCTTCATCTATTTCTTAATCGTTCAAATGACAATTTACTTCATCTACGTGTGGGATCGGCTCGACATCTCACTCTTCTTCTTGATTGGTGCGTTAATCGTCTTTGCGTTGTCACTCGCACTATGGTGGCGTAATCGAACGAGAGGGGATGTGACGACATGAAACGATTTTCTGTTTGGCTTGTCCCGGTTGCTCAAGTCTTGATTGCCATCGTCTTTGTGATTCTTGTCTATGCCATATCGTGGGTCGGGGAGACGTACACGTTTAAAGGGTCTTCGTTCGAACCGTATGACCCTTATTTTGGGGATTCCATTTATCTCGAGTATGATGCCTTCAAAGGACGACAAGATGTCGAAACCGGAACGGTATATGTTTCCTTTAAAGAAGGGGAAGATGGATATGCTGTCCTCGATCGGATTGAGTCGAAACCGTTTTTGGGTGGCATTCGGGCAAACTATTATGATCGTCTTCTTTATATAGAAGAAATGGGTTCGTATCGTGTGTCGGAAGATGAGATGGATGCGATAAAAGGTAAGCAATCGTTCACGGTTCAAGTTGATGTCGCACCGTGGGGTATGCTCAGAACGTATGAAATTGAGCCAAATGAATAAGCGTTAATCATGACAGGAAGATTACAGGTTTGTTACACGATTGATTGTAACGAATCTGTAATTTTTTTGTGAACCCATGGAATATCAACGTTTATTTCAATTATTACAATCTGTAACCGATTTTTTTGTCATATGTCAGGAATGTTTCACTTCGATAAAATCACTACTTTGACGGGACTTCTCGTGGTAAATTAACATCTGTTCGTTACATAACGAGAAAGGTGATGACCTTACTACGATGAAATTATTAAAATATATGATCGTCATTGGAGCTACGATAATGGGGTTGTTCACATTCATCGATCAGGCAGATGCTGCACAGATCGGAATCGGGACAGAACAGAAAATCGTACAAAACCCGCTTGAACTAGAACGCCAAGCAATTGAAGAAAAACGACAAAAAGAAATCGCCCGCCAAAAGAAACTTGCTGAAGAAAAACGCATCGCAGAAGAGAAACGGATCGAAGCAGAACGTCTTGCGGAAGAGAAAGCAAAAGAAGAAGCAGAGAAAGCAAGACTTGCGAAACTTGAAGCAGAACGAAAAGCGGAGGAAGAGCGAAAAGCAGCGGAACAGGCAACAGCTGCAAAAACGTCGGTTTCTGCCACTCAATCAGTCAGTGCAACACCAGTATCTACATCTAAAAAAGTCATTACAGTCGAATCGACCGCTTATTCAAATGATGTTGCGGATAACAAGGCGTACGGCGGTCGTGTATTAACGGCCACGGGTCATGATGTGACTGATTCGATTTATTATAACGGAATGCGAATTATCGCCGTCGACCCAGCCATCATTCCTTTAGGGTCAAAAGTCCACATCCAAGGTGTCGGTGATGCGATTGCCCTTGATACAGGTGGTAGAATAAAAGGACATATCGTCGATTTACTCGTCGATTCAAAACAGGACGCGATCCAATGGGGGCGTCGACATATTGAAGTAACGCTATACTAAAAATCAGGTTCTCCAATTAGGAGAGCCTTTTTTTGTTTAACAAAGTAGAGAAACGGGCAAACTATTATTTGAATTTCCATTTTGGAAATAGTTGAGGAGGGATCAGGTTGATTGAGTTTCGTGATGTATCAAAACGTTATGAAGACGGGACGTTAGCCGTCAAAGAATTAAGCTTAACAGTAAATAGAGGAGAAATCTTCGTATTGATCGGACCTTCAGGTTGTGGCAAGACAACGACGATGAAAATGGTCAATCGATTAATCGATCATACGGACGGAAAAATTTTAATTGATGGAAAAGAAATCTATCAATTCGATATTTTTGAGTTACGTCGAAACATCGGTTATGTACTCCAACAGATTGCATTATTCCCTCACTTAACAGTGGAAGAAAATATCTCTGTCGTACCTGAGCTTTTGAAATGGAAAAAAGAACGAACGAAAGACCGTGTGACCGAATTGATGAAGATTGCCGGTCTCGATCCGAAACTTCGCTCGAAAAAGCCAGCAGAATTATCAGGAGGTCAACAGCAGCGCGTAGGCGTGTTGCGTGCTTTAGCTGCAGACCCGGACGTCATCCTCATGGACGAACCCTTTTCTGCGCTTGATCCGATCAGCCGTGGTCAATTGCAAGATGATATTAAGCGCTTGAATGACGAACTTGGCAAAACGATCTTGTTTGTCACACACGACATGCAAGAAGCGATGAAGCTTGGTGATCGCATCGCGTTAATGCGTGATGGGGAACTCATACTAGTCGGTACACCAGAAGAAATATTGGCGAGTGAAGATCCGTTCGTCTTAGAATTTACACAACGTGGAAGAGGTGAGCTGGATGCTTGAGACGTTCCAAAATAGACAAGGACAGCTTGTCGAGGCACTGATTGAGCACTTGCAGCTCTCTGTCGTATCGCTTTTGATTGCCGTATTGATTGCCGTACCATTGGGAATCTGGCTGACGCGCCGTAAGAAAATCGCCGAAACCGCCATTGGTGTCACTGCGATTATTCAAACGATTCCGTCGCTTGCCTTACTTGGTTTGATGATTCCGCTCGTTGGAATCGGGGCATTACCTGCTATTATTGCGCTTGTCTTATATGCGCTCCTACCTATTTTACGAAACACGTTCACTGGGTTGAATGAAGTGGATAAATCGTTGCTTGAAGCCGCTCGAGCTTGTGGAATGAAGCCGAATCAAAGTTTGATGAAAGTTGAACTCCCGCTTGCTTTACCGGTCATCATGGCTGGTATCCGGACCGCGATGGTTCTGATTGTCGGTACGGCGACGCTCGCTGCTTTAGTCGGAGCAGGTGGACTCGGTACGCTGATCTTGCTCGGGATTAACCGGAATGACAATTACTTAATTTTACTAGGTGCCATCCCGGCCGCGATTTTGGCACTCTTATTTGACTTCTTGTTGCGTCAGATGGAAGGTGCGACAGCGACTCGAAACAAGGCGAAATTGATTGCTGTTTCTACTGTCCTCGCCTTGGTCATCGTCACACCGCTCGCGTTCGGTCGTTCGCAAGAAACAGACCTTGTTGTTGCCGGTAAACTTGGTCCCGAGCCGGAAATCCTAATGAATATGTATAAGTTGTTGATTGAAGAAGAAACAGATTTGACTGTATCTGTGAAACCGAACTTCGGGGAGACGACATTCGTATGGGGCGCACTCCAATCTGGAGACGTTGATATTTATCCGGAGTTTACAGGTACGGCACTGGCGAGTCTCGTCAAAGAGACACCTGAATCAAACGATGCCGGTGAAGTGTACGAACAAGCGAGAGAGGCACTGGCAGAAGACGGATACGTGATGCTCGAACCGATGCAGTTTAACAATACGTATGCGCTCGCGATTCCACGTGACTATGCAGAGGCGGAAGACATTACGGCTATTTCAGATTTACGAAACGTACAGTCTGATATTCAAGCCGGGTTTACACTTGAATTCACCGACCGTGAAGACGGTTATCCAGGACTACAAAACGAGTACGGGCTTGATTTCCCGTCTGTCGTCTCAATGGAGCAAAAATTGCGCTATCGCGCCATCGCACGAGGGGATGTCAATCTAGTCGACGCGTATGCGACGGATCCTGATATTGCCGAGAACGACCTGGTCGTCTTAGAAGACGATCGTCAATTCTTCCCACCATACCAGGGAGCGCCGCTCATGAAGGAAGAGACACTTGAAGAGTATCCAGAAATCGAGGATGCGCTCAATCAGCTCGCAGGTAAAATCACAGACGAACAGATGTCTGAATTGAATCGACGGGTCGCGTACGGAAATGAACGCGCGTACGATGTAGCGAAAGACTTCTTAGAACAGGAAGGATTACTATGAGAGCTTTGATTATTTCGAATCCGAAGTCCGGTACGAGCGAAACAATGCTCGGCGAAGTCATCGGAACGATTGAATCGCTCTATGAAGAAATCATCATCAAAAAGACACAGGAAATCGGGGACGCGCTCCGATTCGCCGAAACAAGCGAATCGTTCGACCATCTGATTGTCATTGGCGGGGACGGTACGCTAAACGAAGTAGTGAATGGGTTAATGACCTTACAGCGCGAGGAACGGCCGACGGTCGGCATCATTCCAGCAGGAACATGTAATGACTTCGCACGAGCGCTTGAACTGCCAATTCAACCGACACAGGCTGCTCAAATCATTCGTTCCTCTCACGAACAATATGTCGATGTCATTCAAGTCGATGAGATGTATGCGCTCAATTTCGTAGGCGTCGGTTTGATCGCGGATACATCTCGTCAAATCGATCCGGATGAAAAAGAATCATTAGGCTCAATCGGATATTTTTTAGCGACAATCCGTCAGTTCCGTGAAGCGGACCCATTCAACATCACGCTTCGGCGGGGCAGTGAAGTAATATATGACGGTGACGTTAGTTTTCTCTATGTTGGGAACGGGAGTTATCTCGGTACGGTCCCGACCAAACTAGAGACACAATCGTTTTCTGATGGATTGCTAGAAGTCGTTCACAGTTCGGCAATCGGATTTCCCATGATTCGACAGCTGTTGGCCCAACAACTCGGTCTCGATCAGAAGTCGACGGAGTGGAATCACTTCCAGGCTTCTCATATCGAGCTAGAATTGAATGCGCCACAAATCATCGATGTCGATGGGGAGCACTTCGAAGCAGACAAATTGTCGATCCGAATCCGAGAGCGTGCCCTCACCTTTTTAACGCCATAAAGCATCAACAGAGAAAAGTATTCAGACTTTTCTCTGTTTTTTTGTTGTTCTCATCTTGGAACCATGTTAGTATTTCACTATTATTATGAAAATGAAATGAAAAACAGGAAGTAGGGGTAATCATGGCGCAAAATTCATTCGCCTCAAAAATTGGATTCATACTAGCTGCCGCAGGGTCGGCAATCGGTTTAGGTGCAATCTGGAAATTTCCATATGTCACCGGAACGAGCGGGGGCGGTGCCTTTTTACTCATGTTTTTGGCGTTCACATTATTACTTGGTCTGCCATTATTGATTGGTGAATTTATTGTCGGACGTTCGACTCAAAAGACTGCACTTCTCGCTTTCAAACAGTTAGGGCATGGTCGCTGGACCATTATCGGTTATTTAGGTGTCATTGCTTGTTTCTTGTTACTTTCCTTCTATAGTGTTATTGGGGGATGGGTTCTCATCTATATCGGACTCGGTTTAAGTGGAACGCTCAGTGGACGTTCGGCAGACGAATTCGGTGAAGTGTTCGGAAACGTCGTTTCCACACCAGGTATCGCCGTACTCGGACAATTCTTATTCCTCTTCATTACACTATTAATTGTCTTACGTGGCGTTGAAGCGGGGATTGAACGGATGAGTAAAATTTTGATGCCGCTCTTGTTCATCAGTTTCTTAGTTCTCGTTGTCCGCTCGTTGACGCTTGACGGGGCGATGGAAGGGGTTCGCTTCTTCTTACAGCCTGACTTCTCTGCATTGACTGGTGAATCGGTATTGTTTGCCCTCGGACAGGCGTTCTTCTCCTTATCGTTGGGGGTCGCAGCGATGCTGACATATGCGTCTTATATTAAGACGAAAGGAACATTGAACCGTTCAGCGAACATGATCGTCTTATTGAACATTGCGGTTTCACTTTTAGCAGGACTAGCCATCTTCCCGGCAGTCTTTGCATCAGGTCTTGATCCGGCTGAAGGTCCAGCATTACTCTTCGTCGTTTTACCGGCAGTCTTCAACCAAGTACCGCTCGGTGGATTCTTCATGGTCTTGTTCTTCTTATTGTTTGCTTTCGCATCGATCACATCGTCGATTGCCATGTTAGAAGTCGTCGTCGCAGGTGTGACCGATCGTCTGAATGAGAAGAAATCGTCATGGACGAAAAAGAAAGTGACGGTGACAGCCGCCCTTCTCGTCTTCATCGTGGGAGTACCATCCGCGCTCTCGTTCGGACTCTTGAGTGAGGTACAGATTTGGAACGGTCGGACGTTCTTCGATACGATGGACTATCTCGTCAGCTACATTTTAATGCCGACGGGTGCACTCTTGACTTCCATCTTTGTCGGTTATGTCGTTGACCAACGTGTCCTAAAGGATGAAATCGAAACATCCAAACCTGGTGTGAAGCTTTACCCAATCTGGCATGCGCTCATTCGCTATGTCATTCCTGTAACTGTCGCGATCGTCATGGTTTCTACATGGATCACCACATAACAAACGAACCGTAGGCTCTATGAGTCTACGGTTTTTTTCGTCTCGCAACGGGAAAGTAGTCGATATAGGTAGTTGATTCTACACCTGTGGACGGAGGTATCGACGAATTTTATTATGCTAAAATGATAGGGATGACGAAACTTTTGTTGAGTGGTTTCGTAATGTACAATAGAAGTAACATGAGATGAGGTGAAAAGAATGAAAACATGGATGAAATGGGCCCTGACAGGGGCAGTCATATACTTTGCCATTAACGTATTCGATTTCTCCTGGTTATTCATTATTGTAGGGGCGCTCGTCTTGAATGAAGTGTGGTCGACGAACAAGCGCAAACATCGTCAACGAACACCGACAACGGTGGCAAAACGTGCCAAGAAAAAACTGTTGCTCGATGAGGAAGAATCGTTCTCTGGATCGAGGATTTTAAAACCGATCGAAGAGCCGATACCTACACGACAATTCGAGGCGACAGATGATTTAGAGCTTCAATTTTTACAACGGACGATTGAGCAAGGATATGAGAAATTACAACAGATTGACCGTGTCCTACCAGATATTAAGGATGTGGAAGTAAGGCGTGAAATGAAGGCCGTCTCGAAAGAAGCACATGAATTGTTCGAGGAACTCTTCGAAAATCCACAAGACGCCAAGCATGTTCGTGACCTGTTCACATTCTATTTAGATTCCCTCGTCTCGGTCGTCTTGAAATTTAAAGAACTTGAAGGAAAACGAGTCGTCATTCAAGAAGAGACTCGGGAACAATTAATCACAAATATGCGACTAATTGTCGATAAATTTAAAGAACAACGCGGACGTCTCCTTGAAGATGACGCCGTAGACTTTGAACGCGAACTGATCATGATGGAGCGGGTTTTATCTGATCAGCCGGAAGGGAGAAAGAAACATGACTTCATCGAATGAAACGAACTGGCAGTCATGGCCGGAAGAAGAACTGACTTCTGATACGAAAACAAAAACCGAGACGGAGGGGTTCAGTGACCCATCTGTCGAATGGTCATCTGTTACACAGCCACATGAAGTGCCGGCCATTCAAGCGAAACCGGACGTGCCTCAAGAGCATCGTGAGCGCATCACGCGATTGGCTGAATCCATTGATATTAAGAAGACAGACTCTGTCATGTTGTTCGGGTCGAACGTCCAACGTGAACTTTCCCAATTCTCTGATCAAATTTTGACGGAAGTGCGGATGAAAGATGGCGGCGATGCCGGGAAGCTGTTGTCTGATTTGATGCAAAACGTCCGTAAGATGGACCCCGATATGCTTCAACCGGAGAAAAAGAGTTTCATGGATAATATCCCACTCATCGGTCGTGCGAAGAAGAAGGCTGAAAACTATAAGCTTCAGTTCGAAAAAATGAACGTCTATTTGGAAGAGGTCATCCATAACCTCGATCGTGCGAAGTTCGGTCTCATGAAAGACATCACGATGCTCGATCAGATGTATGATAAGAACAAGCGGTATTTCGAAGAGTTGAACGTCTATATCGCTGCGGGTGAGACAAAGCTTGACCATGTACGGGAACATGAGATTGCTCCGTTACGTCAAGAAGTAGAAATTTCTAAAGATCAATCGAAGCTTCAACAATTGAACGATATGATTCAATTAGCGGACCGTTTTGAGAAAAAGTTGCACGATTTAAAATTGAGTCGTACGATTAGCCTTCAAATGGCACCTCAGATTCGGGTCATTCAGCAGAACAACCAAATCCTTGCTGAAAAGATCGAGTCAGCGGTCGTCAACACGATTCCGCTTTGGAAAAACCAAGTCGTTCTTGCACTCAGCTTGACGCGCCAGAAAACGGCACTTCGTATGCAGCAGGATGTGACGAAGACAACGAATCAACTGCTTGAGCAAAACTCGAAGATGCTCAAAGATTCATCGATTGAAATCGCTCAAGAAAATGAAAAAGGGATTGTCTCTGTTGAATCACTGAAAGTCGCTCACGAGAACTTACTCTCTACGTTGGATGAAACGTTACGCATCCAGCAAGAAGGGAAGCAAAAACGTCGTGACGCCGAGCGCGAACTTGACCGTATGGAGCACGAATTGAAGGAGAAGGTCATCGAAATCGCTTCGAAAAATAAAGAACTACCAAAGGACACTGGATACTAAGGGGGAAGTCTGAGCAATCAGACTTTCCTTTTCTACGAGGAGGGACTTGAGTGGAGAAGCAACGATTGTGGGATGAGACGTGGTTATTATTCGCTGATATGATGGCCGAGCGGCACTCGAAGTGTGCATCGAAGAGTGTAGCCTGTGTCATTGTAAAAGACGAAAAACCGATTTCAATTGGCCTGAATGGTACACCATCTGGTCATACGAACTGTAATGAAATCTATATCAAGCAAGAAGATGGGTTCTATAAGCATGCCGACTATGTTGCATCGACGGATCTCGATATGATCAACGAACCGGCACGACTCATCCGAGATGGTGTGACATATATCAAGTGTACAGACCCATATGATCACCATCACTGGTCGAAGCAACATGAAATCCATGCGGAAATCAACGCGATTGGAAAACTCGCTGCCGATTCAACGAATGCATTTGGTGCGACAGCGTATGTCACGCATTCACCATGTCATGCCTGTTCACTCGCCTTAATTGCGGCACGTGTCGCACGAGTCGTATATGCCGTCGGTTATGAGCATGGGGATGGGTTAGAATTGATGCGTGAAAGCGGGATTGAAGTGTTACATATGCCACTTGAAAAAATGTACAAAAATACATTGTAAACGTTTTCATTAGGTGATATATTATTAATGTACTGCCAATGGTGTTTTACTCTTCCATTATTCGCCCCTCCTCGGAGGGGCCTTTTTTTGTTCAAAATAAGGTGAGACAAACTTTACACATAATGTTCAATATTTCACAATATACACTTTAAAATCTCTTATATAATAAAAGTAGATTCAAGAGAGGGGAATTTACACATGGAAAAACTCGTTCGCTTTACAGATGGTGCATATGAAGTAGAGGCGTTGATCACACTCGAAGAAGTGTGGGAAGATAAATTTGCGATTGGCATGCACAAGGAGCTTGCCGTCAAATCATTAACCATTAACGGAAATGAAGTATCAGAGATTAAACATGTTCGTGCACTCCTTCGATACTATCCGACGCTTGGTGTATCAGGAATCTTGTTGGCATTAGATAAGGCGGCTGCTGAGATTGTCGCATTGTCGAAAGATCAAGATCCAGCGCTCCAATACGTTGAACTCGTGGCCATTCAAATGGACGAGGAAGCGACAAACGACTTGAAAACATTATATGCGGCAATGTGATCTCAATTGGGTGAACCATTTCACCCAATTTTTTATTGCATCTTTTATTCGTTATGGTATGATGTTTACAGATGAAGAAATGGAACGCCATATCGTTGTCAACCATAAGCATGGGGATCTAGATAGCTAGATCGCTGTCAAAAAGCCACGTTCATAGGAACGTGGCTTTTTTTTGTGCAATGAAGTCGAATCCAGCCGCCACATCTTGAGCGAGGTGCGCATCCGAACCCATCGTGAACGGGATGTGCAGGTCGTTCGCGGATTTTGCAAGTCCGGCGACGTAAGGTACCCCACAATCCGGTTTTCTGAGTCCGGCCGTGTTGAAGTCAAGTCCGAATCCCCGGTCGGCAATCATCTGTAACAGACGTACTTCTTCCTCTTTTACTTTTGAGCGGTCCCATTCATAGTTTCTTTGATACTTTATCGGGAGATCGAGGTGTCCGATACGAGCGACACGGATGTCTTCCCACGAAAATGAGAGACCCTGTTCAATCGACTCATAATAAGCTCTCATGACGCTCTCGAATGAGCCAAACGCTTTGATGAGTTCATCAAACGTCTCGGCAGAATAATCAATCGGCATATACGTGCCATCTACATATAGGAAATGCTGCGATAAAATGACTTCATCAATCAATGGTGCGAAAGGCTTGAGTAAAGCAATGGTCTCTTTCTCTAAATGAGGCAATAAGTCGACTTCTAATCCAACTTTAATGTCGATAACCGCTTGATACTGCTGTTTCATCTGATGCAACGTATCGAGGTATTCTGGAAGTAGATCAATCGACATCGCCGAGTCTTGATTCGGGACCGGGTCGGTGAACGATGGGGGGAAAGGCGCATGTTCTGTGAACGTCATCGTTTGCAAGCCTTTTTCGATTCCGACTTGAATATAATGTTCAAGCGGGTCATTTGTACCGTGTGGACAAAAAGGGGTATGCACATGGCCATCGTGGGTAAAGTTAAACATCGATTACACGTCCTTTTCAGTTCATTTGGTTGACAGGTGTTTATCTGTTTGATAAATTTAACACAATACTTTAGTTTGGTAAAGTGATAATAAGATAAAGGGTGGTTATGATGATTTGGTCAAATTCAAAAGGTTCGATTCCAGAAGGCTGGTATGAACTTCAATCAGGAGATGTCATCCGTCCGAAACGATGGATGTTGTCATTTTTAGAGAAGGCAGAGTCGAGTGGCTATGCAGTCATCGATCCACCGCTTCTCGAATACTATTCACATTATCAAAACTTGGCGCTCTTTGACGAGTCAGCCTATTATCGATTGTTCGGGAACGACGGGGAACTTCTCGTCATGCGCCCTGACTATACATTACAAATCGCAAGAAAGTTAGCAGACGGGCATGAACCGATGCGTGTCGCTTACGCTGGTGCCGTCTATCGTCGGACGGTCAAACATTCCGGACAACCCCACGAACGGCAACAGCTTGGACTCGAATGGGTCGACGGCGAAGAGAAGGACAGTCATCTGATTGAATCCTTTCTCGATATGACGGAAGGAGTCCTGCCTACAGACCGTTTGACAATCAAAATCGGGTCAGCAGCTGTCATCTCGCTCATCGCGAAAGAGACAGGGATTCAGGAACGAACATTCCGAAAAATCTTAGCACTTCGAAACTTAGAATCATTGCGGGAATTAGCAGAGTCGTATCGCTATCCGTTGATTGCGAAGCTGCCCTTTTTAATCGGGAATTCTGCACTCGAAGAATTACGGTCTGAGGCACCAGAGTCTTTAAAAGAAGCCATCGGTGAAGTGGACGAGGCGGTGCAACACTTACGTACTATCGGATTAGAGGTGTCTTACGATTTTGGTCAAACGGGAGACTTTGATTACTATTCAGGATTGACCGTGACGGGAAGTGTGGAAGGCAAGCGTGTCCTTTCAGGAGGACGATATGATTCACTGTATGGACATTTTGGACACTCGAGACGAGCGTTCGGCATGTCGCTCGATTTAGAACAGTTAGATGAGGTGATCAAATGAAAGTAGCGGTCGCAAAAGGTCGGATTGAAAAAGCAGCCCGTCAATTTTTTGTCGAACGTGACTTACCCGTATGGCCGGAAAAACGGGGACGTGAGTTGACGGTACAAGCAGGAGATCATGAATTCATTTTCGTCAAAGGGGACGACGTCTATAAATATGTGATGCATGGAGCGGCAGATGTCGGCATTGTCGGCGGTGATATTTTACGAGAGAAAACGCCAGGCGTACTCGAAGTCGTCGATTTACCGTTCGGTCGCTGTCGAATGGCCGTGTGTGGTCCAAAAGTTCGACGTAATGGAACGAAAAAATTAAAAGTGGCGAGTAAATATCCGAACATCGCCATCTCACACTTTGCGTCAAAGCGACAAAACGTAGAAGTCATCGCATTGAACGGGTCGGTCGAATTGGCTCCGTTAACGGGACTGGCTGATTGCATCGTCGACATCGTCGAGACGGGCGCGACGTTGGCTGCAAACGACTTGGAAGAATACGAGACGATTTTTTCAATCAATGCAAAATTCATTACGAGTGAGACAGCTTTAGCGGAACAGCCTGACGAATTGAAGGCGTGGATTCGAAAGCTGAGTCAGGAGGAAAACGCATGAGTACAGAAACGAATCGCTCAAGGCGCGAAGCTTGGGCCGAAGCCGTGAAACCAATCGTGGAATCGATTGAAGTCCGCGGAGACGAAGCGCTGCTTAAGTGGACGAAACAATTCGACGGGGTCGATCGAATCGAATCGGTCGATTTGGCAAGCTTTAATCCTCCAGTCGCGTATGCTGAATTGACAGAGGCGCTGTCGTTAGCAGCAGAACGGATTCGTGCATTTCACGCGCGCCAAGTCCGACAAGACGATGTGTTCGAAGATACGATGTTCCGACTTGGGAGACGTTATATGCCGCTGGATTCGGTAGGGGTTTATGTACCAGGTGGGACAGCCGTCTATCCGTCGAGCGTCCTGATGAATATCATTCCGGCGAAAGTGGCCGGTGTCAAACGAGTCGTCATGGTCACCCCACCAAAAGCAGATGGGATCGACATTTCCCTCTTGATTGCAGCAAAAATCGCAGGTGCCGATGAATGTTTTCTAATCGGAGGTGCCCAAGCCGTTGCCGCACTCGCATATGGGACAGAAACGATTCGTCCGGTCGATAAGATTGTAGGACCCGGAAATGCGTATGTTGCGACGGCAAAGGCGCTCGTCTCACACATCGTCGGTATCGACTCCGTCGCCGGACCGTCCGAAGTGTTGATCATTGCCGATGAAACGGCGAACCCGAAGTGGGTTGCCGCCGACCTGCTCGCCCAAGCGGAACATGACGTCGAGGCGACGGCGATCGCGCTCGTCACGTCAGAAACCCTCCGCGATCAAATCGAGCAGGAGCTTGAGCAACAATTAGCGCAATTACCACGCCAGGACATTGCGAGAGAATCATTGAAACGTGGCGGCGTCTTGTATCGGACAATCGAGGATGCAATCGAATACGCGAACACGATGGCCGCGGAGCACGTCCAGTTGGCCGTAAAAGATCCTGAGGTGTTGATGCGTGCGATTCGTCACGGTGGTTCGTTCTTTCTCGGACATGAGGCGGCCGAAGCATTTGGAGACTATATCGCTGGACCGAACCACGTCTTGCCTACGAGCGGGACGGCCCGCTTCTCTAGTGGACTATCGGTCGATGACTTTTATCGCCGTCAGACATTCCTTGAGATGACAGAACTGGATGAGACGATTACAAAGGCCGCGATTCGAATCGCCAAACAAGAACAATTAGAAGGACACGCCCGTGCGATGGCTGTTCGGATGGAGGACGTATGAGACGAAATTATCAGAACATCCCACGCTATGTACCTCATGCCGCTTCGGGATATGCGCTCAATCAAAATGAAAGTCAATATCCGTTACCAGAACGTCTCGAACGAGCTATTCGAGACGTATCACTCGAGGCACTCAGCCGTTATCCAGTCGAAGAATTGCTCGCTTTAAAAGCGAGCTATGCTGACTATGCGGGAGTCGAGCCGACGCAACTCATGGTCGGCAGCGGGAGCGATGAGCTATTGGCCATCTTGAGTCAGGCGATTTTGGATACGGAAGACCGTGTGGTCGCACCGGCCCCAGACTTTTCGATGTATGGCATCTATACACAAATTGCCAGAGGGCATTTCACACAACCGGACGAACAGGGTTTGCGTTACGAGACGTTGACTGAGGTCATTCGAACAACCGACCCTAAACTCGTCTTGATCTCGAATCCGAATAACCCGACCGGAAAGATGTGGACACTAGACGAATTGTCTGACATTGCGACACGTGTACCGTACCTCGTTGTGGATGAAGCGTATATTGATTTCACAATGAAGGACTCATTTGTGTCTCGCTTGAACGAATATTCGAACGTCATCATCTTACGGACGTTATCGAAGGCGTTCGGTCTAGCAAACCTCCGGATTGGTTTCATGATTGCATCTGAAGAAATCATCGAACAGATCGACCGGTTCCGTTCACCGTTCAACGTGAGTGGACTCAGTGCCGCTGTCGCCAACGTTGTCTTACGAGATGAATCTTATATTCAAGAGTCGATTCAGTTCCATATGGCGCAACGTGAGAAGTTAACGGAGTTGTTACGACCAGTCGGTGAGATTTTACCGAGCCGTGCCAACTTTATCTATGTCAAAACGGATGATAGTGAAGGATGGGCATCCCGCTTCCTTGATAAAGGGGTCCATGTACGTGCTTTTCCCGATGGACTACGTGTCAGTGCAGGGACAGACGAGGCGTATGCCTTGATTCGACAAACGATTGAAGAGGTGAATTCTGTTGAGAACAGCTGAACTAAAACGTGAAACGAAAGAAACGAAAATTGACATTCGATTAAATCTAGACGGAACGGGTGAAAGCTCCATTCAAACGGGGGTCGGCTTCTTCGATCACATGTTGACGTTGCTCGCTTTTCACAGTCAGATGGATTTAGACGTGAAAGTCGAAGGCGATACGTGGGTCGATGCCCACCATACGGTCGAGGATGTCGGGATCGCACTCGGTCAGCTCATCGCCAAGTCACTCGGGGATAAAGTCGGAATTCGCCGCTACGGGTCGAGTTACATGCCAATGGATGAGACGTTAGCGCGAGCGGTCATTGATGTGTCAGGACGCCCATTTCTCGTCTATCAAGCGGATATTCACAATCCGAAGCTTGGTGACTTTGATACCGAACTCGCTGAGGAATTTTTCCGTGCCGTTGCCATGAATGGTCGACTCACACTTCACCTTTCTGTTCTGTACGGGTCGAACTCACATCACATGATTGAAGGGTTGTTCAAAGCGTTCGGACGAGCGCTTGCCGAAGCGGTCTCTAGCGATGGGACGAACCGTCTCCCTTCTACGAAAGGATGGATCGAAGGATGAAAGTAGCGGTCATCGATTATGGTATGGGAAACGTATTTAACGTCGAACGTGCGTTACAAGCCATCGGTTGCTACGTCGTGATCACGAACGATGCAAATCAAATTGAAGAGGCGGATGCCGTTTTACTTCCTGGGGTCGGTGCCTTCCCGCAAGCGATGCAATCGCTCGAACAGACGGGTCTTATCCCACTCTTGCAACAGATGGCGACGGAAAAGCCATTTTTAGGGATCTGTCTTGGGATGCAGCTCTTGTTTGATTCGAGCACGGAAGGTATGCCGACAAAAGGTCTCGGGTTGATTCCGGGAACGGTCGAACGGATGCGAGCGAAGCGTCTCCCACACGTCGGATGGAACTCGATCCTTCGCGATGAGGATGTCTATTTTGTCCACTCTTACCATGCCGTGACGGCGGACGACTACATTGTGGCGGCAGCTGATTATATGGGTGAGAAAGTTCCGGCAATCGTTCAAAAAGGGCTCGTGACGGGCATGCAGTTCCACCCGGAAAAGAGCGGGACATTTGGTCTCAGCTTACTTCAAGAATGGAAGGAGGCGGTCGAGCGTGAGATTACTACCCGCCATTGATTTGATTGGAGGTAAGATCGTCCGTTTGACGGAAGGTGATTTTTCTACGGAAGAACAATACGGAGATCCGTATGAATTATTAAAAGCGTGGCAAGGGAAGGTCCCGATGATTCACTTGATTGATTTAGAAGGGGCCAAGGCAGGTGAGCCGCGTCATTTAGACGTTGTCCGTTATGCGAAGTCTCTAGGGTTCCTTGTCCAGACAGGAGGAGGAATTCGTTCAGAAGCCGCACTTGATGCGGTCATGGAAACCGGTGCGGATCGCGTCCTTTTAGGGACGAAGGCGTTTACGGATCCTGACTTTCTAGACATGGCGATTGAAAAGTATGGCAAGCGAATCGCTGTGGCACTCGATGCCTATGACGGGAAGGTCGCCATTAACGGATGGCAGGAAGCGACAAAACTCGATGACATCTCGGTCGCTCAAGACCTTGTCGAACGGGGGATCGAAACGATTCTATATACCGATATCGGATCCGATGGGAAACTGAATGGACCGAACGTTTCTCGCATGAAGGCGTTACGTCAAATCGTCAACGTCACATTGATTGCCTCAGGCGGTGTGACGACTGAAGAGGACGTGAAGGAACTGAAGATGGCGAAAATTGATGAGGCTGTCGTCGGGAAAGCACTTCTGTCCGGTAAGGTGAGCATCGAAGAACTGATTGAATGGGAGGCGCGTTATGCTTAAACGCAGAATTATTCCATGTCTTGACGTGAAAGAAGGTCGTGTCGTCAAAGGGATTGAGTTCGTACAATTACGAGACATCGGTGATCCGGTCGAAATCGCGAAATATTACGATGAGTCCGGAGCCGATGAACTTGTCTTTCTCGATATCACGGCAAGTACGGAGCGTCGCCAGACGATGCTCGATGTCGTCAGTGCGGTAGCGCGGAAAGTATTCATCCCGCTGACGGTCGGAGGTGGGATTCGTTCACTCGAGGATATCTCGTCACTATTAAAAGCAGGGGCGGACAAAGTATCGTTGAACACGCTCGCTGTAGAATCCCCAAGTCTCATTCGTGAAGCGGCCGATCGTTTCGGTTCACAATGTATCGTCGTCGCAATCGACGTAAAGTTTGAAGATGGCGAATATTATGTGTACACATATGGTGGAAAACAGAAGACGGACCTGTTGGCGGTCGAATGGGCGAAACAAGTGGCCGCGCTCGGGGCGGGTGAACTTCTTGTCACGTCCATGAACCAAGATGGAAAGCAGAGCGGTTATGACCTTGCGATTTTAGAACAACTTCGTGAAGTCGTCGACATTCCGATTATCGCATCCGGTGGGGCAGGCAATGCCGAGCACGTAGTCGAAGCGCTTGAGAAAGTCGATGCCGCATTACTTGCATCCATCTTACATGACCGAAAAACGACAGTAGAAGAGGTGAAGCACGTATGCACGAGTCACAACTTGCCGATGCGGTTCGTTTCGACGAAAATGGACTGATTCCCGCCATCATCGTCTCAGACGACGACGGGGCGGTCCTCATGCTCGGATATATGAATGATGAGGCAATCCGACAGACGCTTCGTGAACGGGTCGTCACGTTCTGGTCTCGTTCAAAAGGTCGGCTTTGGATGAAAGGGGAGACGAGCGGAAATACACTGGACGTCGTCAGCATCCACATCGACTGTGACCAGGATGCGCTTCTCGTTCGTGTTCATGCGAATGGCCCGACGTGTCATACCGGTAATCGAAGCTGTTTCTTTACGGAGGTGAACGTATGATTCATGAATTGGAACAATTGATTCAATCTAGAAAAAATGAACCGAAAGAAGGTTCGTATACGACTTATTTATTGGAACAAGGCGTTGAAAAAATCGCGAAAAAGTTCGGGGAAGAAGCGTTTGAGGTCGTCATTGCTGCTATGACGGATGAAGACTTGGTTGAAGAGTCAGCCGACCTTCTGTATCACTTACTCGTCTTGTTAGCAGCCAAAGGTGTTCGTTTAGAGGATGTGGAAGCGTTACTCGCCAAGCGTCACGGTACTACCACACCGGCGAAACCACGTCGCGACGTCACGGAATGGTAAATAAAAGAGGAAGGAGACGCGCTCCTTCCTCTTTTGTGTTACCGATTGACCGAGGCGGCCATGCGAATGTACGTATGGCGTCGTCCGCGAATCGCAATGGATAGTGCCTGAATGTTCTCTGGTACGGCAATTCCGGACAGTCCGGCGTCACCTATATGCACGATATCTGCTCCGCCTCGTTTTGAAGAGAGTGCGATTTCCCGAACGGTCTCGACATCTGCGCCTTCTTGTGACGTTCCAATCGCCGCTAACGTGAGAGCGCCGAGCACTTGCAATTCCTGAACGAGTTCGTGAAACGATTCTTCACGGACGCCAGGTACAGTGCCTGGAGCCGGAAGGAGGATGATATCTGCGCCAGCTTCGACGAAGCGGATATACGCGTCGCGGTCTAACACATTGCCTGCACCGGCTTGATGCATTTTCCCGGCAATGATGACCCCTGCGAATTCACGACGTGCTTGGATGATTGCTTGTTCGATTGCTTCATTCGTGACCCCGGTATTCGGATTGCCTGTCAAACAGACGAAGTCAAACCCGAGCTCCGATGCTTTTTGGAACGCTTCGATTGAAGCGAGTCTGCCTCGTTTTACTTCATTCATCTCGGACGACTTCTCTGAAAAATCAACAGGTTCCAAGTTGACTCCAATTGGCAATCCAATCAGTCGTTTTAGTTCGAGAATCGGATGATCGCTCATCTCATCACCCGGCATCTCCCCGAATAATGCATGACTTTCAAGTCCTTTAATGTAAGGATGAAACACATCGATCATGTTCAATAAAATCAAGTCGACACCGAATGCTCGTGCTAGTTCTGCGTTTGTCACTTCTGGATACAACGGCTGCACCGTCGGGATGACCTCGGCCATGACCGTTCGACCTTCTGCTTTTCGAATCGAATCGATTAAATCTTGACGATTAAACGTGATAAAATCACTTGCTCGACATTCCAGTATTCGTTTCATGTGATCTGCCTCCTTCTGCTCATCCTTGTCTCTATTCCCTAAACCCTTGAAAAATCCTCTATACTAATTTTAAGGAGGGATTATGATGACGGAAAAAGAAAAGATGATTCGTGGTGAACTGTATTTAGCTGGTGATGAAACGCTCGTTGCAGATCGGAAGCATGCCCGGAGATTAACTGAACAATTCAATCGTTCTGGAATCGATGATTTGGAAGAACGAAAAGAGATTCTTGGTGCGTTACTCGGATCGACGAAAGGGTCATATTATATCGAGCCGAACTTCAAATGTGATTATGGGTATAACATCCACTTAGGAGATCGATTCTATGCGAATTTTGACTGTGTCTTCCTAGACATTTGCCCCATCACGTTTGGGGATGACTGCATGCTCGCACCGGGTGTACATATTTATACGGCGACACATCCGATCGATCCGATCGATCGGATCTCAGGATATGAGTTCGGGAAGCCGGTGACCATCGGCGACCGCGTGTGGATCGGTGGAGGGGCGATTATCAATCCCGGTGTGACGATTGGGGATGAGGCCGTCGTCGCATCCGGTGCGGTCGTCACAAAAGATGTGCCATCTCGAACAGTCGTCGGAGGAAATCCGGCACGTGTGATCAAGACGATCTACTGACAAAAACTCCTGAACGCGTGGTTCAGGAGTTTTTGACATGACTTGATTGCTTGTATTTCTGAATAGCTGTATATGCAAGATGAAGCGCCGTCTCATCACCAATCGTCACCCGAATCCCCGTAGGTTGTTTCGACGTGTGTATGTTCAAGTCGGTCAAATGGGCCCACACTGCTTCAGGTTGTTCTAACTCGATATACAAGAAGTTTGTCGATGCAGGGAGGACATGACCGATGGATTCAAAGGCTAGTGCCCACTTTTGCCGCATCTGGTCATGCCATTTGATTGATTCTTGAAGATAAGTCGCATCTTTTAAGAAGATGTTGCAAATTTTTGCACTCACCCCGCTGATATTAAATGGTGGGATGAATTGACGGAAATAGTGTGCGAGTTCGGTGTTTGTCACCATGAATCCAATTCGTACGTTTGCCAATCCAAAAGCTTTTGACATCGTGCGAAGGACGATGAGATTTGGATGGTTTGCAATGAACGGAATCATGCTGTCATTCGGTGTGAAGTCCATGTACGCCTCATCCACCACGAGGTACGGTACGAGTGAGGCGAGATGCGTCAACTCTTCTACGGTCCACAGCTTTCCGGTTGGATTGTTCGGATTCGATAGGAGAAGAAGTTTTGGATGATGCGTCTCAATCGCCTCTAGAATTCCCTCATACGATAAATCAACGGCTTGAACATGATGACCGTGTGCGATGGTCGTGAAGATTGGATACATCGAAAAGTCAGGTGCCGGAGACAAGACGATGTCATGTGGTGCGAGCAATGCTTGCGTCACGACATGAATCATCTCATCACTCCCACAACCGACTAGTAATTGCTCGGGTGTGACGCCAACGTACGCAGCGTAGCGTTCGAACAATTCATTGATCGGTTCGACCGGATATTCGTGTAAGTCATGATACGTCAACGAATCAAGCTGATTCTTGATGCGGTCAGGTAACGGGAATTGACTTTCATTTTGGTTTAACCGATGTCCCGTCGGATAAACGACGGGATAAATCGGTAGCTCGACTTGTCTCATTCAGTTGGCTCCATCGAGAACCATTTTTTCACCAATTCATCGATTTCGCCAGACTCCATCATCTTGTTCAACTCTTCGTTGAACTGGTCGCGTAACTCATCATCTAATTTGAAGGCAGCAGCTGATCCTTTTTCGCCATCCTCTTTCAAAGCGAATGTATAGAAGCTGTCATCTTGGTCTAAATACTTTTGTGCGACCGTGTCTTCGATGACCATTGCATCGATTCGACCTGTGTTCAACTCTTGAACGATTTCAGGGATCTTGTTCAAGGATACGAGTTCAGCGTCAGGTGCTTGTTCTTTAGCGATATTTTCTTGAATCGAAGCCGTTTGGACACCGATTTTCTTACTAGACAAATCTTCGATTGCCTGAAGGGACTCGTCTTTAGTCATGATCAAGTTTGTCGCGGATAGATAGATGTCTGAGAAATCGGCATTCTCTTTACGCTCTTCTGTTGGCGTCATCCCGGCCATGACGAAGTCGACACGCCCGCTATTGAGGGCTCCGAGTAAGCTACCGAAGTCCATATCTTCAATCTTCAATTCGTAACCGAGACGTTCTGTAATCGTCTCCGCGATTTCAATATCAAATCCGACAATCGCATCCCCGTTTGCCGTATCGACAAATTCATATGGGAAGTAATCGGCGCTCGTCCCCATGACGAGCGTTTTTTGTTCTGTCGCTTCACCTTCTGTCTCTTGACTACATGCACCGAGTAATACTGCGCTCATCATAAGTGATCCTGCTAATAACCATTTTTTCATATGTGTATAATGCCTCCCTGTTGTAGATGAGACTAAGTGTATATGTATGATTATTAATTGTAAAGCATAAATATACAAAATCATTAAAAAGAGAAGCACTTTCTATCTGAAAGCGTTCTCTTCTTAGTTTTTCAACAGATACGACATAATTCGCTCAATCGGAATTTCTCGATTGTCCATCGTATAGGTTTGTAAGTAAGAATGGTTAGTAGGCCGTTTGCAGTGTTCATTCATCTTAGACCAATTCTCATATGAAACTTGATCAATTTGACTCGGTCGTCTGACACGGTTTCGAAGTCGTGTGTTAATTTCTTCGTAATTTTCATGACGACACTCGATATAACGGTAAGTCGCTCCGTACTTGGTGGAAATCGCTATCCCTTTATCGAGCATTTCATCATAGAGACATGGACTGTCGAGAATGACGTTTTGTCCAAGTGATAGGTGATACTCGACGAGCGACCAATCGACATCATAAGCCATCTTCCCGATTTCTCCATCCGAGAAGTTGCCAATATGAAGCGTATGGAGTAGGGCGGTCTTTGAAACATCATGATCGATGATGACTGCGGGTACGTGTTGGATGATACGCTTAGCCAATGTGGATTTTCCTGATCCAGGTGTTCCAGACATTTGAAGAAAAAACAGATGATCACCTCACATCTAAGTAGGAGCAAATCTTATTACTTATACAACTTGATTTACTTGTTAAAATGGCTCATTTCCTTAAGATAGTCTTCGATACAATCGACCTGAATAACCTGATAAGGGTAGTTAAAGGTTTGATCCGATGTTAGCATTTGCATACCATGATGACGTTCCCGTCAAGATCTTTGAAATTGAACCAATGTTCGTGCTCAATGGGTGTAATGACCTCAATGTCGTGTTGAGTCATATAAGAATAAGCTTGATGAATATCGTGTGTATTTAAGTGAAATAGTGGTGTCTGGATGATGTTATCTTTTGAGTAGATTTTGCTATCTAAAACAAGGTTAGTACCCTCTAATGGAATGACATATAAATGGTCGAATAAGATTTCTCCTTTTGTTGAAAGATCGAATAAATCACAATACCAGTCACGCGCTTTTTGAATATCACTTACCGGAATAAAGATGGTGCCGATTTTGTGAAGGATAGGGTTCATAGAAATTCCTGCCTTTTCATTTGATGAATGAAGTTTGTAACATCTTTCTGAGATTTTAAGACGATGATCTGTTTCTCGTGAGAATATTGTTTGATTCGTTTGAGCATCTCTGGCTTTTGAACGTCAGGAAAATTCCAAACCCACTTCAGGAATGCGAAATCGAGTTTTTCCTCACAGGATGCACCCATATCCGGTCGTGTCGTACCACGATATCGGACAACTCGCTTGAGGACGTGATATATACAGACGATGCGTGGAAGATCGATTAAAATGACAGTGTCCGCTGCCTGTAGTCGTAAATCAAGGGTATTCCCGAAATTTCCATCGATAATCCATTCATCCTTCTTCACGAGTTGTTGTTGGATGTCGATTCGTTCTTCTCTCGGTGCCATCACCCATCCCGGTCTCCACATGAGAGCGTCCAAATGATAGACATCGAGATGTAATCGTTCACCGAGTTGACGGGCGAGTGTGGATTTCCCCGCACCGCCAGAACCGATGATCATGATGCGTTTCATATTTAGATTGCTATCAATCGTTAAGCTGCTCATCTACTCTTATTCATCCTCCAATACAATCCATTTCTTCAATTGACCGTCCTCTTCGTAAATGACCCGGACATCCATCTGTCCGATAACAAGACGTTGTTCCGAACTGAACACGACAATTGGATAGTCTGTCGATACCGGTTTACCCGTCTCAAAGATTGGGCTATGGGCCTGCATCGCGTAATAGCCGTCCGATCTCGTGTTGGCCGCTCCTGCATCAATCTGTGTCACATGGTCAAATCCTCTCAGTCTGAGCACATAACTATAAGACGTTCTCGCTCCTTGCTCGAGACGCCATTCTTCGATGGTGGCTGATTTGTCGTCCAGGGTTCGTTCTTCTAGCACTTTCTGTGCCGTATACTCTTTTTCGTAAGGAATCATCTCCTGAATGCTGACGACGGTCATCGTCGCGAGCTTGAGTGATTCCTCGGAAGGTGGGGTAATCAGTATACCAATAAAGATGAGGATGGGAATCAATAAATAAACCATGACACGACTACGCATTTTCATCACCTTACCTTTTCAGACTGTAAACTATTTCTGCATAAGAGAATCAGTTCCCTTCAAAAGAACGCTGGAATCTCAAAAACCGATTCATTTCTTCAAGTTTTTGAATGAGCAGGTATGATATAGAGAGGAGGGATGTACATGAAAATCGGGGTCATAGGTGGAGGCGTTGCGGGTTTGACTGCAGCTGCGCTTGCGCAACAGAAAGGGCATGATGTGATTGTATTAGAAGCATCGCGTGAATGGGGTGGGTGTGCCGGCAAGTTTCAACGGGGTGACTACTTGTTTCCTGCAGGTGCAACGCTCGGTATGGGATTCGAACGAGGAGGGGTCCATCAGCGGGTTCTTCAGAAATTGGGCGAATCGGTCGAGGTGACGTTACTGGACGAGGTGATGGACATTCATCTTCATGACGTCACCGTCACTTACTTTCGCGACCGAAAGCGTCTTCTTGAGGAGCTCAGTCGCGTGTTCTCAGAGCATTATAAGGGAATCCATGCGTTTTACCGTGAAGTGTGGGGCGATTTTGAGAAGATTCGTCCGTTGTTTCAGCAGTTGCCCGCTCTTCCACTTCGGACGACATCAGACATAGTTTACGCGCTGAAAGGTTTTCGACCGAATCAAATCACAACGCTTCTCAAACTCCAGCGGCCACTCGGTGACACGTTAGCTCGTCATGGACTAAACGGTACGATGTTCGAGCGATTTATCGATGGCGTTCTGCTCGACAGTTTGCAAACCGGTGCGAAAGAAGCGAGTCATTTACTCGGTGCAGTGGCGCTGTCGGTCTATCACGAAGGGGCGTACTATGTGGAAGGTGGACTGTATCAATTGGCTCATGCATTAGAGCGCGCCGTTCGGACGTTTGGTGGGGAGACGAAATTAGGTAGAGACGTCCAGTCCATCGAACGAGTGACAGATGGATGGCTCATCACCGATCGAAGAGGACGACTTGAACTAGTCGATGTCATTGTTTCCGCCATCCCGATTGAGCGGACGAGCGAACTTCTGAGAGGACAAGAACAACGATGCTTCAAACGACAATACCGCAGACAATTGAAGCAGTCGCAATGGGGCACGTTCAGTCTCTATCTCGTCTTGCCTGAGGATGTGTGTCGACAGAAACCACTGTTTCAACAAATCTATCACGAGCGATTACCGAGTGGGCATGCGTTCATTTCCATGTCCGCGCCGGATGACGTGTTGCGCACAGAAAAACCGGAACGGACCATCACGGTATCCACACATATCGATTTATCAGAATGGCAACATTGGAAAGACCGGGCGGCATATGAGAAACTAGAGCAAGATTGGACCAATCGTCTCGTCGACGTCGTCGCAACTGCTTTTCCCGCTTGGGACCGCGAGTCGTCACTACTTCTTCCTGGTGGACCCGGGGCATGGGTGAAGTATACGAAGCGACCGCATGGGGCAGTAGGAGGTTATGCGCAGACTCCTAGCCAGGCGCTCTTTCGCGCTGCGAGTTATCGCACCGACTTGCCGAACTTTTTTGTGTGCGGGGATACCGTATTTCCAGGAGCGGGGACGATTGGCGCGATGACGAGCGGATTACATGTCGCCCGGGCACTCGGGGTGACGATTGATTAGGGGGATACTGATGAAGAAAAAAGCGTTTGATGAACTGACAACGATGGAATTGTATCGCTTACTGGCATTACGAACTGAGATATTCGTGGTCGAACAGAACTGTCCGTACCAAGAGGTGGATGGTAAGGACGTAGCAGCCATCCATTATTGGATAGAAGAAGATGGAGAGATCGTGTCTGCGCTTCGCGTGCTGACGGAAGCATCTCCGGTCGCCATCGGACGTGTCGTCACGAAAGCGACGCATCGAGGGAAAGGGTATTCCCGCCTCTTGATGGATGCGGCAATCAAAGATTTTGGACATGAGACGTTATACCTGCAAGCGCAGACGTATGTGGAACCTTTTTATGCCTCGTTTGGCTTCAAACGGACGAGTGATGTGTATCAAGAAGATAGTATTCCACATGTCGATATGTTACGTGAATCAACGAATCCCGCTAGTACCGTTTCGGAATCGTTCATGTTAGAATGAGAAAGAACATTCACGTGCTTTTGAGCACGATTACATTATAGACATAAAGGGGTTTACAATGGTGACCGATCAACAAGTAATTGCAAAAGCAAGAGAATTGGCAGATGTATTAGCACAAACACCAGAAGTGGCACGCTTCAAAGAAGCGGAAGCGAAAGTAAACGGAAGTGACCGAGTACAGACGTTGATTAAACGAATCAAGTTCTTACAAAAAGAAGCCGTCAACTGTAAGCACTATGGCAAGACGGAAGCACTTGCGAAAGTCGAGCAAAAGATTGATAAAGCGATGGAAGAACTCGATTCAATTCCGGTCGTTCAAGCGTTCCAGGAAACTCAAGTCGAAGTGAACGATTTGCTTCAATACGTGACGGTGACGCTCGCGAACTCCGTGACGGACCGTATCATCGAATCGACGGACGGTGACGTCCTTGCAGGAAAGACAGGGAGCGGCATGGCGGCTGAACAAGCACGCGGCGGCTGCGGATACTAAAACGACACAGCTGGCCGATGGTCAGCTGTTGTACTTTCTAGAGGTGAATCAACATGCAAGAAGTCCATCAGACACCAATGATGAAACAATATTTCTCTATCAAGGCCGACTATCCGGACGCCTTTTTATTCTATCGACTCGGCGACTTTTACGAGTTGTTTTTTGAAGATGCACAAATTGTTGCAAAAGAGTTAGAGCTCACGCTCACTTCTAAAAATGGGAAACAGGCTGAGCATCCGATTCCAATGTGCGGCGTCCCGCACCATTCCGCGGCAATCTACATCGAACAGTTGATCGAAAAAGGTTTTAACGTCGCCATCTGTGAACAGACGGAGGATCCGAAGGCAACTAAAGGGCTCGTGAAACGGGAAGTCATCCAAGTGATCACGCCAGGTACATATATGGCGTCACTCAGTGAAAAAGAGAACCGATATCTCGTCGCCATCTCGGACGTCGCAGGCCGATTCGGAATTGCTCGCGGTGACGTCACGACGGGGGAATCGTGGTTGACGACGCTCTCGTCAGAAGAGGCCGTCTTACGGGAAATCGAAGGATTGCTCCCGAACGAGGTCATCGTCGAGGATGAACGGTTGGCCGACTTGTTACGTCAGACCGGGATCCCTCTCTCGATTCAAGTGGACAAGCGGGAGAGTCCGCTCGCACAAGGTGCGAAAGATGAGCCACAGCGTTCGGCGTTTGAGTTGTTGTTCGCTTATCTCACGAAAACACAGAAACGTTCGCTCGATCACTTGCAACCAGCTGTCGCCTATGAGGTTGAACAGCATATGCAACTTGACGCCAACACGGCCCGAAATCTTGAGTTGTTCCGTTCGGCTCGTTCAGGGGAACGGAAAGGGTCACTCCTTTCACTCCTTGATGAGACGACGACGGCGATGGGCGGTCGATTGTTGAAACGTTGGCTCGAACAGCCACTCTATACAGAGCAAGGCATCAGAGAGCGACAGGATGCCGTCGAGAACTTGGTGGACGACTTCATGTTGCGCGATCAACTACAAGAAGAGCTGAAGCGAGTCTACGATATCGAACGCCTTGTCGCAAAAGTCGGGTACGGGACGGCGAATGCGCGAGATCTCGTCCAACTACGCGACACACTTGAACGGATGCCAGCCGTCCGGTCACTCTTACAAACGGTGAAAGCGGATCGCTTGCATCAAATCGAACAGAATCTTGACTCGTTCGAGACGTTGAGTGAACAGCTACGGGCTGCCCTTGTCGATTCACCCCCGATTTCGACGAAAGAGGGCGGGATGATTCGTCACGGGTATTCGGATGAGCTCGATGAACTGTTAGAAGCGAAAGCGAACGGAAAATCGTGGATTGCCAACCTCGAACAACAGGAACGCATCGCTACCGGCATCAAATCGTTAAAGGTCGGGTATAACCGCGTATTCGGTTACTACTTAGAAGTGACGAAAGCGAATGCGAAGTTGCTTGAAGAAGGACGATATGAGCGGAAACAGACGTTGACGAATGCGGAACGATACATCACTCCAGAGCTGAAAGAGAAGGAAGCCCTCATCTTAGGTGCGGAAGAGAAGAGCTGTACGCTCGAATATGACTTGTTTGTCGCACTTCGCGAAGAAGTGAAGACGTATACGAAGGACCTTCAACAATTGGCCCGTTCACTCAGTGAGTTGGATGTTCTCCTCGCCCTTGCCGTCGTGGCGGAGAAGCGGGAATACGTTCGCCCAGTTACGACATCTCACGTCCAAATTGAACGTGGGCGTCACCCTGTGATTGAGACGGTCTTGCCGCGAGGCGAATATGTCGCCAATGACTTGACGCTTGACGACACGCGTCAAATGTTACTCATCACCGGACCGAACATGTCCGGTAAATCGACGTACATGCGTCAATTTGCCTTGATTGCAATCCTTCATCAAATCGGTTCATTCGTCCCGGCCGAAGCGGCGGAACTCCCGCTCTTTGACCGTATCTTTACACGAATCGGTGCGGCTGACGATTTGGTGAGCGGACAGTCGACGTTCATGGTCGAGATGACCGAGACGCGCCAAGCCGTCACTGAGGCGACGGAACATAGTTTGATTTTATTAGATGAAATCGGTCGCGGGACGTCGACGTATGACGGGATGGCGCTCGCACAGGCAATCGTTGAATATATCGCCTCGTCAATCGGTGCGAAGACACTCTTCTCGACGCACTATCATGAACTGACAGTGCTCGAAGATTCGATTCCGACACTTGAGAATGTTCATGTTCGGGCGATTGAACGAGATGGACGAGTCGTCTTTCTCCACGAAGTGCATCCGGGACGTGCCGATAAATCGTATGGGATTCATGTGGCGGAATTGGCTGAACTTCCGGATTCATTGATTGACCGGGCCCGGACGATTCTGTCAGAACTCGAATCGGAAGCAACGAAACCAGCTTTGAACGAGCAATCTGCTCCACCTCAAGTGGAAGAAGTCAGCCAGTTGTCATTGTTCGAGTCGCATGACGCTGTTCGAGAACAGCTGCTCAAACTCGATCTATTGGCAATGAATCCAATCGAAGCGATGCAGGCGCTCTACGAACTGCAACAGACCGCAAAGAAAGGGTGAGTCGATGGGAATCATTCGAGAGTTACCTGAACAGCTCGCGAACCGAATCGCAGCCGGGGAGGTCGTCGAGCGACCTGCTTCCGTCGTGAAAGAATTAGTCGAAAATGCGATTGACGCGGGAGCGACGAAAGTAGACGTCGACTTACAAGAGGCGGGTATCCGTCTAATCAAAGTGCGAGATAACGGGCATGGGTTCCATGAAGAAGATGCGGCGCGAGCCTTCTTGCGGCATGCGACGAGTAAGATCCGGGACGAGCATGACTTGTTTCGGATTCGGACGCTCGGCTTCCGCGGTGAGGCGCTCGCCTCGATTGCGTCGGTCAGCCACGTCTCCTTGAAGTCAAAGCGAGCAGATGAGGATGGTTTTGAGATGACGCTTGAAGGTGGAGTCGTCAAGGCGACGAATCCGACGGCGACGAACGTCGGGACCGAAATTGCGGTCAGTCAGCTCTTCTTCAACACACCGGCACGGCTGAAATATTTGAAGACGTCAGCAACGGAACTTGCGAGTATTACGGATACGTTGAACCGTTTAGCGCTGTCTCATCCGGAGATTCGATTCACCGTCTTTCATGAAGAGAAAGAATTGTTGCGTACGAACGGGAATGGAGACTTGAAACAAGTCATGCTTGCCATCTATGGTCGCCAAGTCGCCGCACAAATCGTCACGGCGTCGAGCAAGACGAACGATTATACGCTGAGCGCCCATCTCGTGCGACCGGAAGTGACCCGTTCGAACAAACAGTACGTGACTCTCATCTTAAACGGTCGAAGCATCAAGAACTTTGCACTGACCCAAAGCGTGCTTGAAGGCTACCATACGCTCTTACCGATCGGTCGCTATCCAATTGCCGTGCTCGAAGTGAAGATGGACCCGATGTTGATTGACGTGAACGTCCATCCGACGAAACGTGAAGTGCGTTTGTCGAAAGAAAAAGAACTATGCCAGCTCATCCGAGAGACCGTTCAATTGACACTCCGGGAACAACGTCTCATTCCGTCTGTGAAACAAGAACCGAAGCCGAAACGTGTGACACCTTCTGAACAGTCGAAACTCGACTTTTCGATGGAGCCCCAACCTAAACAGGCAGATCCGGTCGAATGGAACTATCCGATTCCTCGCGAGCGAAAAGAGTCGATCACGTCTCCTTCCCAGTGGAACCCGGCGCCGCTCGTTCATGAACCGGAACCAGAGATGATTGAACCAAAACAGGTCGAAGAGCCTGTACGTCAGTCGGAGCGTCTTCCGGCGTTAGACGTCATCGGGCAACTGCATTCGAGTTATATCATCTGTGGAGCGGAAGACGGGATGTACGTGATGGACCAACATGCCGCTCAGGAACGCATCAAGTATGAGTTGTTCTATGAGCAGTTAGGACGTCCGGAAAAAGAGTATCAGCTTCTATTGATTCCGCTGACGTTAGAGTTCACGCAAGAAGAGACGCTCGCTATCGAAGAAGTGCTCCCGCTTCTAGCGGATGCAGGCATCACGTTAGAGCCGTTTGGGGGTAACACGTTCCTTGTCCGTGAGATTCCGACATGGTATCCGCAACATGACTTAGAGGGCACGATTCGTGATCTGGTGGAGATGGCCATTCAACAGCGGTCAATCGACATCGCGAAATATCGCGAAGAAGCATCAATCCTCATGGCGTGTAAACGATCGATCAAAGCGAACCATCCACTCAATAGGGAGATGATGCGACAATTGATTGATGATTTGAGTCGTACGACGTCTCCGTTTACCTGTCCGCACGGGCGACCGATTCTCGTGAAATGGAGCACGTATGAGCTTGAGAAGTTATTTAAACGCGTCATGTAATCGTCTTGTTACCTTGTTTTAACACGATGTAACGTTTATTCAGCCTTCCTCATGGGAAAACTATACACATGTCACTCAACGCATCGAGGTTGAGAGGTGGCTTTTTCACTGCCTCACCCTCAAGATGTCGACATGAAATGTATATCCATGTAGGAGGAAAAGAAAATGACGAACAAACTTCAAGTATCAAAACGAGAATTACGCCCACGGTCACTGCGCACGAAGTTGCGTAAGGAAGGTAAAGCGTTAGGCGTCGTCTACGGCTACAAAGTAGACAGCACTCCAATCGTATTTGACGAGATGGACCTTCGTAAAATTCTTCGAGACCACGGTGACAATGCCTTGATTGAACTCCATTACGATGGAAATAAAATCAACACGCTCGTGCACGGATCGGAAACGGACCCGTTCACAAACTTTTATCAGCACGTCGAATTCATGGCCGTGAAGATGGATGAAGAGACAGAAGTTGAAGCGGATATCGTCCTTGTTGGTGACGCGAAAGGCGTCAAAGAAGGCGGATATCTTGCCCAGTCACTTTATAAAGTGACGGTTTCTGCGACACCGGCCAACATCCCTGAACGCATCGAACTTGATGTGTCAGACCTCGAAATCGGTGACTCGGTGACGGTAGCAGATCTTCCAGAAGACAAATCGTACACGATCGTCTCGGAACCAGATATGCACATCGCCTCTGTGAATGAGCCGGTTGCAGAAGTTGAAGAGGAAGAGTCGGAAGAAGGTTCAACTCAAGAGGAAGCATCAGAAGCTTCATCGGAAGAAGCTGAAGAATCGTCTGAGGATAAAGAATAAGAGTTACACAAGTGCTTCGAGAAATCGGAGCACTTTTTTGTTTGTCACAAATCCGCCACATGTAAACGATTACGATGTGAACACTCTGTCAATTCCTTCTAGAGGTGATTGCCAACAGAGACTGTACAGTTTATATTGTTAATGATTTCACATATTCGAACTGATACTTTCCTATTTAATTATTCAGAAAGAAGGGTTTGTGACATGGCATCAATGGAAATCCATGCACTCGAATCATTACGGAAAAAAGCACAGGCTTCCTCACAAATGATTCATTATCGTCCAATGGAATACTTTTTACGGGCGATGTTAGCCGGGATCTTTATCGGCTTTGCTTCAATCTTCACGTTGAAAGTCGTCAACGGTATGTATTTAGCGGAATCTCCGTTCACGACACTCATTGGGGGCTTCTCGTTCGGGATCGCGCTCGTCATGATCATCTATGGGGGAGCGGAATTGTTCACGGGGAATACGATGTATTTCACAACGTCGACACTTCGTGGCTATACAACGCTCAGTGATACGATGCTCGTCTGGTTGCTCTGCTTCGTCGGGAACGCACTCGGGGGAATCCTATTCGCCTTACTACTTGCACCGACTGGCGTCATCCAAGAACTCGGGATGAACAACTGGTTGTTCTCCGTTGTTGAGGGGAAAATGCACCATACGACGGTCGAAATTTTCTTCCGCGCCATCTTCTGTAACTGGATGGTCTGTCTCGCTATTTTCTTACCGAAACAAATGAAAAATGAGTTCGCTCAAATCTTCTCGATGATCTTCCTTGTCGCGGTCTTCTTCGCTTCAGGATTCGACCACGTCATCGCCAACTTCGTATTGTTCGCCTTGACGCTCGTCGTCCCACACCCGGAGACGATCAGCATGGCAGGTGCAATCCACAACTTGATTCCTGCAACGTTCGGTAACATTATCGGTGGAGCGCTCTTCATGGGAGCCATCTATACGTGGCTCAACTCGAAGGGTCTTCGTGAAGCACAAGAATTAGAGGAAGAAGTCGAATTAAAAGTTGTAAAAGCTGTTAAATAAATGATGTTTGTCACATATAACGTAGAGCCTTGTCTTACCGAAGACGAGGCTCTTTTTTATCGTATGATCACACATAAACTGTCACAATATCGACTCGTGACCATTGAGAAAAACACATGCCATAATCTATATATAGGATTTTTAAAACGATTAATATTGTTTTGAATCCATATATAGTGAGGTGATGGGTTTTGAAATTACTGCAGTTGTATGAGGACGTCTGCATCTTACCAGATCAAGACTTAGTACAAGAGAATGCGAACGTGGACGGTAAATCCCCGCTCGGGAAACTAGCACGACTCTCTTCGGAAGTGTCGAAAGAACTATCGCAGACGTATTTGATGTCGGAGCGACCAAAACAGGCCGTCACTGATAACTATTTATATGTGCACGACGCCGACTATTACATCACAGGCTCGACGACATGTTGTCAAATTCCACTCGGTCAATTATTAAAAGATGGATTCCATACGGGGCATGGAACAATCAGGTCACCAAAGGACATTCGCTCCGCCATGGCACTCGCATCGATCATCCTTCAAGCGAATCAAAATATGCAACACGGAGGGCAGGCGTTCCCGATGTTTGACGTCGACTTGGCACCGTATGTCGAGAAGACATATGAGCGTCAACTGAGCCGACTCCAATCCTTACCCGTTGACTGGGAAGAAACGCAATTGGAGACACTCGCTGAAGAAGAGACGATTTCAGCGACGTATCAGGCGTGTGAGGCGTTCATCCACAATGCGAACTCGATGCACTCACGAGGTGGCGGGCAAGTGCCTTTCGTTTCGATCAATTATGGAACGGACACATCAAAGTGGGGACGTATCCTCATTCGAGAGCTACTTCGTGCCACGGAACGTGGGTTAGGGAACGGGGAGACTCCGATTTTTCCTATTCAAATCTTTAAAGTGAAGGAAGGAATCAACTTTCGGGAGGACGATCCGAACGTCGATCTTTTCCGTGAAGCGTGTCGGGTCACAGGAAAACGGCTATTTCCGAATTTTTCCTTCATCGATGCCCCGTTCAATGCCGCTTACTATGATGGGACGCATGCATCTGAAGTGGCATATATGGGTTGCCGCACTCGGGTCATGGGAAACCGACACGGAGAAGAGACGTCGATCGGTCGTGGCAATCTTTCCTTTTCCACACTCAACTTGGTGAAGATGGCACTTGTCTCGGAGTCGATCTCGGATTTTTACAGCATTCTCAACCGATATGTCGACATCGGGATCGAACAGTTAGTCGAGCGTTTCGAATATCAATGTACGCGTCGTGCTGAAGAATTTCGTTTCCTCTACACACAAGGTGTCTGGCGTGGAAGTGAGCAGTTACATATTCATGATGAAGTCCGAGACGTATTGAAACAAGGAACGCTTTCACTCGGTTTCATCGGACT
The DNA here is from genome assembly GCF_025842465.1 of Exiguobacterium sp. N5. GTDB lineage: Bacteria > Bacillota > Bacilli > Exiguobacteriales > Exiguobacteriaceae > Exiguobacterium > Exiguobacterium profundum. Next base: position 633,721 of record NZ_JAPAEP010000001.1, read on the forward strand.
CGCTGAAACGTTGAAGGTGTTGACGGGAGGTACACATGCTGAGTCGCGTGAAGCAGAGCGACTCGGTCTTGACATCGTCACGCATTTGGCCAATCGCATGCGTGCGGCAGCCGAAACGTACGACTTGAACTTTTCGTTGCTCGCGACACCGGCAGAAGGATTGTCAGGTAAATTTGTGACGCGAGACCAGGAAACGTTTGGGATGATTGAAGGTGTCACTAATCGTGCCTTTTATACAAATTCATTCCACGTGCCGGTCTATCAGTCTGTATCAATTCGTGAGAAAATCCGAATCGAGGCACCGTATCACGCATTGTGTGACGCGGGACATATTTCATATGTCGAAGTCGATGGGTCACTTGCCCATAATGCTGAAGCGGTGGAATCGATTGTCCGCTTGATGCGTCAGCATGATATCGGTTACGGTTCCATCAATCATCCCGTCGACCGATGCGGAAATTGTGGGTTAGAAGGACTGATTGACGATGCCTGTCCGACGTGTGGCGAGGATACAAACATTGAACGAATCCGCCGCATCACCGGTTATTTGGTCGGGACGATGGACCGTTGGAATACGGCGAAGCGAGAAGAAGAGCGGGCGAGGGTGAAACATGATGCGCATTCTATCCGTCGTTGAAGAATCCGTCGTCGATGGACCGGGGATCCGGACGGTCATCTTTACTGCTGGCTGTCCGCACCACTGTAAAGGGTGTCATAATCCTTCCTCGTGGAATCCAACCGGGGGTGAGGATGTCGAAGTAGAGGAACTTGTTCAACGCGTCAAGCTCAGTGGTTGGGACGGGGTGACCATTTCTGGAGGCGAACCGTTTCTTCAATCGTCAGCGTTAGCAAAACTCGTCACGGCATGTAAGTCACTCGGTAAAAATGTATGGGTTTATACGGGTTATACGCTCGAACAGTTGGAAGCGATGCACGACGAAGCCGTTCAAACCGTGTTGGACTACGCCGATGTGCTCGTTGACGGTCGTTACGAGCAGTCGCTACGAGATATGAGGTTCCGTTTTCGGGGATCGAGTAATCAACGAATCATCTTTTTGAATAAAGTGTAATCGAGGCAGAGATGTCTCGATTTTTTGTATAATGTTGAAAAAGGGGGAGTTTTCAATGAAATGGTGTAGTTTTGAGATGCAAGAAGAGCAACGAGTGGGGATTGTCAAAGGCGATTTCGTCTACGATGTCAGCAATCAAGTACATACGACAAATTTATTAGAAGTGATCGCGCGTGAGTTCGAACCAGATATCGATTTGGACGTGGCGCCCTCATACCGAATGACGGATGTGAAACTACTCGCCCCGTACCGTCCATTGAAAAACGTAATTTGTATCGGCAAGAACTACGAAGAACACGTGAAAGAGATGGATACAGCAGGAGCAGGGAAACTCGTCATCTTCACGAAAGCACCGACCTCGGTCGTCGGTCCGGAAGCGGTCATTGAGCGTCATCCTGAATTGACGGACAAACTTGACTATGAAGGTGAGCTCGCCGTCATCATCGGCAAGTCTGGACGAGACATCGAAGCGGTCGAGGAGCACATTTTCGGTTACACCATTCTAAACGATGTGACGGCTCGAGACGTGCAAAAAGAACATGTCCAATTCTTCCGTGGCAAGTCGTTCGATACGTTTTGTCCGATGGGACCGTTCGTCGTCACAGCGGACGAGCTCCAGTTCCCTCTCCAAATCAAAACAAGTGTCAATGGGGAGACGCGTCAAGATGGGACGACAGCCGATATGATTCGTCCGATTGATGAACTCATTCGTACACTGTCGAAAGGCATGACGCTCGAAGCGGGTGACATCATCGCGACAGGTACACCAGCCGGAGTTGGGCACGGGATGACGCCACCGACGTATCTACAAACGGGAGACACGGTCGAAGTGACGATTGAAGGTCTCGGTACATTAAGAAATGTGATTGTCTGAATGAAATGACGTAAAATGTGAAGAATCTTGTAATTCATTTATTATTTTATAAATGAGTGTTCCTCTTCGTTATAGTAAGGGTAGAAGATAACACAGAGGAGATGAATCATTATGGATCGTCACGATCAATCAAATGAACACGATCAATTACATGAATCAGAGCAACAAAAAGATTGGTTAGATACAGAACTCGGTTCATCCAACCGAGAAGAGACAAAAGTACGAACACAATCAAAACCGTCATTCGTCAGCCGTATGTTCCCGGGACTTGTCGGTGGAGTCATCGGAGCGTTGTTGACGGGCGCAATCGCATATCCGTTCATCGACCAACCCGCGACGAGTGTGAGTGACACGAACGTGACCTCGCAAGGGACTCCGGTCCAAACGTCATCGAACGTATCCGATTCTTCGGTCACAAATGCCGTCGCGACCGCTCAACCGGCCGTCGTGACTGTAAACAACTTCGCCCAAACTGGCTTCTCGAGTGAGGCGGTCGAGGCTGGAGTCGGATCAGGTGTCATCTATAAAAAAGAAGGTGACTCGGCATTTATCGCGACGAACCATCACGTTGTCAACGGAGCGGACAAGCTGACGGTCACCTTTAATGACGGAACGACTGCGGAAGCGACACTCATGGGAAGTGACGCGACGTATGACTTGGCCGTCTTGAAAGTGGACGCTGACAAAGTACCGGCCGTCATCTCAATCGGCAAATCGAGCGAGTTGAAACCGGGTCAAACGGTCATCGCCATCGGGAATCCGCTTGGACAATTCGAGAACTCCGTGACACGCGGTGTCGTCTCATCGACGTCACGCCTCGTACCCGTCGATACGGATGAGAACGGACAGGCCGACTTCAATGCCGAGGTCATTCAAACGGATGCGGCCATCAACCCAGGTAACTCAGGTGGTGCGTTAATCAACGAAGAAGGACAACTCGTCGGAATCAACTCGATGAAAATTGCGACAGCAGAAGTCGAGGGAGTCGGATTCTCAATCCCAGTCGACATCGCCCTTCCGCTCATCAATCAAATCGAACAGACGGGAGAAGTGAATCATCCGTCACTCGGCGTCTCACTTCGTGACGTATCAGAGTTCCCTCAAGGTTACTTGACGGAACAAATCAACTTGCCTGAATCGGTGACGGCGGGAACAATCATCGTGGAAGTGCAACAAAATAGTTCAGCTGCGAAAGCGGGTCTTAAGGCACGTGACGTCATCGTGAAAATCAATGACAAAGACGTCAGCTCGTTCATCGACCTCCGTAGTGAATTGATTCGCGATACGGACGGAACGGTCGACATCGAATATATCCGGGACGGAAAAACGGAGACGGTTCAAGTCGAGATTCAAAATGCGAACGGTTCTGCATTGTAAAAGGTGGGCAATATGCCCGCCTTTTTTGCTATGCTTATACAAAAGGAGGATGAGTTATGGTACGAAATTTATATGGGGTGTTACTATTCGGGGCAGGAATTTTACATTTTGTAAGAGAGAAGGCGTTCATGTCGATTATTCCGAAATCTTGGCCGTTCCGCCGACTGATGGTGCAACTAAGCGGAGTCGTTGAAGTCGTGTTCGGGGCGATGCTCTTACTCAACAAGGGAACATCGTTCGTGAAACGGACGCTACCGGCATTCTTTATTGCCGTCTTCCCGGCAAATATCAACATGGCCGTCAAGCCATCTAGAATCGGTGGGAAGGTCATTCCGAAATGGATTACATGGGGACGACTCCCGCTTCAATGGGTTTTGATCAAAGGTGTCAAAAAAATATAAAGGTGTGGAGATACATATGACAAGCGTACTCAAGTGGTTTGAGCATTTCCATGCTCATCCAGAAATCAGTTGGAAAGAAGTCGAGACGACTCGAACAATCGCATCCATCTTATCAGACTGGTCGATTCCCCATCGAACGTTTGAGGACGTGACCGGAGTAATCGCGGAGATTGGATCGGGAGAAGAAGTGATTGCGGTCCGCGCCGATATCGACGCGTTATGGCAACAAGTGGACGGTACGTTTCGAGCGAACCATTCATGTGGGCACGACGCGAACATCAGCATGGTACTCGGTGCGCTCGAACAGTTGAAAGACGAAACGTTACAAAAGCGAATCCGTTTCATCTTCCAACCTGCCGAAGAGCAAGGGAATGGTTCGCTCGCCATGATCGAACGAGGGGCGTTAGAGGACGTGACGCAACTATTCGGAATCCATTTACGTCCACAAGAAGAGTTGAAAAGGGGACAATATGCGGCGGCGATTCAACATGGTGCTGCCTTCTTCTTAAAGGGAGAGGTCATTGGGGATGATGCGCATGGTGCGAGACCACATCAAGGACAAAACGCACTCGATGTCATCTTCACGATTCAACACATGCTTAAAAGCATTTACTTGTCACCGTTTGAGCCGCACTCTGTCAAGTTGACGAAGGTACACGCCGGGAGTGACAACATGAACATCATTCCAGGAAATGCGACGTTCTCGATTGACGTCCGTGCCCAACAAAATGAAGAATTGCTCGAACTGCGCAATCGTGTCGAAGACATGTTACTCCAGGTCGGTCAGCTTCATCGTGTGAAACTTGAATGGGAGTGGCAAGACTTCACACCGGGAGCCGTCGTTGGGGAAGAGTCTAGCCAAATCGCCAAGCGAGCGATTGAGAAACGCTTCGGTGAATCGTCTCTCGTTGAACGGATCGTCACGTCAGGTAGCGATGATTTTCATTTCTATACTGTCGAGAAACCGTCACTTGATGCAACGATGATTGGCATCGGCGCTGATTTAGGTCCAGGCCTTCATCATCCGCATATGACGTTTGACCGTGACGCGTTAGAAGATGGGGCACGCCTGCTCGCGGATGCGCTGTGGATTGCAGCAACATAATTCAGAATGAGTGTGATAGACAGATGTCTGTCCACTCATTTTTTTATTGCATCCACTCCTTGTAAGCGCTATCATAACGTTATTAGCGACAATATAACGACAATTCTGAATTTTCGCTATAGGGGAGGAAGTTAGATGGAAACAACGGGGAACAAGCAAGACATGAAGTTAGGGTGGGCACTCTTGCCACTCGGAGTGATGATCGTCGTCATGCTCATCTCGATCGTCAAGCTCGGTCAAGGTCCACACATCCCGCTCATCGTCGGAACGGCAGTCGCTTCGCTCGTCGCCTGGCGTCACGGGTTCAAGTGGAAAGAGATTGAAGAGATGATGTATAAAGGGATTCGTCTCGCCTTACCGGCAGTCGTCATCATCATTTTGGTCGGGTTGACGATTGGGGCATGGATTGGTGGAGGGATTGTTGCCACGATGATCTATTTCGGACTGAAGATCATCTCACCGGCATACTTTTTGTTAACGATTTGTCTCATCTGTGCGGTCGTCGCGCTCTCAATCGGGAGTTCATGGTCGACGATGGGGACGATTGGAGTAGCGGGGATGGGCATCGGGCTGAGTATGGGGATACCGGCGCCGATGGTAGCGGGGGCTGTCATCTCAGGAGCTTACTTCGGGGATAAGATGTCGCCTTTGTCAGACACGACAAACTTGGCGGCAGGATTAACTCATACGAATTTATTCGTACATATTCGGCACATGCTCTATACGACAATTCCAGGACTCATCATTGCACTCGGGGTATACGCATGGCTCGGTAGACGATTTGCAGATTCTTCGACAGACTCGTCTGAAATCACACAGACATTGACGATTTTAGAGGACAGTTTTGTCATCTCACCATGGTTACTCCTCGTTCCACTCGCCGTCATTTTGCTCGTTGCAAAGAAGGTGCCAGCGATTCCGGCGCTCGTCGTCGGGATTGCACTGGGCTTCTTGGCTCAAGTGTTCATTCAAGGCGGAACGCTTGCAGACAGCGTAGGCGCTCTTCAAAGTGGCTATGTCATTGATACGGGTAATGAACTGGTCGATAACCTCTTCAGCCGAGGTGGTCTTGATGCGATGATGTACACGGTCTCGATGACCATCGTCGCGATGACGTTCGGTGGGATTTTAGAATATTCGGGGATGCTACAATCCATTATGAACCAAATTTTGAAGTTGGCGAAAACGGCAGGTTCATTGATCGCTTCAACGATTTTAGCGGGAGTTGCGACGAATGCGACGTGCTCGGAGCAGTACATCTCAATCGTCGTCCCGTCACGCATGTTTGCTGGAGCGTATGAAAAAATGGGATTACAGTCGAAAAACTTATCTCGTGCCCTCGAGGATGGAGGAACGTTGACATCCGTGTTTATCCCGTGGAACACGTGTGGGGTATTCATCCTCGGCACACTCGGGGTCGGAGCATTCGAATATGCACCGTATGCCGTCTTGAACTTCATTGTACCGGTCATTTCGATTGTATATGCCTTCACGGGATATACGATTGAGCGCATCGCGGTCATTCAACAGGAAGAACCTGTCGCGGAACAAGCGGCTCAATAAAACGATTCCCGGTCGTCAATCGACCGGGAATTGAAATTTATAGACGGTGCGCGGACGACCTTGGCTGTAGCTCATCTCTTCGCCAATCGGATGAACGAGTTTTGCATCAACCAATTTTTTAATGAGTCGCTCTGTCGTGCGACGTGTCACGTTTAAATGGTCGGTCAGCTCTTTCGCTGTAAACTCGAGATGGTCCATTGAAAAATGAATGAGCTTTTCGATATTGGTCGGACTCATACCCGTCTGTTTCATCATGTCATAGACACGCGTTTGCGTGACGCGGAAATGAATCGGTGCCGGTTGGTCGGTGAACGTCATTCGTTTTGAATCGTCGACGATTCGTATAGTGGAATTACTTGTCGTATGAAGTGCAAGTTCGGCATGCTCGATGGCACGTTGATAATCGGAACCATACCCGATCCCTACATGACCAGAAATGTTCTCTGACAAGATGGAACCGTTTGACATGGCGGAGTCAATCCTTCCTTTACTCGATAATAGGACGATACCGTCTTGAGTGGTCTCCATCAATTTACCACCGAAATAATGATGTGTTGTCACATGGTTGAGCGTATCTTCACTGGCATCCGAGTAGAAGAGCACGGCGAGTTGTGACTGGTCCGATTTGTTCAAACGAATCTGTTGAATAAAATCATGGAAGTGGTGGAGAATTCTCTCTTCTGGCTCTATCATGAGCTGACTAGCAAAACCATTTTCCACTAAGTGTCGATGGACTCGTTCGACACTTGTCAAGGCGAATCGAGTCGTCCCAGTTCGTTGAAGTTGCTCATGAAACGAAATCAACTCTTCGAAATTCATATACGGACTGAGTTCTTTCACTTGCGGTGGCGACATGTGGCTTGGAAACGATGCTAAAATCGAATCAAGTCGTGACGCATCAACGAGATCGATAGAGAGATGTTCGAGTCGGAGCTGTTGTGTCAATGTCACATATAAGAGTGACGTCAATAACACGACATCATCTTGAACGACGTGATGGGCAAATGGAAGGTTCACTTCCTCCGTCGCATACGTATAAGGGAATGAACCGGAAAAGAACACTCCGTCGAAAAATAGGAGATGCGTAGCGATGTCTTTCGCTTCTCGCGGGTCATCATAAGGAAATCCCTCGATTCGAACATCGGGTAAGGAAGAACCGTTCTGTACCTGTTGTATAAACGATGGTGAGCCGACAACGGCGATATGGATGGACATGTAAAATCCCCCCTTGCAATTTAGCGACTATATAACGACAATATAGAGGAAAGGACAGTTGAAGTAAAGGAGTGATGAACATGAATATTCAAAAAATAGAAATTTTCTCGGTTCGCTTTCCATTAAAGGTACCATTCATCGTCAGTTATCACCGTTATGATGATATGCCTTCTGTCATCGTCAAAATGACAACCGCATGTGGACTTGTCGGTTATGGAGAAGCCGTGGCGGATGAGCATGTGACGGGTGAGTCCGCTGAGAGCACGGTCAGTGTACTCCGTCATCTATTGGCTCCGCTCTTAATCGGAAAAAATCCGATGCACCTAGAGCATATTCATGACGAGATGGACCGTGCGATTCGTGGTGTTCCGGCTGCCAAAGCAGCACTTGATATCGCGTGTCATGATGTGATCGGGAAAAAGCTGAATCAACCAATCTACGAATGGATTGGCGGTCGGTACCATGAATCATTCCCAGTCACTCACGTCTTGAGTATCGGAGAGCCGAGCCATATGGCACAAGAGGCACTCGAACAAATGAAACGAGGCTATACAGCAGTGAAGATGAAGGTCGGAGTCGATGTGCAAACGGACGTGGCCCGTGTCAAGGCGGTACGGGAAGCGGTAGGAAATGACGTGCCGATTCGAGTCGACGTTAACCAGGGATGGATCAACGCGGCCAATACGGTTCAAGCCATGCGTCTACTCGAACCGTATGGAATCGACTGGGTCGAACAACCGGTCAAGGCGGATGATTTTGAAGGCATGCTCGAAGTGAAACAAAAAATCTCAGTCCCGCTCATGATGGATGAAGGGTTGAAAGAAATTCACGATATGAGACGCTTGACGATGATGCAGGCAGCCCATAAAGCGAACATCAAGCTGATGAAGTGCGGTGGCATCTATCCAGCGAAGAAGTTGGTCCATATGGCGGAGATGTCCGGAATCGAAAGCCAGATTGGTTCTATGGTCGAATCCTCCATTGCATCGAGTGCAGGATTCCATGTCGCTTTCTCGAGTAAAATCGTGAAGACGGTCGAGTTGACGGGTCCGCTCCGGTTCGGGAAAGATGTAGGAAACTTATCATATGATTTACCAATCATCTCGCTGAACGATCGTCCGGGACTCGGTATTGACGTCGATGAGGACGTGTTACGTGAATTGACGACGGAATCTTACGTGGTTGGAGATGAGTCGCATGTGGCAAGGTGAGATCAAAGACCTTTCACTTCATGTATGCGTCCTAGGCTTGTCGGATTTACCGGAACTGTTAGCCGTTCAAGATACGGTCATTCAGGCGTTGGCTGAACCGGAGCACTATCAATCGTTATCGGTTGAAGAGTTCACGAAACTGTTGACGGATCAGACGTTGATTGGGGCAAAAGCAGATGGTCGGATTATCGCGTTCCGAGCGATGCTCATCCCACCGATTGATGCGGAGCATCTAGGGCGAGATATCGGATGGCCGGAGGATTCGCTTGAACGTGTCCTGTATCAGGAAGTGACGAACGTCCATCCAGACTTCCGTGGATATGGACTACAGACACATTTAGGCAAACTGTTGATGGCACAAGTGGAATCGGAGAATCGATTCGATGTCGTCTGTGCGACTGTCGCACCGTTCAATATTCCAAGCATGAAAGACAAGTTCACGCTTGGACTCCGAATCGGGGCGTTGAAAGAAAAGTATGGCGGGAAACTCCGCTATATCTTTTACAAAGAGATGCATCGTTCGTGGCATCCCACATCAGTTGCGCAAGATGTACCGATGGAAAATCGTGGGCGACAAGTTGAGTTGCTTCAAGCCGGTTGGGTCGGGACGGGCATGATGAAACAAGGGGAACAGTGGATTGTTCGATATGAGAAGTAAAAAATCCTCGTCAAGCTGACGAGGATTTTGTTTATTCGAGAACGAAGAGTACATCATTCGCGAATTTCTCATACGTACGGTCACTCGGGTGGAACTGATCGGACGCTAAATCTCTTGATAAGTCAGAGATGTAGGCGAACGGATCGATCACATCGATATTCTGCGTATTCGCCAATTGCTTCGCGGATGCGTTCCAATCAAGGATGAGCTGATTGAATGCTTGTCCATTCTCATCATTTTGAAACGGATTGTATAGACCGATATACACGATGGTTGCTGAATCGTTGAGTGATCGAATTTCAGTGAAAATCGTTTCTAAATTCGTCTTCGCATCCGTGACCACTTGTTGAATATCGACGGATTCGAAGTTATCGACGTTTTCCCCACGGTTGAACAAATCGTTTCCACCGATGGTCAACGTGATATATCGTGCGTTCTCAATCGTTCGACGCACTTCAGGTTGCTCGAGTTGTGTGAGTAAATCTTCTGTTCGTGCCCCAGACACGGCAAGGTTTTGCGTACGTACGCCTTCTTCTTCAAGAGCAGTGCTGACAGGCTGTACATATCCTGCGCCTGATGTTGACCCCACACCGCGTGTCAACGAATCGCCTAATGCGACGTAGACGTCTCCTTCTGGCTCGGGACGTTCATCTTCGGAGACGGAAAGTGTTCGCTCCGGCGGATTGACGATATCTTGATAGCCGATCCATAGACCGTAGACGGCGATTCCCGTTAAAAGAACGGCGCCACTTAAAAATGCATACCATTTCGACTGTTTCATGGGCTGACCTCGCTTTCTATATAAACATCATATCAAATATAAATGGATGTGCCCTATGTGAATGTTCGAATAGGACAGATTCGCTTTTGTCCGATAGAATAAAGAAAGAGGTGAGACAATGGAACCGACGTTAAAGCTACATCAACTAACTAAAGTGATTGGGAAAAAGACGATTATCGATAACATTTCGTTAGACGTCTACCCGGGTGAGGTCTTCGGATTTTTAGGGCCGAACGGCGCCGGGAAGACGACGACGATTCGAATGATTGTTGGCTTGATCAAACCGACGAAAGGAAATGTATCGATTTGTGGGTATCGTGTCGACAAACAATTCGTCCAAGCGATGAATCAAATCGGCGCAATCGTCGAGAATCCAGAGCTGTATAAGTTTCTATCCGGACGTGAGAACTTAGAAGCGTTCGCACGCATGTTACCTGGCGTCGATGATAAGCGAATCCAAGAAGTCATTGACCTCGTCGATTTGACTGCTCGAATCGATGATAAAGTGAAGACGTACTCTCTCGGGATGCGTCAGCGGCTCGGGATTGCCCAAGCGTTATTAAACAATCCACGGGTGCTCATCTTGGATGAGCCGACGAACGGGCTCGATCCGATGGGGATTCGGGATTTACGACTTTTCATCCGTCGTCTCGTAGAAGAAACGGGGCTGAGTGTTCTCGTATCGAGTCATATCCTGGCCGAGATTGAACTACTAGCGGACCGAGTCGCCATCATGTCGCGAGGCAAGATTGTCAAGGTGGGGACGGTCCATGCTTTGATTGAAGAACTCGCGTCAACGGTCGACTTACATGTGACGAATAGCTTCGAAGTATTACCGATCGTTCAAGGGTACGAAGGAATCGACCAAGCGGACGTGGTGGACGAGCGAACGATTCGTATTTCCATGAACGTGGAAGAGACGGCGAAGTTGAATCGATATTTGATGGAAAGAGATGTCGAGGTGTTCGGACTCGAGCGCCGAGTCCAAACGTTAGAGGACCTCTTTATCACGTTGACAGGCGGTGATCACATTGCCTAATCCATCGATGCTCGGTCTCATTCGTAATGAAGTGCTCAAGATTCATCGGAAACGCAGATTGATGGTCGTCTCCATCATCCTGATCGTGCTTGTTTCGATGTTCACGTATGCGAACTATCGTCAAATCGAGAAACAACGCGAAGAACAAGGAACGATTGATTGGCGTGTCGATCTCCAGCAAGAGATCATCGATACACAAAACCGACTCGCCTCCGCGAACGTCCAAGACGAGTTTCGGCAGATTCTTGAGTTCCAAGTCCAACAGAATCAGTATTATCTTGATAATGATATCAATCCGAATTATCCGGGAGCTCCGACGTTTATGCGTGTCTTCTTCTCCCAAGGGACTACGCTTGTCCTACCGCTGTTCATTATTGTATTGATGGCAGATATCGTGAGCGGAGAACATAACGATGGAACGATTAAGACGTTGTTATCGCGACCGGTCCGGCGATATAAGATCTTACTCGCCAAATGGCTGACGACGCTCCTTTATACATCGATCTTAATATTTGTGACCGCCGTCGTCAGTTACGCCATATCCGGCATCGTTCTCGGCTGGGACGGATGGAATGCTCCGATTTTGACCGGTTTCCAAGCTTCGCCGACCGGAACCTTCTCGACCGACTTTGTGCATACGTTGCCGATGTGGGAGTACCTGCTTATGTCGATGGGGCTTTCATGGCTCGTGGTGGCTGCGGTCGGGACAATCTCTCTCATGATTTCTGTTTTGGTGAAAAATACGGCGACCGGAATCGGAATCATGATGGCTATCCTCATCTCAGGGCCACTCTTGACATCGCTTGGCTCAAACTGGGATAGCTCGAAATACCTGGTGAACGTCAACTTCGGCCTTCATACCTATTTGGAAGGACAGGCTCCCCCAATCGATGGGATGACGTTACCGTTTTCGCTCCTCGTCATTCTCATTTGGTCGATGGCCGCCTTGGCGTATGCGTTTTACCACTTTACCCAAAAAGATGTGTATTAATGATTCGTGCTCCTTTCCTAAGGAGCACGAATTTTTTTTGGATAAAATTAGGTCGTAAATAGAATGAATGGTTCTAAATACTCAATATTATGAATTATCAAAATAATTAAAAAGATGGATACAGCCTTTGTGGGAAAGTGTGTAAAGTAAGAATCATCACAAAGGAGGTAAACACATGAAAAAAGTTGTTTCTACATCATTAATCGCAGGCGTATTGCTCGTACCACAATTGGTCGGTGCGGCAGAATTGAAGTCAGGCACTCTGACGAAACCATCAGAAAGTGCACCGACAACGATTGTAAAAGAGTACGTCAAATCAAAAGGTGAGTTCAAGACGATCGAGTCGAAATCAGACAAAGTCGGGAAAGTGGTTAAGCTCCAACAGACAGTTGATGGCGTGCCAGTATTCGGTGGTGTGGTAGTCGGTGTCGTAGATGAAGCGGGTCAATTGAAGACAGTCGTGGATGATGCGAAATCGGTCAAGAACCTACATAAGTCGATCAAGTTAACTGAAAAGAAAGCCATCGCGAGTTACAAAAAGCTTGTCGGACATAAAGGGGCCTACGAGCTCGAACCGGAAGCGGAATTGATTGTTTATCCAAAAGGTGAGAAGTCGGTTTATGCATATCAAGTGACCGGAACAATCCTTGAAGCGGAAGAGCCGTCACGTTGGACATACTTCATCGATGCTGGAACGGGTGAGGTACTTAATAAATTTGACCAGTTAGCTCATGCAAGACCGACGAACGGTGTGACAGGTACGACATATACGGGAACGGGAATCGATGTTCTCGGCTACAGCCAAACGTTCAAGACAACGAAGAGCGGATCTTACTATTATCTCCAAGATTCAACGCGTGGAAAGGGAATCTATACGTACGATGCGAAAAACCGTACGACACTCCCAGGTTCGCTATGGGCTGACGTGGATAACGTCTTGAACGCGACTTATGACCGTGCCGCTGTCTCTGCACACGTCAACGCGACAAAGACATATGATTTCTACAAAAACACTTACGGACGGAACAGCTATGACAACGCCGGAGCTGCATTGAACTCAACGGTTCACTATAGCCGTAGCTACAACAATGCGTTCTGGGACGGAAGTAAGATGGTATACGGAGACGGAGACGGTCAAACGTTCACGTATCTTTCAGGTGCACTTGACGTAGTCGCTCACGAATTGACTCACGCGGTCACGGAATACACGGCAGGACTGATCTATCAAAACGAGTCTGGGGCGATCAATGAAGCAGTATCGGATATCCTAGGTACAGTGGCGGAATATAGCGTCGGCACTAACTTCGACTGGTTGGTAGGAGAAGACATCTACACACCAGGTGTAGCAGGCGACGGACTTCGTTCGATGGCGAACCCGGCTGCATACGGTGACCCAGATCACTACTCAAAACGTTACACAGGCACACAAGATAATGGTGGGGTTCACATCAACTCAGGTATCGTCAACAAAGCGGCATACCTCTTAGGTAACGGTGGATCGCACTACGGCGTATCGGTACAAGGTGTGGGAGTCATGGCGATGGGGGATATCTACTACCGTGCCCTCAATGTTTACTTGACACCAACGTCTAACTTCTCAAGCCTTCGTCAAGCGGTCGTACAATCTGCGAAAGACCTTTACGGTGCGACAAGTCCGCAAGCGGTATCAGCTGCGAAATCATTTGACGCTGTCGGAATCTACTAAGTTCTCAACATCTCTTCCGAAATTTTCGGAAGGGATTTTCTTATGCAGTTTTTGGGTAAATCAAGGTTGAACGTCGAGCGAAAAGGAGAACGAGTATGAACACGAAGAAATTTATTGTGTCACCGAACAGCAAGATTCAATTAGATGATTATCCGACGACTGTTTCAGACAAGCCAGAGGATGAGACGTTGACGACTGAACTCATTCCGAACAGTGTCGAGCGATTGAAAGAACTACATTGGCGATTGTATGCCGAGAGCAAGAAAGGGATTATCGTCGTCTTGCAGGCGCTTGATGCGGGTGGGAAAGACGAAGCGATCAGCTATATCTTTTCAAATTTGAACGCCCAAGGACTGAAGACGAATGCGTTTCAAAAACCTTCCGATACGGAGAAAAAGCACGACTATCTGTGGCGAATGCATGATTTGTTACCTGAAAGAGGACAGGTCGGAATTTTAAACCGATCCCATTATGAAGAGGTCATTGCGCCTCGTGTCCATGATTTGTTGGGGGACGAAGTACTTCCGGAAGAAATGGACCAGGAAGAGGTCTGGCAGATGCGCTATCGTCAAATCAACGATTATGAACGCTATTTACATGAAAACGGATTCGAAGTCATCAAGTTCTTTTTCAATGTATCTAAGGATAAACAACGAGATCGCTTGCTTGAACGGTTAAAGGACCCGAAAAAGAATTGGGAATTCTCCTTCAGTGACGTCGAAGAACGACAGCATTGGGAAGAATATCAAGAAATCTTTGCCGAGATGTTGTCGCACACATCAACAGAAGTTTCACCGTGGTATGTGTTGCCGGCAGATGATGAGTGGTACAGTCGTTTTGTCATTTCGTCAGTCATGATTGATGTGCTTGAACGGATTGATCCACAGTATCCGACTTTCACGGATGAGGAACAAGAACGAATCGACGAGGCCATCCAAACCCTTGAGAACGAGTAAGGCGTGGCGTTCTCGTGAACACGTAAAAATCCCCTTGCACTGAAAGCGAATTCAAGCTAAAGTGATACAGTAGAACAAAGGTCAGACATCTGTACAAAGGGGTAATGAGTGTGGGTAATGTAAGTTTATTATTCGGTGGCGTCGCACTGTTTTTAAATAGTCTCGTTCTTCTCGGGAAAGTGGATAGCAAGAGCGCAGGGTTCTTTAGTTTGTTTACGGGACTCTTACAAACGTTTATCGCCACATGGTTATTGATTGGGGCGAGTCCAGAAGAGCAGTTCGGTTTTGCGAGCATCTATCTATTTGCGTTCACTTATTTATATGTAGGGGTAACGTTTATTTTGAATTTAGACGGCCGTGGCGTAGGCTGGTTCTCGCTATTCGTTTCGATTGCAGCCGCTTTTTACGGTGTGATGGCGATTGCAGGAAGTGATCCGATGGGGGCATTAACGTGGTTCTTCTGGTCATTCCTTTGGGCGTTGTTCTTCTTTGGAATGGGACTCGAAAAACCGAATGAGGCCATCACAGCACGTGTCGCCCTCGTATTATCATGGTTGACGCTGATTGTCCCGGCGATGGTTGGGATGGCTGGACTGATGAACGGATGGTATGACATGGTTTGGTGGGCGGCGAGCGGTACGGCAATCCTGTACTTCATCGTTTCTGTCAAGCGTACGAAACAGACGATTGAAATTGCTTCATGATGAATTGAAAATGATCCGAGGTCATCGAGCGCGATCAAGTCGTGCCTGACGACCTTTTTTTATTGAACGATGAAAGATCGATATATGCAATACTTAGAAAAATGGAAATGAATGATACGGTACGAATGTCGTTAATTTCAAAAAGTGGGGTTGAGTTGATGATTGCACTTGAAACGTTGAAAAGTAGGCTCGTCAGTAATCAGATTGAAATACAAAATGAAGAGGGATATGTAGACACGTTACACTTTCTATTCAGTGAGCCTGCGATGGAAGTTGAAATTAAGCGATTGAAGCAAATGATGCCAAACGACATTATTCAATTCTTGAAGACCCATAATGGCGCTGACCTATTTGTTCACCCGACATACGGTGGAGGAATCCGACTTTTTAATGTAGATGAAATGATCGAGTATCGGGAAATATGGGAGTGCCCTGAACAATTCATCCCCGTCGGTGTCGGGAGAGATGGGAAATGGATTGTTTGCGAGGTCGTCAATGAACATGAAAACTACATTTGGGTTGGAGAATTTTTGACTTACACAGATGACACCGAAAAACTTCCGATGGATTATACACGCTGGTTCGACTATTTGATTGTCGCCCAAGGTGCTCATTTTTGGGATTGGTTCAGAGGTTAATAGATGATGACTAAATATTTGATTTGAATGATGACTTTGAAATGCGCACTCTTTATTGAGTGTGCTTTTTTACAGTTATTTTGTGTCTAAAATGTGAAAAGTGGGAATGAGGAAGCTAAAGGAGGCGAAAGCAGATGAGTGATGGTCTCGTGTTATTACTCGGATTACTTTTATGTGGTTGGATGCTGTTTGCCGTCGTATTTGATGATAGAATAAAAAGAAGAATTTGATGGCCCGTCTCGTGAGGAGACGGGTTTTTAATTGAGGAGTGAGATGTATGAAAAAAACACCTGTCGTCGTCATCGTCGGTCCGACCGCTGTTGGCAAAACGAAGACGGGCATCGAACTAGCGAAAGCGTTCGACGGCGAGATCGTCTCGGGTGACTCGGTTCAAGTGTACCGGGGCATGGACATCGGTTCAGCAAAAGTGACGAAAGAAGAGGCCGAAGGGATCCCGCATCATTTGATCGATATTTGTGACCCGGATGATGCCATGAGTGTCGCGATGTTTCAACAATTGGCGCGTGCCGCCATCGATGATATTTATGCCCGTGGCAAGTTACCGATTATCGTCGGTGGCACGGGGCTATACATTCGCTCCATCTTATACGATTATGAATTTGTGGAGCGACCTGTCGATGAAGCGTTGCGGGAAGAACTCGAACGGTTGGCGGAAGTCGAAGGGCGAGAGGCGTTACATCAACGATTGGTCCAACTTGACCCAGAGCGTGCGGCTACGATTCACCCGAATAACGTGCGTCGCGTCGTGCGGGCGCTCGAGGTAGCGATGCAAGGGGATACACAGACGACGGACAGTGCGCCATCCGAACATTATGATTATCGATTGTTCGTCCTCCACGCAGATCGTGAGATATTATACGACCGAATCAATCAACGCGTCGATGCGATGATGAAAGCAGGACTGGTCGAGGAAGTCGAACGACTTTTGGCACAAGGATATCGTGATACGCAGGCGATGCGAGCCATCGGGTATAAAGAAATGATTCCATTCATCGATGGAAACATCTCGAAAGAGAAAGCGACAGATTTGCTTAAACAGCACACAAGACAGTTCGCGAAACGGCAATTAACTTGGTTCCGTCATCAATTTGATGGAATTTGGGTGGATATGGGTCGAAAATCATTTGAACTATCATATAAAAATATTTATGATGATGTAGAGGGGTTTTTTCGAAAATTCCGATTATTTTAAAGAGATAAAGACTAGGGGGAATCCAGCATGAAAGCGAGCTACAACATCCAAGACCATTTTTTGAATCAACTTCGAAAAGAAATGGTACCAACGACCGTATTTTTAGTGAGCGGGTTTCAAATTCGAGGTGTCATCAAGTCATTTGATAACTTTACCGTCATCGTCGAGTCGGAAGGTCGTCAACAATTGATCTATAAACATGCGATTTCGACTTTCTCTCCGGCACGTAACGTGACGCTATATGAGCCGGATGCAGTTGAAGTAACAGAAGGATGAGCATAAGAAAAGGAGCGGCCCGGGGACCGCTCCTTTTCTTATGCTGTTTTTGTCGTTCCCGGTTGTTTGATTGCCTCAAGAACGCGTTGAATGGCGCATCCACCGAGGAGTGAATCCATTTGACCACAAATCTGAGTCGGCGTCGAACGGTGTAACAATGTGTATGTCCGCTTCCAAGCGCGCTCTGCCGATTGAATTCGGACGAGAAGGTCGGCGTGGCTCAGTTCTTTTAGCTTATCAATATTGAGTCGGTTCGTTCGAGCGAACGCAGACAAGATGACTGCTTTCGCTAGCGGTGTCTGAAGTGGGTAACCAGAAAGCTCAAGCGCCGCCATGGCCCCTTTCATCTCATGTTCGACAATTTTGTCGAGTGATGCATCTTTAGCATATGGATTACCGGAAAGATGCGTGAGTGACAGTTCTAAGTCCTGCATGCCCACCGGACAAGTTGACGCTTTTAGAATATGTTCAATGGATTGTTGCTCTTGTGCATAACGTGTCGCTTCCCCCGAGGCGATGAAACGCTCATACGTATCGATTAATGAAATCATTCTCGTTTCCCCCTTTATCGAACTACCTTTATCGTATCAATAATCGTAAGCGCTTTCAATATAATGAATGTGAAATCATGACCCTACTAGAAAGTATGTTCGCCTAATGAGCGGAAACACGATACAATGTCAGAAGATGCGAGGAGGGAATGATTATGAACTATTATCAACAAATTGATCCAGTCATCGGATCATCGATGAACCATGATCGATTTCAAATACCACAAATAGACAAATCAAAGGACCGTTTAGACCAGTTAGCCGATGGGACCCCTGTCCAAACAAAAGCGCTCGTCAGTACAGTCGAGGTTAGAGAAGGAAAGAATGGTGCGAAATGGCTTCAACTAAGTGTTACGACGGCGAACGGGATGATGCGTGCGAAGCATTGGCTACGTGGAAATGAGAGTGAACTACTTCCAATCTATGAATCGGGTGTCATCGAATTGTCCGGGAAAATCGATGTCTATCCAAAACCGGATGGCGCCAAATCGATTACGATTGACCGCGTCCATCCTATCTCAAAAGATGAGGCAATCTCGTTATTACCAGGCTTGCCAGGGGATGAGACGATGGAGCAGTTTGCGGATGAATTGTTCAGTTTGATTGATACGTTGTCACCGACCTATCAACAGATCGCCTACGGCCTCCTTGATTTCGTTTGGGATGATTTCGTACTATCGCCAGCGGCACTCTACCACCATCATAACTATGCGGGAGGTCTATTGAAGCATACCGTGTGTATGCTTCGTCTCGGCTATCGGATTCAAGAGCAAGATGACTATTTGGCGATGGTGTTTCGTGTAATCAAAGAAGCCGAGCAGTTGCACAAAGTCGACCTTTGGAATACGATGAACGGTGTTAAAATCGAACAGGCATATAAAGGAACGTTTGAATCGCTGTATGCCGCCTGTGAAGCGATGGCCGAGCGGAAAGAACCGTTGAATTGGGATGAACTCGCACTTGGAATCCTCTTCCACGACATCGGAAAAATATATGAATACAGTCATCTGTTATCTAGTCCGAATCGTTTTGAGAAGTTATCTCCTGTTGAGGGCACAAGTGAAACGACCGGCATCTCCATCAACCCGATGGGCACACTAATCGGGCATATGCCATACGGTGGGCTATTGTTTGAAGAAACGTTACGCCAGACGTCGACGCGACTGCCATTGGATGTCCACCATCGAATCTGGCACATGATTTTATCACATCATGGGAAACGTGAGTGGGGATCGAGTGTCCTCCCGATGACGACGGAGGCTTGGATGCTTCACTTGATTGATTTATTGGATGCGCGTTATGAGAAATGGGCTCGCGCGCACGAAGATTTGTAAGAAAAGGGTGGTATCATGATTCCCGTACAATTAGTGACCGGGTTTTTAGGAGCAGGCAAGACAACGTATATGAACCGCTTACTCGCGGCGACGGATGAAAAGATTTGTCTGATCGTCAACGAGCTCGGCGCGATAAATATCGATGAACAATTGATCGTCAAGATGGACCAAGAGCAAATCGAACTCTCAAACGGATGTATTTGCTGTTCCATCCAAAATGATTTGAATAAGACGTTCTATCAACTGGCTGCAAAGCAAGAAACATTCGACCGAGTCATCATCGAGACGACCGGTGTCGCCGATCCCGCACCGATCATTCAGACGATTTATTATGACGAGTACTTACGTCAACACTTTAAAATGAACGCCATCTTGACGGTTGTGGATGCCAGTCAAATGGACCGTGAACTGTTCAAAGAAGGGATTCATCAAATCGCTTATGCCGATCTCATTTTGTTAAATAAAACCGATTTAGTGTCGTCGGATGAACTCGATCAAGCACGCCGCCGAATCGAACAACTCAATCCGACGGTAAGGATTGTAGAGACGATTCAAACAGAAGGCGATTACGAATTACTTGAAAATACGTTCCAACTGTCACGTGTCGATGAACAGAAGTTGAGTCAACTGACAGAGACGAGTGAATCGGTCTCCTCCCTTCGTGCCATCACGTTGAGTGCCGAGCGTCCATTGTCTCGGGAGCGCGTGACCCGTTACGTTCGTGAAGTCTTGATGCACTACGAGGATGAGATGTATCGGATGAAGGCGATTGTCCGCTTACAGGATGAGGAGCGCAAGTTTGTCATTCAAGCGACGAATCAGTTGATGGGCGCGACATTTGCAAATGAGGTGCATGAAGGGGACCGTTCCGTATTTGTTTGGATTGGGAAGGAACTAGACCAAGATGCACTAGCACGGGGATTAAAAGCATGTGAGGTGGAGCAAGATGAAGCTTATTCTAGTTGACGGATTTAATTTGTTGTCCCGTTATTATTTTGCGACGGAGCGAAGACGAGCACAAGATCCGGAAGTGACTGTGAAAGGATTACTTCGAAAGGTGGATTCCTGGACGACAGACTTTTCCCATATCGCTTTCTTTTGGGACGGGACACGAGAGTCTACCCACCGTTATGCGATGTATCCTGAATATAAAGCAACGCGTAATGGACTCCCGGAACCACTTTTCGAAGACTATTTGAAATTGAGGGCCGCTTTGGATGAACGAGGTATCTTACAATCCGAGTTGACGGGATATGAAGCGGATGATTTGATGGGCGCAGTCGCGACAGCGTTCCCTGGTGAATCATATCTCTATTCCTCGGACCGCGATTTACTTCAGTTGTTGTCTCCGAACGTGTTTCAAATCATGCCAAAAAAAGGTGAGGAGCAGCTCGTCAATGAAGCTTCTTTTGAATTGATGTATGGCGTGAAACCATATCAGTTTGTCGACGTGAAGGCATTGCAGGGAGACTCTTCGGATAACATCCCAGGTGTACGTGGCATCGGTCCGAAGACGGCGACGATTTTAATTCAGCATTACGATACGATTGAGACGCTTTATGTGCATGTTCAAAATGAAACACTCGAAGCGCCCCATCAAAAATATGCAAAAAAACTAGACGGTCATGAAGAGATCGCGCTCTTGTCGAAACGACTGTCACAAATTGATATCCATGCACCTGTCAACACGGATTGGGAGGCGTACCGATTTGGTTCACATCTATTTTGACGCGGCCACTAATCAGACGACTGGAGAGAACGGAATCGGAGTGTGGATCAAGTCGTCCGACGGTACCGTATCGACGTTTAAACGTCGAATGCAAGGATTGACAAGCGTTCACGCGGAATTGGCTGCATGTGCTTATGCGCTGGAACAAGCGCATGTATTGGAAGGTGAAACCTCATTCATGCTGTATTCCGACGCCGAAGTGATTGTTCGCGCACTAGAGCAACGTTTCATGAAAGATGCTTCGGCGAAGCCTCTGTTTCTGAAAGCACTGATTGCCTACGATGAATTGCCGACCGTGTTCTTGAAATGGGTCCCACGAGCGGAGAATCGAGCGGACGTGATTGCACGCGACGCATTGAATGGAATGAATTAAGCGACCGAG
Organism: Exiguobacterium sp. N5; assembly: GCF_025842465.1. Lineage (GTDB taxonomy): Bacteria > Bacillota > Bacilli > Exiguobacteriales > Exiguobacteriaceae > Exiguobacterium > Exiguobacterium profundum. The sequence goes on from NZ_JAPAEP010000001.1 coordinate 655,494, forward strand.
ATCATTCTTGGTCGCTTTTTTGACGGAGTCATTTCTTTTTAGATGGTTTTTCGCTAAAATGAAAGCGTAGTCAACTATAGAGGGGGAATTATACATGGATTATCGGATCGAACGGGACACAATGGGGGAAATTAAAGTTCCAGCTACGGCGAAATGGGGAGCACAAACGCAACGTAGTCTTGAAAACTTTAAAATTGGTGCGGAGAAGATGCCGCTTGAAATCGTATACGCATTTGCCATATTGAAAAAAGGTGCAGCTTTAGCAAACGCTGAACTCGGTGTACTCGAGGAAGAGAAAGCAGCGATCATCGCAGAGGTGGCAGATGAGATTTTAGCAGGGCAGCATGACGCGGAATTCCCGCTTGTCGTCTGGCAGACAGGATCGGGCACGCAGTCAAACATGAACGTCAACGAGGTCATTGCGCATCTTGCGAACGAAAAGTTACAGGCTCGTGGAGCATCTATCACGATTCATCCGAATGATGATGTCAACAAATCGCAAAGCTCGAATGATACGTATCCGACCGCGATGCACATCGCCGCCATCCTTTCCGTACAAGATGATGTCCTTCCAGCAATCGACTCGCTTTATCAAACCCTTTCACAAAAAGCGGAGGCGTTTAAGGATATCGTCAAAATTGGTCGGACGCACCTTCAAGACGCGACGCCGGTCACACTCGGTCAAGAAATCAGTGGGTGGGTCCGGATGCTTGAATTGTCAAAACAGATGATCGAGCGCACGATTGAACCACTTACGGAGCTTGCACTTGGAGGAACGGCTGTCGGAACAGGGATCAACGCACACCCTGAGTTCGGTGAAGTTGTAGCGAAGAAAATCTCAGATGAGACGGGCAAACCGTTTGTAACAGCCGTCAACAAGTTCCACGCCCTTACAAGTCACGATCAACTCGTCTTCACGCATGGTGCATTAAAAGCATTAGCGATGGACGCGATGAAGATTGCGAACGATGTGCGATGGTTGGCTTCTGGACCACGTGCAGGAATCGGAGAAATCACCATTCCGGAGAACGAACCAGGAAGTTCAATCATGCCGGGTAAAGTTAACCCGACTCAAAGTGAGGCGCTCACAATGGTTGCCGCACAAGTACTCGGAAATGATGCGACAATCGGTTTCGGGGCGAGTCAAGGGAACTTTGAATTGAACGTCTTCAAACCAGTCATCATGTATAATTTCCTACAGACTTGTCGTCTATTGACGGACAGCTTACATTCGTTCAATGATCATTGCGCTGTCGGAATCGAACCAAATCATGAAGTGATCTCACGTAATGTGGAACAGTCACTCATGCTCGTTACAGCACTTAACCCGCATATTGGCTACGAAAATGCGGCAAAAATTGCGAAATTGGCACATAAAAACGGCACTTCTTTGAAAGAAGCAGCCTTAGAAACTGGTTTATTAACGGAAGAGCAATTTGATCAATGGATTCGTCCGGAGGAAATGACGTCACCAAACTTACAAGTGAAAAAATAACACAAAGCGGTCGCAAGACCGCTTTTAGTATGTCTTTTTTAGGACGTAGGTCCTAGTGATATGTAAAACAATAGAAAATAAATAAGGAAATAGTTGTATTTTATCTTGAGAAGTCGCATAATCGAAACATAAGAGAATTCGGGGAGTACGAACATAGGGGGGACGGGAATGGAGCAAGGTCAACTCACTGAGCGTATACATATGATTTTGAAAAAGATATCGGAGTCGAGACAAATTCCAAAAAGCGATATCGAGTTTCTACTCGATTGGATGAAGAAGGAAGTTCGGCAACGACGGTTGATGCATTTATTAGAAATTTTTAGTCGTGTCGAGTCTGACGCGAAGGAGTTGCCAAGCGTCCTTACACAAGCGGAAGCTTTGACCTTGATCTCTCCTGTGAAACGTTATATCCATACCGTCTTGGGGATTGAACAAGAGGACGAGGATCTCGTCCTTATCTTATCCGCAAGCTTTTCCACATTTAGTCGTTACAAGTCGCGCGTTGAGAAGCTTGGGGCACGTCCGGTATTTTTGCAGACCCTTGAAGAAGCCGTGGAATACGATTATGAGGATGTGCCAAAAGCCATCATCATGGATGTTGAATTATGGCCACAATTTAAAGAGCGAGATATCCAATCGTTCGTTAGCAAGATGAGAAAGCTCTACGTTCCCCTCATTGTCATCGGAACGAATGAACACTATCGTCTTGCTGCCTATTCATATGGATTCGACGATTATTGGGAATCGTGGGTGCCGATGGAGGAACGATTGGTGCGTCTCGGACTACATATCGAAAAATCACGTCTCGTATCAAAAGCGTTACTCGTGGATGAATTAACGGGTGCTTTCAACCGTAAGTATTTAAAGGCGACCTTTTCTCGGTTCATCTCGAGATTGGAGCGGTCTGGTGAGAGTTTTGCTGTCGCACTTCTCGATATCGATCACTTCAAACAATTGAATGATACGTTCGGTCACTCGTATGGCGATGACGTTCTTCATCGCGTTTCTGAAGAAATCCGTCATGCCATTCGTTCTAGTGATGAGCTCATCCGATACGGAGGAGAAGAATTCTTAATCCTCTTGAATGTCTCAGACCGTGCGATCGTCGAATCGGTACTTGAGCGAGTCCGAACACGTATCGAAGAAATGGAATTTCCATACGACCATCAGGTGACGGTGTCGATTGGATACACCCGAGTCTGCCAGACAGGCTATACACTCGGTGAATGGTGTGCCTACGCAGATGAGGCGCTGTATAAGGCGAAACGAGATGGTCGAAATCGTGTCGTCCGATACACTTCTGCTGTTCGTGAGGAGAAGCGAATCGCCTATGTGACGATGTCTGCCAATACCTATACATCGCTTGCTGATCGACTCCCCAAAGAGCATCGCCGATATGAAGTCGTATACCGTCCTTACGAGGCGTATTCTTGTAATGACAATATCGAGATGTTCGTCTTGGATGATGCGCGTGCGCAAGAAGCGAAAGGGACGTTGTCTGCTGTGAAAGAGCAACGAGGCAAATATAGTCACATTCTTGCTGTATCGAAACGAACGGCGTCTGAACTCGGAGCAATCTATGACGATTATGCGGATGGAGAACAGGACGAAGTCATCACGAGAAAAATTGAACAGTGGCTGGAAAAATTGCCAGACTAAAAAACAGACATCATGATGCGATGTCTGTTTTATCGTATTGTTTGAATGAAAAGGCATATGCATGTGTTTCGTCTTGCGGGTGGTCGATTGTACTCGTAATTGACCATTCCCCAATCCGTTCGGGATAATACGTATCGGCCTCGAACGATGCAGCGACCTCCGTTGCATAGATCCGGCTCGTCATCGGCATCGTCTGTTCATATAACGTGGCCCCACCGATGACAAACCATTCCTCCTGTTGACTCATTTCGACGAGACGTTCTAAATCATGCCACACTTCGACTTGATCGGCTGAAAAGGAAACATCAGATGTGACGACGATGTTGCGTCGGTTCGGCAACGCTTTACCGATGGACTCAAACGTCTTTCTTCCCATGACGACCGTGCCACCAGACGTGATAGATTTAAAGTGTTTCAAGTCATCTGGCAATCGCCATAATAAATCATTGTCTTTCCCGATTTCCCGATTCTGCCCATATGCGACGACGTGTGAAATCATACGCTCACTTCTCCTTTAATATGTGGATGTGGATCATATCCGAGAATCTCAAAGTCCTCAAAACGGAATGATTCAATTGAAGATACGTCACGGACAATCTTGAGTTGGGGTAACGGACGCGGGTTACGCGACAGTTGAAGTTCCACTTGTTCGAGATGGTTATGATAAATATGAGCATCTCCGAGGGTGTGGACGAAATCGCCAACTTCTAGACCAGTCACATGGGCGACCATGTGCGTCAAAAGTGCATACGATGCGATGTTGAATGGAACACCTAAAAAGGTGTCGGCGCTTCGTTGATATAACTGGCACGAGAGCTTCCCGTCAGCGACATAGAATTGGAACAATAGATGACATGGCGGGAGGGCCATCTCGTCAAGCTGTCCTGGGTTCCATGCCGACACGATCAACCGTCTCGAATCAGGATTCGTTTTGATTTGTTCAATCACTTGAGCCAGTTGATCGACGGACGAGCCGTCCGGGCGTGGGAATGAACGCCACTGTGAACCGTACACCGGACCCAGATTACCTTCCTCGTCTGCCCATTCATTCCAAATACGGACCCCGTTTTCTTGAAGGTATCGGACGTTTGTCTCTCCTGAGATGAACCATAATAGTTCGTGAATGATGGAACGGATATGTAATTTTTTCGTCGTAATCAGGGGGAACCCTTCTTGCAGATTGAAACGCATTTGGTAACCAAATACACTCGTTGTCCCGGTCCCGGTCCGGTCTTCCTTTACGACACCTTGGTCGAGGATGTGTCGACATAAGTCATGATATTGCTTCATAGGTGATGTGCCTCCTTCTCATTCTTCTACCACTAAAGGTATCAATTGTAGGGAGGAAACACAAGATATAGTGGTAAGAATCATCCACAATCAATATCCTGGAAAAACAATCATGATTCTTCGTTTTCGTGACTGTCGCTTTCGGGTATAATGGGGAATGAATAAAAGGAGGGGTTTGATGAAACTACAAGGGAAGAAAGTCCTTCAACTTGTCAGTAATGACTTCGAGGATTTAGAGCTTTGGTACCCGGTGCATCGCCTTCGTGAAGAGGGAGCGCACGTGATCCTCGCTGGGGAGAAGGCCGATCACGCATATATCGGTAAATACGGTGTGCCAGCAAAATCTGACGTGGCGTTTGATGATGTGGACATTACATCGTTCGATGCGATCCTCGTGCCAGGCGGATGGTCTCCTGACTTATTGCGCCGTTTCGATTCGGTGAAAGGATTCGTCCGTTATATGGATGAACAAAAACGACCAATCGGTCAAATCTGTCACGCCGGTTGGGTGTTGATTTCTGCGAACATTCTAGACGGGGTGAACGTGACGAGCACGCCTGGAATCAAAGATGACATGGAAAATGCGGGAGCGATTTGGCATGATGAGCCGGTCGTCGTCGACGGACATATCGTCTCAAGTCGTCGTCCGCCAGACTTACCAGATTATATGCGCGCGTTCATCGACGTGTTCGCAAAACAGTAACTGAACCATAAAGGAGCTATTCAACGTTGAACTTAAAATCGAATCCATTACTTCGTAAATCAATGCAGTCCTCAGCTTACAGTGCCGAACCGATGACGAAAGCGGGAACATGGTCTAAAGTGTTCACCTTGCTTTTACTCGTGACAGCGGCAGCCGGTACGACATGGCTTGTCGTACCGACAATCGGAGAAGGGCTCTTGTTCCCGCTCATGATCGGGTCACTCATCCTCGGCTTTATCTTTGCGTTGCTCATCACGTTTAAACCGAATACAGCACCGGTCGTTGCGCCACTATACGGCATTATCGAAGGTGTCTTCGTCGGTTCGATTTCGTATTTCTTTGAAGCGATGGTCCCTGGTATTGTGGGACGTGCCGTATTAACGACGTTTGTCGTCGCCTTTGCGATGTGGTTTGTCTATACGACAGGGCTTGTCAAAGTGACACAGAAGTTTAAAGCCGGTGTCATGGCAGCCATGTTCACAGTCATGTTGTTATATCTTGTGCAACTCGTTATGAGTTTGTTCGGTTCAGGCTTGGCATTCATGACCGGTTCAAGCCCACTTGCGATCGGTGTTCAATTCGTGATTGTCATCGTCGCTTCACTCGCTCTCGTCTTAGATTTCGACTTCATCGCAAGTCAAGTCGAAGCTCGGGCTCCGAAACAGTTGGAATGGGTCGCGGCATTCGGATTAATCGTCACGCTCGTGTGGCTCTACATCGAGTTGTTAGATTTACTTTATCGTCTAGCGATGAGAGAATAAGAATCAATCATCGATCCGTTGGGTCGATGATTTTTTTACGAAAGGATGTGTCCATCTGTCTGAGCAAGACAGATTTATGATGAAGAAGATAGTGATTATCGGGTCAGGGATCGTCGGTGTTTCGGCTGCCTATCATTTAGCTGGTAAAGCGGATGTAACGGTCATTGACCGGAAAGAAGAAGGAAGAGCAACGGATGCCGCGGCTGGAATCGTATGTCCGTGGATTGCGCAGCGACGCAACAAAGCTTGGTATGCACTGGCGAAAGGCGGAGCAAGCTATTATCCTAAGGTCGTCAAAGAGCTGGAGGCTGAAGGGGAGACGGACACCGGATACAAACGTGTCGGGACGCTTGCGCTCCATGAAGAAACAAAGCTCGACCAGATGATGGAGCGAACTTTGCTTCGTCGAGAAGAAGCGCCAGAAATCGGTGAACTCGAACGACTGACTGCTGAAGAGGCACAACATCGTTTCCCACCGTTATCCGATGAATACGATGCACTCTTCGTGACAGGAGGGGCTAGAGTCGACGGCGGACGCTTTCGCGCTGCACTTGAGAGAGTCGCTATCAAGCGTGGCGTCACATTTGTCAACGGTTCTGCACGGTTGACGAGCGGAGATGAGATTGGTGTGGAGTGTGACGGAGTGAGATATGAAGCGGATGAAATCATCCTTGCGACGGGTGCTTGGTTACCGGAGCTGTTACAGCCTCTTGGATATACGGTACGAGTCGAAGGGGAAAAGGCCCAGCTCGTCCACGTCCAGTTGAAGGATACAGATGCATCTGACTGGCCGGTCGTCATGCCGCCACGACGCCGCTATTTACTCGGATTTGACGACGGGAAAGTGGTCATCGGTTCGACACATGAGAAAGGAAAAGCGTTCGACGTTCGTCCGACTGCAATCGGAGTACACGAAGTACTGACGAAAGGTTTAGAGTCGGCACCTGGACTTTCCGAGGCAGAACTCGTGGGGACGAAAGTCGGCTTCCGTCCGGTCACACCGAATTCAATTCCCGTACTCGGAAGGGTGCCTGGGGCAGAAAAACTGTTGGTCGCGAACGGTCTCGGATCATCCGGTTTGACGGTCGGCCCGTTCATCGGAAAAGTGTTGAGTGACCTCGTTCTGACAGGAGACGCGGAAGTGGATCTATCGCTCTATCCAATTGAAGACTTTATCTATCACACGTAAAGAAAGGTGACTGTCTGCTTGCTTGAGACAGTCACCTTTTAGCGTTTCATGACCCCATTCAAAAAGAAATGAAAGTAGACGTCCATCGTCTCCTTCATATCCCCGATTGAGAACTGAGGATCGGACAGGATGGCCTGTTGCATGAATTGTACATAGCGTAAATAAGAAGAAGTGGATAACGTCGAATCGATTGACCCTTGGGCCTTCCCGTATTCAATCAACCGGGCGAAAGCAGTATATCCTCTAGTCGCAAGCTGTTCCCAGTTCGGGTCTTGTTGAATCATTGCTGTGATGGTCTCGTCAAAGAGAACCGCCGACTGGATTTTTCGTGTTAGGATCTCGACGAGTAACGCATCGAATGGAGCGTTCGATTCAATCACATGTTCAATCCAACTCATCTGCTCTTCTGTCATCTGTTTTAGGACTTGCACGATAACCTGGTCTTTTGACCCAAAGTAATTATAGATAGATACGGGGGAGACGTGCGCTCGACTCGCTAACTCACTGATTGTGAATCGGGATTGCTTCTCTGTCATCAAGTCATAAGCGGCACGTAATATCGCTTGTTGTTTTTCTTCGGTGCGTTTCGCAAATCCATCCATTGATTTAAGCGCTCCTCTCTCTAGTTTTGTAATCAATATACCATTTCCATTTCAAAAAAGAACGTGATATACTAGTTTTGTAATCATATCGTTCAGATATTACAAAAAAGGAGGGTTCGAGATGATTCGGATTCAGCGATTGACGAAACGATTTGATGCCACACATGGTATTTTTGACGTTTCACTACATGTATCACCAGGTACAATCTTCGGATTCATCGGACCGAACGGCGCTGGGAAATCCACAACGATTCGACATTTGATGGGTCTTTTGAAGCCGAGTGAAGGCAAGGCGACCATCAACGGATTCGACTGTTGGCAGGAGACGGAGCAAGTGAAACGGAGTGTCGGCTATTTGCCAGGAGAAATCAATTATCCCCAGAACATGACGGGAGAAGAAATCATTCGATTGACGCGCCATTTGCACAAAACGAATTCGGATCGTGAACGGCAATTACGTGAACGGTTTTCATTCGATGAGGCGACGAAAGTACGGAAGATGTCAAAGGGGATGAAGCAAAAACTCGCCATCATCACCTGTTTCATGAAAGATGTGCCCGTCTATATATTGGATGAACCGACGAGCGGATTAGACCCGCTCATGCAAGATCGTCTAATCGATTGGTTAATTGAAGAAAAGCAATCTGGGAAAGCGATTCTCATGAGTTCTCACCATTTCCCTGAGATGGAACGGACGTGCGACCGTGCCGCGTTGATTAAAGATGGACGCATCATCATCGAAGAGGACATGGAACAATTACGACAACATAGCGTGAAACGGTACCGAGTCGAATTTTCAACGGAAGCGGAAGCCGTTCGATTCGCGGCCGATTCTGGTGAACGGGACGGCATGCATGTTGAGGTCACCATCTCGACACCGATAGAGCTGAACCACCTCATCCGAACATTGGCGGAGTTTCAGGTTCAATCACTGACAAGTGGCACAGACGAGCTCGAACATCTATTCATGCAGTATTACGGGGAGGCGACATGACATGTTAATTCGCTCCATGTTGAAACAGAATCGCAGTTGGATTCTAGGATATTCAGTCGGGACTAGCATATATCTCTTTTTCTTAGCCGCAATCTTCCCATCTATTCAAGAAACAGGATTGATTGAGGCAAAATTAGAGTCGTTGCCACCTGAGCTTCTCGATGTCTTCCAAATCGATGCGTCGATGGCGATGGACAACGTCCTCAATCTATTGTCGAGTAACTATTATGGCTTGATTTTCTACGTCCTCGCAGTTTTATTCGCATTGACTTTCGCCTCGAAACTGTTGGCCAAACCGGTCGATTCTGGAGAAATCATGCTGTATATGGCGGCCCCGATTTCTCGAGTCACGTATGTGATGTCAAGCTTTGTTGTGTTGATTGTGGCAGTCGGGCTATTTGTCGGTCTAAATGGGTTGAGTTTAATGGCAGCGGACCTTCTGTTCGATTTACAAATCGACTATGCGGTATTGTGGATGCTTCAATTGAATGGAGCGCTCATGTTGCTCGTCCTAGGCGTAGCCGCTTATGTGATTGCGAGTCTGTTCGATGATAGTAGTAAATCCTATATGGTGACGGGTGGAATCTTCACGTTCTTTCTCATGGTGAACATCATCCAAGGAGTGAGCGATCAATTCGATTGGATGTCAAACCTCTCATTCTTCTCTCTCTTTGACGCCGGTGCCATCATGCGTGAGGAATATTGGGGCATCCATTTCATCTGGTTACTCGGTCTCCTGACCATCTTTTCAGCACTCTCGTTCATCCGATTCACCCGAAAAGATTTGACGATTTAGTTTTCCGAAATAAATTGTCGGGTATGATACAATCAGCTCGTTAGAATGAAAAGGGGATGAATGAGATGCTTTACGCAACATTACGAAATAAGGTCGAAATTCCGATGATCGGCTTTGGGGTCTGGAAGGTCGATAATGAAACCGAGGCACCAGCTGCTGTCGTTGAAGCCATCAAAACAGGCTATCGTCACATCGATACGGCTGCAATCTATAAAAATGAAGAGGGCGTTGCGAAGGGAATTCATCTCTCAGGTGTAGACCGCTCTAAATTGTTCATCACGTCGAAGATTTGGAATGATGACATTCGTGAAGGCAAAACGAAAGAGGCATTCGAAGGCTCGTTAAAACGACTCCAGACAGATTATTTGGACCTTTGTCTGTTGCATTGGCCGGTAGATGGGTTCGTCGATGCGTGGAAGGACCTCATCGATTTATATGAAGCCGGAAAAATCAAGGCAATCGGTGTATCTAACTTTAAAGAACACCATTTAGAAACATTGAAAGAAGCCGGTCTGATGGCGCCACTCATCAATCAAGTTGAACTTCATCCACAGCTCCCGCAACCTGATTTGTTGGACTACTGTCAAGATGAAGGGATTCAGATCGAGGCGTGGAGTCCACTCATGCAAGGTAAGTTTTTAGACATCCCTGCCTTTTCTGAAATTGCAGAAAAACATGGGAAGACGCCGGCACAGATAGTTCTCCGTTGGCATCTTGAGTCTGGTCATGTCGCGTTACCGAAATCGGTGACACCACATCGAATCCGTGAGAACTTTGATGTTTTCGACTTCTCACTCGATGCGGACGATTTGGCGAAGATCGATCAAGTGGCGACAGGAGAACGTCTCGGACCAGATCCAGACGAAATCGACTTTTAATGGAGAAGGGGTTCGCATATGCGAGCCCCTTTGTACGTGTAGAGTCACATGGATGCGGGTATTGAATATTATGTTACAAAAGGAGGTGTTTGATCTTCATTTAGAAGATCGTGCTTATGGACTTATCAAAATGGCCGATTGTAAACTGGGTTGCTTTTTTAGCGACCGTCGTCATCAACTATTTCGCGAGCGGCGACAACGCGGCGGTTTCGGACCGCATCGATATCTACTTTAAGCCGGCAGGGTACGCCTTCTCGATTTGGGGTGTCATCTATGTCGCGTTACTTGTCTGGCTGGTGCTCCAGTTGAAGAAAGGGACGACGGCGAATCGTCAAGCCGAGCGGATGAAAGCCGGATTTTTAGTCTCTTGCGTGCTGAATGGTTTATGGCTATTGGCATTCACGAACGAATGGTTCGTCGTCTCACTTGTCATCATGGTGTTGTTCCTGGCTACGCTGTGCTGGTTGTATTATATCGCTTTTCGGACGTCTACGAGCTGGCTCGATCGGTTCCCGTTCTCCCTCTACATCGGCTGGGTATCAGTCGCGACCATCGTCAACACGTTCGTTGTGATGAAGACGGAACAGATCACGTCGCTGTTAGGTCTTGATGAACTCGCCTGGACCTCTCTTATGCTGATGGTCGGTGTGATTCTTGCCCTTCTCTTTATGTGGTGGCATCATGATTTCATCTATCCACTCGTATTCGTCTGGGCGTATATCGGAATCTTTGCGAGAATCGAAGAAGGCACACTCTATGTTGTGATTGTCAGCGCCCTCGCATTGCTTGCGATTGGGTATATCGGTTTGATTTTGTGGAAACGTCCGAAATCGTTTTTACATCATCCGCGTAAAACAGTAGAACAATAATCAAGAAAAGGGTATCTTCAGGATATCCTTTTTTTATGTTCTGAAGAACCTATAAATAAATAATATTTATGGATATTTATTCTTTATCGAACATAACTAAAAACGATAAATCCATTGATAACAGTAATGTATACGCTTTCAATAAGACTAAATGAGATTCCTATTATGCAAAAATGCATGCAACTCACTTGATTTTTCAGAATATTTAGAACAGAATGTTAATTACGAAACTGTGAGTGAAAGGGGTCGATGATATGAGTCGAGTTGGTTTGTATGACTCAAAATTTGAGAAAGATGCGTGTGGGATTGGACTTTACGTCAATCTACATGGGCTAAAGAAACATGAAATCGTCCAAAAATCGCTCTCCATGTTATGTAATTTAGAGCACCGAGGAGGACAAGGTGTCATCGATGCTGGTGATGGGGCGGGTATCATGACTGAGATTCCACACGAATTGTTTACGCAAACCATGAACCTTCCGTCACTCGGTCGTTACGCTGTCGGAATGGTTTTTTTTCAGCCGTCTGAGAATCAGCTACATGAAAAAATCACGTTGATGGAACGGATGGCGGATGAACTGGATTGTTCGACGATCGAATGGCGCGAAGTACCTGTCGACCCGATGCAAATCGGGGAACATGCGCGGGTCACACAACCGGTCATCTATCAATGGTTTATCTCATGTCCATTCCTAGACGAGGATGCGAATGAACGCGTCTTTTATGAACTACGTCGGAAAATCGAAAAAATCGAATCATTACGCCTATATATCGCAAGCCTGTCAACGAGAACGATCGTATATAAAGGGATGTTGACGCCAAATCAAATCGCAGCATTTTATTTGGATTTGCAATCCCCTCATTACAAAAGTACGTTCGGCATCGTTCATTCTCGTTTCTCGACGAACACGTTCCCTTCTTGGGAACGAGCACATCCGAACCGCATGATAGTCCATAACGGGGAAATCAACACGCTTCGCGGAAATATCGATGCGATGCGAGCACGGGAAGGGGTCACGTCAACAGACTTATTCGAAGACGTCCAACACTTGTTCCCTGTGCTTCAAGAGGATGGGAGCGACTCGTCCATGCTCGATAACGCTTTTGAATTCTTCACACGAACAGGTCGTTCGATCGCCCACACGGCGATGATGTTGATTCCTGAACCATTTGTCGAAGGAAAGATGGAACCGTTCAAGCGCGACTTTTATCAGTATCATTCATCCATCATGGAGCCGTGGGATGGACCGACTGGAGTCGTCTTCACAGATGGAAGGCAAATCGGAGCAATTTTAGATCGTAACGGCTTGCGTCCGATGCGTTATGTCGAAACATTGGACGGGGAATTGATTCTCTCCTCTGAAACAGGAGTCATTCCGGTTGACGCAGAGAACGTCAAATCTAAACAACGTCTAAGACCAGGACAGTTGTTGTTGATCGACTTGATTGAAAAGCGATTGATTCCTGATCATGAGATTAAAGAGACGATTGCGAAGTCAGAGCCTTATCACAAATGGCTTAAGCAGATGATGACAATTGAGGATCGAGGGATCGTTGAAGAAGAACTACTTGAACTCGGACGTGTGCAACGTGCGTTTGGATATACGAAAGAAGACATTGAACAGTACATGGTTCCGTTAATCAAAGACGAAAAAGATCCAATCGGCTCGATGGGGCATGACCAACCAATTGCGGTGCTCTCGACGCGGCCCCGTTCCTTATTCCATTATTTCAAACAACACTTCGCGCAAGTGACCAACCCGCCAATCGACGCGTTACGGGAGAAAATTGTCACGGCTACGTTTACTTGGATTGGTCCGCAAGGAGATCCGGTCCATACCGGACGAGGTCACGCGAAACGTGTGTGGTTGAATCATCCGATGATTGATGGGGCAACCCTCAAGCAACTTGCCGAGAAGCTCAAGGTCGAACGAGTCGATACAACGTTTACGAATGATTTAGAGGCGTCGCTTGAAGCCCTTTTGCAACAGGTCAGCCAGATTGTACGAAATGGTGCGAACGTGATCGTCCTATCTGACCGTTTCGTCAGTAATGAACGGATTGCGATGCCGTCTCTCCTCGTACTGAGTGCGATTCATCAACACTTGATTCGAGAGAACTTGCGCTCGAACTGTAGTCTCATTTGTGAGAGCGGTGAAGTCCGAGAAGTGCATCAGGCAGCGACCTTGATTGGGTATGGGGCAGATGCGGTATATCCATACGTAGCCTATGCGACGATACGAGACTTAGTCGAACGTAAACAAATTGCGCATTCATTTGAAGAGGCCATTCGCTCGTATCAAAAAGCAGTTGTCGAGGGCATCGTCAAAATCATGTCGAAAATGGGTATCTCGACCATTCAAAGCTACCGTGGGGCCCAAATTTTCGAAGCCGTCGGATTAGATCGCAATTTGATTGAGACGCATTTCAGGGGAACGACGTCCCAACTGTCTGGAATCGGATTTGAAGAACTTGAAGACGAAGCGAGAACACTCCATACGTCCGCCTATGCGACGAATCGTCCGCTCGAGGCGGGAAGTGATTTCCAATGGCGTGCAGACGGAGAAGAACATGCATTCAATCCGAAGACGATTCATTTGTTGCAACGTGCCTGTCGTGAGAAGGAACGTAAATATTATGATGCTTATGTGAAATTGCATGAATCATCAGGACAGTTCATTCGACAGTTGTTTGCATTTAAAACACAACGTCCTGTCCCGCTCGAAGAAGTAGAGCCAGTCACGTCGATCGTTCGCCGTTTTAAGACAGGCGCGATGTCATTTGGGTCCTTGTCAAAAGAGGCGCATGAAACGCTCGCTATCGCCATGAATCAGATCGGTGCGAAAAGTAACTCTGGAGAAGGCGGGGAAGACCGGGCCCGCTTCGTCCCGGATGAGTTTGGAAACGAACGCATCAGCCGCATCAAGCAAGTCGCAAGCGGACGATTCGGGGTGACGGCAGAATATCTTTACCATGCCGATGAAATTCAAATCAAGATGGCGCAAGGGGCAAAACCGGGTGAGGGTGGCCAACTTCCTGGAAATAAGGTGTACCCATGGGTCGCCGAAGTGCGTGGATCCGTTCCGGGGGTTGGACTCATCTCACCGCCTCCACATCACGACATTTATTCGATTGAGGACTTGGCCCAACTCATCTTTGACTTAAAGCATGTGAATCCTAAGGCGAAAATCAGTGTCAAACTTGTCTCGAAGTCAGGTGTCGGGACGATTGCAGCCGGTGTCGCGAAAGCGAATGCCGATACGATTGTCATCAGTGGATATGATGGTGGAACCGGTGCTTCTCCAAAGACATCAATCAAGCACACAGGTCTTCCTTGGGAGCTTGGACTCTTAGAGACGCATCAAACGCTCGCATTGAACGGGTTACGGGGGAGAGTCACACTTGAGACGGACGGAAAGCTCATGACGGGGCGAGACATCGTCCTAGCTGCCATCTTCGGGGCGGAAGAGTTTGCGTTTGCTACAGCGCCACTCGTCGTCCTTGGATGTATTATGATGCGTGCATGCCATTTAGATACGTGTCCGGTCGGTGTGGCGACACAGGACCCTGTGCTTCGTCAGAAATTTATGGGGAAACCAGAACACGTCGTCAACCTGATGACGTTCTTGGCAGAAGAAGTACGAGAAATTTTAGCATCACTCGGTGTGACATCATTAGACGACGTGATTGGTCGAACGGATCTTCTCGAAGAAAGTGAATGGAAAACGAAACATCCGAAAGCAAAACGGTTAGATTTAGCACCGATGCTCTCGATGCCGACACCACTTCCTGAGCGTGAAGAAGTCGCTCACCCGGCATACCGTTCCTACGATCACCGAAAATTGATTCCGGCAGTCTCACGGTCAATCAGCTCGTTGCAACCGACATTCTTCGTTGGTCGCATCCGAAACACCGATCGTGCCGTCGGGACACAGTTGGGGTTTGAAGTGACGAAAGTTCACGGTCAGGTCGGTTTAGCGGACGATACCATCTCGCTGCGCCTCAGTGGGTCAGCCGGACAAAGTTTAGGAGCATTTTTACCACGAGGAATCACCATTTCCGTCATCGGGGATGCCAATGATTATATCGGGAAAGGCTTGAGCGGTGGGAAATTAGCATTGATCTCTGAAAAACATGCACCGTTTGATGAAAGTAAACAAATGATTGCCGGAAACGTCTGCTTGTACGGAGCGACGAGCGGACAAGCTTTCTTTAACGGTCACGTCGGCGAGCGTTTTGCCGTTCGAAATTCTGGGGCGACGGCAGTCGTCGAAGGAGTCGGCGATCATGGATGTGAGTATATGACCGGGGGAACGGTTCTCGTCCTCGGTGATGTCGGACGGAACTTTGCAGCCGGCATGTCAGGTGGCGTCGCATATATTTATGGGGATCAAGCGTATGATCGACTCGTCAACGAGGAGCTCGTCTCCGTCGTAAAAGAATTGAACGATGAAGATATGGAACAAATTTATGCACTTCTCGAAGCGCATCAGTTTCATACAGACAGTGTCAAAGCACGGACTATTTTAGAGTCATTCGAACAAGCTCGCCCTCACTTTGTAAAGGTCGTTCCACGAGATTATGCGAATGTATTGGACGTTATGCGTCAAATCGAGGCGAATCGACCGGAATTGAGCGAAGCGGACCGAGCACTTGAATTGTTCCGGGTTGTGACTGAGGGGGGTAACGCATGAAACATAACTTTTTAAACATCGCACGGTCCACATTACCTGAGCGTCTTGTGGATGAGCGAGTGAAGGATTATGAAGAATATGCGACACGAATGGATGACGAATCGGTCAAACAGCAGGCTGCACGTTGTATGGACTGTGGCACTCCATTCTGTCATGTCGGGGATATGATTGGACAAGAGACGATTGGGTGCCCGATTCACAACTATATCCCGGAGTGGAACAAGCTTGTGACCAAATCGGACTGGATGGGAGCGTATCACCGATTGATGGAGACGAATAACTTCCCGGAGTTTACGGGTCGAGTTTGTCCCGCACCGTGTGAGGGGTCTTGTACACTCGGAATCAGTGAAGATCCGGTTGCGATCAAATCGATTGAACGAACCATCATCGATCGGGCGTTTGAAGAAGGTTGGGTGAAACCAAGGCCGGTCCATCGAAGAAGCGGGATGACAGTCGCCATCATCGGAAGTGGGCCGGCTGGATTGGCGGCTGCCGACCAACTGAACCAGCTCGGACATTCGGTCACCATCATCGAGAAGGCTGATGAACCGGGAGGTCTACTCATGTACGGAATCCCGAACATGAAACTGGATAAGGATGTCGTGAGACGTCGCATTCGGTTGCTCGAACAAGAGGGAATTGTCATCCAGACGAACATTGAGGTTGGTACGGATGTGACAGTGGAGGCGCTTCGGAACCAATACGATGCGGTGATTTTCGCGACTGGCGCTCAGAAACAGCGCACGCTCGGGATTGATGGCGATGATGCACGTGGTGTTGAAATGGCGATGGATTATTTGACAGCATCGATGTACGAGCGAAAAGGAACGACCCGATCACCAGAACATGACGCCAAAGACAAAAATGTCATCGTCATCGGGGGTGGAGATACAGGAGCCGACTGTGTGGCGACGGCAATCCGTCAAGGTGCAAAATCAGTCGTTCAATTTGGGAAACACCCGTCAAAAGGGTTGCTTCGTGCACCAGAGAAACCTTGGCCACTTCAACCGGACACGCTTACGACGGATTATGCGTATGCGGAATCACTCGCGGTCTATGAGAAAGACCCGAGAACGTATTTGATTCGCTCCAACCAAATCGTCACGAAAGAAGGACGTGTCACAGGGATTGAAACGGAACGGATGACGAAAGTCGTCAACCCGGATGGTCAGGCAACCTTCTTCGTGGAGGAAGATTCGATAGAGACGTATCCGGCGGACTTGATCCTCGTCGCCATTGGATTTGAACGACCAGAGCACGAGTTGCGGAAAATCGGTGTCGAGAAGACGACAGATTTCCAGACGGCAACGGAAAACGTCTTTATCGCGGGGGATGCCAAGCGAGGGCAAAGCCTGATTGTATGGGCGATTCGGGAAGGACGAGAAGTAGCAGAGGTCGTCGATGCGTATCTCGATACTTGCAAGACCGAATTAAAAACCTCATCATAAAAAGGAGCGACAGCCGTCGCTCCTTATCTTTTGTTTAGGAGGAGTTTTATGTTCACCGAAATCCTCATGTATACGGGAATCTGGTTTATTCTCATCCTCATTTTATTAGGAACCATTTATTCACGACGGAAAAAATGATCAAAGCACCATCGCCGCAATCACACCGAAGATGATGAGTGGAATATTGTAGTGTAAGAACGTTGGCCAAACCGTTTCACGTAGGTGATCGTGTTGACCGTCAGCGTTCAATCCACTCGTAGGTCCGAGTGTCGAGTCACTCGCTGGGCTACCTGCATCCCCAAGCGCTCCTGCAGTCCCGATGATGGCAATCGTTGCCTCGACTGAGAAGCCGTATTGTACACAGAGCGGGACGAAAATTGCTGCAATGATTGGAACAGTCGAGAAACTTGAACCGATTCCGAGCGTGATGACAAGGCCGACGAGCAACATGACGAGAGCGGCAATGAGTTTAGAGTCACCCATCAAATCGCTCGCTCCGTTGACGAGCGGTTCGATCGCACCTGTCTCGCGGATGACGGCAGCGAATCCACTTGCGGCGATCATGACGAACCCGATGAATGCCATCATGCGCATGCCGCTTGTGAAGATATCATCTGCCTCAGACCATGGAATCAGGCGGAAGATTGAAAGCAAGATCAAACCAGTCACCGCAGAGGCGATCATCGACTCGGTCTGCAACTGAACAATCAACACGATGAGAACGACTGCGAGTGTCATGATCATCTTCAAACCACTCATTTGACGTACTTCATAATCAGTTGGTCCGAGTGCAATCGTGTCATACGTTCTCGGTTTCCGGTAGTGAATGAACGCCGCTATCAATCCGACGACCATCCCTAATGCCGGGATGCCCATGATCGAGATGATGTTGACGTCTCCGACAGTCAAGCCGTTCGCTTCAACGTTCGCGATGAGAATCTCATTCAAGTAAATCCCACCAAACCCGACAGGTAACAACATATATGGTGTCACAAGACCGAACGTCAAAATGGTCGCTACGAGACGACGGTCTACATTCAACTCATTGAACAGTACGAGTAACGGCGGAATCACAATCGGGATAAAGGCGATGTGTATCGGAAGCACGTTTTGAGAGCTGATGGATAACAATAAGATGAGTGACAACAGGAATGCTTTGACAACCATCACACGCTTGCCTGACACGTCACGACCTGACATCGCAATCAATTTTTCAGCTAAGACATCCGGAAGCCCCGTCTTCGATAACCCGACAGCGAATGCGCCGAGGAGCGCGTAGCTGAGTGCGATGCTCGCTCCACCACCAAGACCGTCACTGAAGGCGGTCAACGTATCGTTGAACCCAAGTCCTCCAACAAGCCCCCCGACAAGCGCCGCTAAGATTAATGATAATACAATGTGCACTCGGCTGATGGCGAGCGCAAATAAGACGATGACTGCAAGTAATACTGCGTTCATATCGATCCAACACCTTTCGCGTTTTCTTTCTCTTGGTATCACTTTAATATGATAAAGACTTTTTGAAATTTAACATATGATGTGACCCTTGTCAAATCGAATATGAAAAAAAGCGATAACTCGTGAAAGTTATCGCTTACGTGTTACATCTCGACGTTATGATACACTTGGCGCACATCTTCCAAGTCTTCGAGCACATCGATTAGTTTTTCAAACTGTTCTTGCGAAGCGTCATCGAGTGACACTTCGTTCTGCGGGAGCATCGTCAATTCCGCAACGGCAAACTCTTCTACACCGGCAGCCTTGAATGCAGTTTGAACGGCGTGGAACGCTTCTGGCTCGGCATAGACGATGACCGTCTCGTCTTCCTCGATAACATCACGCACATCAAGGTCATGTTCCATCATGAGTTCGAGGACGTCATCTGCCGACATTTCATTGACACCGATGACGGCAGTTGCATCGAACATATATGCGACCGAGCCACTGACTCCCATGTTGCCTCCGTTTTTACCGAACGCGGCACGGACTTCTGAAGCCGTACGGTTGACGTTATTCGTCAATGTATCGACGATGACCATCGAACCATTCGGACCAAACCCTTCATATCGAAGCTCATCGAAATTTTCCTCATCGCCACCTTTGGCTTTGTCGATGGCACGATCGATGATCGCCCGGGGCACGTTATACGTCTTCGCACGCTCCACAACGAATTTTAATGACTGGTTCAACTCA
This sequence comes from Exiguobacterium sp. N5, assembly GCF_025842465.1. GTDB lineage: Bacteria > Bacillota > Bacilli > Exiguobacteriales > Exiguobacteriaceae > Exiguobacterium > Exiguobacterium profundum. The sequence continues at coordinate 675,065 of NZ_JAPAEP010000001.1, forward strand.
GGATCAGGTTCCCCTTGACGGGCGGCCACATAAATCTCGCGACCGAACTTCGCATAGACGCGACTCGTGTTCGCATCTTTTGACGCCTTCTTCTCTTTAATGTTGTTCCATTTACGACCCATTACATGTCATCTCTCTTTCCATTTGTACGTAGATTCATTACAGATTATATAAGAAGTTGTGGGAATTGACGAGAAAAGTTTTACTCGTCACCTTTGTCCATCTTCTCGACAATCTCTGTAAGTGTCTTCAAACTCTCAAAGAGTCGGTCAGTTTCGTCCTCATTCAAAAAGGCGAGACGTTCCTCGAATAGTCTACGGAATGAGTCTCTGCGCTCAAGTAAGATCCGTTCACCTTTCTCGGTCAGTTGATTCCAAATCACGCGGCGATCCCGCTCGTCTGGCACCCGCGTGATATACCCCTCGTTCAATAATTTCGTGATGAGCGGGGTAACGTTCGGTGGCGCGATGGAGAGTGTCTCGCTGATTCGTCCATTCGTGACAGCCCCCTCGTCCTCAATCAACATCAATAGATGGAAATGAGAGAAGTTCAGGTTTGGAATTTGAGGAAAATCAGATCGACGTAACAATTTACGACGAATTAAAGGAATCAGTTTGACAAACTGGTCCGCTGCATCTTGTTTCGGCATAATAGATTCACTTCCTAGTTAGGTTCTATTTTCATTATACACGAGTTAGGTGCAGTTGAACCTAAAAACGGGTTGATGTGATGATTGATACATCATAGTAGAGATTGAATCGACACAAAACATGTAAGCGTTTACATTAAAGGTTTGATATATTTTCATGAAAACGCATTCGATTTTACTGAGGACGCATACAAAAATCAAGAGCTGTCAACAATAGATAAAAAAATATTGTGAAAGAGTTCACATTGTTGTCACCCACAAAACCTGAAAAACATTGTATTCTATGAATGTGAAGGAAAGCACAATCTCTAAAAAACAGTCATCATATTGTGCTTCCATCAAGTCAATATGTTCATTAAAAGCTCTCACTTATGAGGAGGAACCTAACATGGCAGTCAAAGAGAAAGCAAAAGTGGAAACAACGGCAGAACAAATGGTGGACACGCTCGTAGCCAGTGCGCATAAAGCACTCGATACGTTGATGACGTTCGACCAGGAGAAAATCGACCATATCGTACAGGCGATGGCGCTTGCAGGACTTGAGCAACACGTCGCACTCGCGAAATTAGCACATACAGAAACAGGTCGCGGTGTCTTTGAAGACAAGATGATCAAAAACATCTTTGCGACAGAATATATCTATAACTCACTCCGTGGTGAGAAAACGGTCGGCGTCCTTGAAGATGACGTTCAAAACGGAATCACATACATCGCGGAGCCAGTTGGTGTCGTCGCTGGTGTCACACCGGTCACAAATCCGACATCGACAACGATGTTCAAAGCAATCATCGCCATCAAGACACGTAACCCGATCATCTTCGCGTTCCATCCATCAGCGCAACAATGTTCAAGTGAAGCGGCCCGTGTCCTTCGTGACGCAGCAGTGGCGGCAGGTGCTCCTGAAAACTTAATTCAATGGGTTGAAGTTCCATCACTCGATGCGACGAAAGCACTCATGAACCACCCTGGCGTGGCGATGGTCCTTGCGACGGGTGGGGCGGCAATGGTCAAATCCGCTTACTCGACTGGTAAACCGGCTCTCGGTGTCGGACCTGGTAACGTACCAGCCTATATCGATAAGACTGCAAAAGTGAAACGCGCCATCTCAGACGTCATCCTTTCAAAAACGTTTGACAACGGTATGATCTGTGCGTCTGAACAAGCGATCATCGTCGACCAAGAAGTATATGAAGAAGTGAAAGCAGAGATGACGGCACTCGGTTGCTACTTCTGCTCACCAGAAGAAAAAGCAAAACTTGAAACGCTCGTCATTCGGACGGATACATGTGCGGTCAACCCTGAAATCGTCGGGAAGCCGGCAGCATGGATCGCTGAACAGGCAGGTCTCAAAGTACCGACTGATACGAAAATCTTGATTGCAGAACTCGAAACAGTTGGCGCAACAGAACTTCTCTCTCACGAAAAATTAAGCCCGGTTCTCGGTGCGTATAAAGTTCAATCACGTGAAGAAGGATTCGCAATCGCTGAAAAAATGCTTGAGATTGGTGGTCTCGGTCACACAGCGGTCATCCACTCAACAGATGACGATGCCATCCTTGAATTCGGTCTCCGTATGAAAGCTTGCCGTATCATCGTCAACTCGCCTTCAGCACACGGTGGAATCGGTGACCTTTACAACGAAATGACACCATCCCTCACGCTCGGTTGTGGGTCTTACGGTAAAAACTCCGTCTCAGAAAACGTGACGGCGAAACATCTACTCAACGTGAAAAAGGTGGCGAGACGTCGCGTGAATATGCAATGGTTCAAAGTACCTGAAAAAATCTATTTCGAGAAAAACTCAGTACAATACCTTCAATCGCTCACAACGAAGAAACGGGCGATGATCGTCACAGATGAAATGATGGTCAAACTCGGATTCGCTGACAAAGTCATCAAAAACTTGCCTGCTGGCGTCGAGTACCGCATCTTTGACCAGGTCGAACCTGATCCATCTGTTGAAACAGTCATGAGCGGTGCCGAAGCGATGCGTCACTTCCAACCAGACATGATCATCGCACTTGGTGGTGGTTCACCGATGGATGCTGCGAAAGGCATGTGGCTCTTCTACGAACGTCCAGAAGAGAAATTCTCTAACCTACGCCAGAAATTCATGGATATCCGTAAACGGACGTACAAGTTCCCGACATTAGGTAACAAGTCAATGTTTATCGCCATCCCGACAACGTCTGGTACAGGTTCTGAAGTGACACCGTTCACTGTCATCACTGACAAAAAACGTAACGTGAAGTATCCGATTGCTGACTATGCAATCACACCAGACGTCGCCATCGTCGACCCAGAGTTCGTCATGACCGTCCCAGCTTCAATCACGGCTGATACAGGAATGGACGTCATGACACACGCAATCGAAGCATATGTTTCTGTCATGGCGAATGATTACACAGACGGACTTTGCCTCCGCGCCATTAAGATGATTTTCGATTATCTACCAAAAGCGTATGAAAACGGTAGCGACGCGGAAGCTCGTCAGAAAGTACACAATGCTTCAACGATGGCGGGTATGGCATTTGCGAACGCGTTCCTCGGTATCAACCACTCGATCGCTCACAAAATCGGTGGAGAGTTCCACGTACCACACGGTCGTACGAACGCAATCCTCATGCCACACGTCATCCGTTACAACGCGACACGCCCATCGAAACTTGCGGCGTTCCCGAAATATGAGTCATTCATCGCTGACGAACGTTACGCAGAAATCGCACGTTACCTCGGTCTTCCAGCAAGCACGACAGCTGAAGGTGTCGAGTCACTCGTCCAGGCGATCATCGAGCTCGGTCAACGCTTGAACATCAAACTTTCGTTCAAGGCGCAAGGCATCAAGAAAGCAGAACTCGATGCGAAGATTGACAAGATGGCGGTCGACGCATTCGAAGACCAATGTACAACGGCGAATCCGAAAATGCCGCTTGTTGAAGAATTGAAAGAGATCATGTACGCAGCATACGAAGGCGTATAAGGATCAACATTTACAAGTGGGCCCGTTCAACTCGAACGGGCTTTTCTTGTGATCTGAATATGATATTCGGATTCTAAAATTATATTTAAATTGATAAAAAATTGAATAGTCAGACGATAAATAGCTGTATATAATAAAAAATGGTATGTATAGTAATTTATTGATGAATGGGGATCGTGTAATGTTCATATTGATTAGTTTGTTGCGTTCAATCGCGACAGTTTTTCTTTTCTTCAATCCAATCCATCCGACGCCGCTCGAGACCGCTGAATATATTTCATCAGTCGATCGAAATGCGGATAGTTGGGAGAGTGCCGACTTTTTTGAATCATTCGGAACCGAATTACCCATCGACATGGACCGAAACCTCCTTTACACAGAACGGATAACCGGCTGGACTGAGATTGAAATGGGGGATAAAACGTATGAGGGGTTTTCATCGATGACGTTTGATCAACCGTTCAAAGGTACGATTTTACATATGACGTGGGGACAAGATATTCCGGACGTGAAAGAGAAAGTGATTGTCTTACCGACGACAAAATTTTCATATGACAACATCGAAGATGCGTATACCGTCGATTACGCAGGTGAGGTTTTGAATGACCAGGAAGCGAACGCGTACTTGTCAGAGCTCGCATCTAAGGGAGCTGCAGGATACCTGATCACCCCTTTTGAAGACGACCCATATGAGACGGGTTTCGTTTTCACGTCATCTTATATGCCCTTAAATGGTACAGGGGTAGACTTGGATACGGCTGAACAACTGAAGGACGGGGAAACGATTCAATTCAAGCCCTATAATGAAGAAATTCCGTATGTCGAATTTGTCCAAAAAGGCAAGACGGATCAAGAGATTGTTCTCATGTCACGACTCGATTCTTCCTGGCACGGGGCCCATTATTTGTCTGCCGTCGGTCCGTCTACGGTCTTATATCATCTGATGCAGGTGATGAACGAGGAAATGCCAGACTATACGATTCGATATGTCTTTTTGAATGGAAACGGCGACTCTAGAGAAGCGAGTGACGATTTCCTTGAACGGCTAGGGGAACAAAAAGAAAAAGTGGAAACGATCGTCATGCTCGATATTCTTGGGACTGGTGATGGTCCACTATACGTTCGGACGAAAGGGATGAAATCTTATCCAGTTCTAGAACGGGCGCCATTCGCTGAACTAGAAGTTCGTTCGTTGGCAAGTTCACCGGGTGACGCTTACGATGAAGCAGGAATCCCTTATTTGATGTTGAGTGACTCATTAGAAGGAAGCTGGCATGTGTTCACGGAGAAAGATACGTTCGAACGGCTGTCGGAAGATGGATTAACGGGTGCGGTCGATTGGCTGCACGATTGGCTAACTGACTGACCTAATCATTGTCGCTGTCTGAGAAGACGGCGACATATTTTTTTAGATGTCGGTTTCGGGTATGATAGTAATGGAGGCGATACGATGAAACAAGAGATGACGATTACGACAGCATATGGAACGATTGCAGGAACTTTTCTTTCCCATGAGGAGCCCCGGGCGACAATCGTCATGTTGAGCGGAAGTGGGCCGAGTGACCGTGACGGCAATATGGGTGGTGTCGGTTTTAATACGTATGCCAAGTTGGCAGAAGCGTTGTACGACCGCGGATACAACGTGTTCCGATATGACAAACAAGGGATTGGCAAGTCCGATGGGGACTTCAATAAAGTCGGTTTACTTGATTTGATTAACGATGCGATTCTTGTCGTGCGCACCATTCGACAACTGGCCGATGTGAATCGCTTATATCTACTTGGTCATAGTGAAGGGGCCGTTCTTGCTCCTGCCGTTCAACTTGAGACGAAGGCTGATGGACTGATCTTACTTTCCGGTTTCCATGAATCGTCCAAGCGGATGTTCTTATACCAAGCAGATGCACTCGCTAAAGACATCGAACATGTGAAAGGGATAAAAGGTCTCTTCTACCGGTTGACGGGCGTTGCCAAAAAAGTTAGGCAGCGACAGGACGATTTGTTAGAGCGTTCTTTACGGACGAACGTCTCGTCTTTCAAATATCGAGGTCAAGTCGTAAATGCGAAATGGATTCGTGAACATGCATCCTATGACGTCCGGGAACGATTGGAGCATGTGACCGTCCCGGTTCTTGCGATTACCGGGGGGCGTGATGTGCAAGTCCCACCAGAGCACGTCCATATGATTCAAACAAAAGGTGAGGTCACCTCGTCAATCATCGAAGATATGAATCATCTGCTCGTGACACGGGAGTCACCCCATTCGCTTCTCATGCTGCACAAAGAGTATCGTGAAGCAATCGATGCGCCGATTCATCCAAAACTCGTTCAAGAATTGGATGAATGGTTAAAAAAACAGTCATAAACTCGAAAAACGGTCATTTATTGACCGTTTTTTATGTTATAATTGTGACAAATTGAATGAAAATGAATGTTTTTGAATGATTTTAGTTGTTTTTATAATGAAAACGCTTTATATTAGACGTATGGAGGGAACAAGATGTTAACGAAACAACGACATCAGTTGATTTTGCAACGCTTATCTGAACAGAAGGTCGTCAAATTAAAAGAATTGGTTGATTTGACGGATTCATCCGAGTCGACGATTCGTCGAGATTTGACGGACCTCGAAGCGGAAGGGTATCTGGCAAGGGTTCACGGAGGCGCAACACTCATTGCGACTCCAGATGAGGAACCGACATTCGAAGAAAAGCGAGACCGGTTCGTAGATGAAAAAGTTGCGATTGCACGGAAGGCCGCAATGTTCATCGAAGACGGGATGTCGATTTATTTAGATGCCGGTACAACCACTCAGGCGATGGTTCCGTTTTTACAAGGCAAAAAGATTGTCGTCGTCACAAACAGTTTACCGATTGCGAATGAATTATTTGATCTTGATATTAAGACGTTTGTGATTGGCGGAGAATTAAAGCGTTCCACTCAGGCATTGGTTGGGTATAACGCACGGGAGAGCATGATGAATTATCGCGTCGACCTCGCCTTTCTCGGAATGAATGGAATCGACCTTGAAGCGGGTTACACGACCCCGGACCCAGAAGAAGCGCTTGTCAAAAAAACGGCAATCGAATTGGCACAAACCTCGTTCGTACTCGCGGACGCATCGAAGATCGGGAAACGAACGTTCAGCCGAGTCGCGACGTTAGATGCCGCACAGTTGATCACATCAAGCAGTGAGTCAATGAGTTCCATCCAAACAATCACAAAGGTGGTGAATGCGAAATGATTTACACGTTAACACTCAACCCTTCTATTGATTACTACGTAACATTACCTGAAGTACATCTAGGAGAAGTGAACCGAATCGAAGAGACGACGGAGCGCGCAGGCGGTAAAGGAATCAACGTCTCCATCGTTCTTCGGGAATATGCACAAGAGACGAAAGCGCTTGGTTTCATCGGTGGGACGACCGGTGACTTCATTAAAAAGTCACTCGTCGATCACGGTGTACACACCGATTTCGTAGAGGTGAATGGGAACACCCGGATCAACGTCAAGATTCGGGCGAAAGAGGAAACAGAACTGAATGCGAGCGGACCGAATATCACAGAGCGCGAGCTCGAACTGTTGACGGCCAAGTTCGATCAAGTTCAAGAAGGCGATATCGTCGTCCTCGCGGGTAGTATCCCGAGCAACCTACCAGACTCGCTATATCGGACCATTGCTGAATCGATTCGCGAAAAAGGTGCCGACTTTGTCGTCGATACAACGAAAGATGCCATGCTCGAGGTGCTCACGCTTGAACCACTCATGATCAAACCGAATCACCATGAATTAGGTGAATTGTTTGATACCGAGATTGAAACGTTTGAAGAAGCTCTACCTTATGCCGAACAGCTCGTCAAACGCGGGGCGAAAAACGTCATCATCTCCTTTGCGGGAGACGGGGCACTACTCGTTAACAAGGACGGAGCCGTCACAGCGAACACACCGGTCGGGAAACTTGTGAACTCGGTTGGTGCAGGAGATTCACTCGTCGCCGGATTTGTCGCGAATGTGAAAGGAAAAGGTGAACAAGAAGCATTTCGATACGCGGTCACGACAGGAAGCGCATCTGCTTATACGTTCGGCCTATGTTCAAAACAAGAGATCGATCGCTTGATCGATCAAGTACAACTTACGCCACTTAAACGAATGGAGGAAACAACATGAAAATCACGGACTTGCTCCAACGCGACACGATTCAATTGAATCTACGCGCGAGTTCTAAGCGTGAGGTCATCGAAGAACTTGTCGATGTCCTCGATCGCGCTGGTAAACTATCCGATCGCAACGGTTATCGCGATGCGATTCTAAAACGTGAAAGCGAGAGCACGACCGGCCTCGGAGAAGGGATTGCCATTCCTCACGCGAAAACGAGTGCGGTCAAAACGCCAGCAATCGCATTCGGTCGCTCGGAAGGCGTCGACTACGAAGCGTTAGACGGACAACCGAGCCGCCTCTTCTTCATGATTGCGGCAGGAGAAAACGCGAATAATGAACACCTTGAAACACTCTCTAAACTTTCAGTTTACTTGATGGACCCTGCATTCCAAGAGCGTCTCTATGCAGCCACTTCTGAAAGCGATGTCATCCGTGCCATCGAAGAAAAAGAAGCGGCAGAAGCGAAGCCGGAAGTCGTCAAACAGACGAATGAAGATGCACCGTTCATTTTAGCGGTCACGGCATGCCCGACAGGAATCGCTCATACGTATATGGCAGCAGATAGCTTGAAGCAAAAAGCGGAAGCGATGGGCGTCGATATTAAAGTCGAAACGAACGGATCGACTGGTGTAAAAAATGAATTGACGCGCGCGGATATCGACCGGGCGACAGCGATCATCGTCGCAGCGGACAAGGCTGTTGAAATGGATCGTTTCGCTGGTAAACGAGTCATCGAAGTTCCGGTCGCACAAGGGATTCGGAAACCTGAAGAACTTATCAATCGTGCGGTGAAACAAGATGCGCCGGTATATGAGGCTTCGAAAACATCAGGTGGCGCTTCGAAAGAACAACGTACAGGCGTGTACAAGCACTTGATGAGCGGTGTATCTGCGATGCTTCCACTCGTTGTCGCAGGTGGACTCTTGATTGCCATCAGCTTCTTCTGGGGCATCAACTCTGCTAACCCGGATGACCCGTCTTACAATGAATTTGCTGCACAATTGATGACAATCGGTGGAGCTGCATTCGGCTTCCTCGTTCCGATTCTCGCCGGTTTTATCGCGATGTCGATTGCCGATCGCCCAGGTCTCGCACCAGGTCTCGTGGCAGGGGTACTTGCAAGTCAAGGGAACGCCGGATTCCTCGGTGGTCTCATCGCTGGTTTCTTGGCAGGTTATGTCGTCCTCTTCTTGAAAAAGGCACTTGCGAAGTTGCCAGCTTCACTTGAAGGAATCAAACCGGTCCTCTTATATCCTTTACTTGGATCATTTATCTCAGGTATGGTCATGTTGCTCGTCGTCAATGAACCGATTGCTGCACTTATGACATGGTTGATGGATACGTTGAACAGTATGAGCGGCGCAAACGCTATCCTTTTAGGAGTCATCGTCGGTGGGATGATGGCAGTCGATATGGGTGGTCCGATCAACAAGACAGCATACGTCTTCGGAACGGCAGCACTCACAGCGGGTAACCAAGAAGTCATGGCAGCCGTCATGGCTGGAGGGATGGTACCACCACTCCTCGTCGCACTCGCATCAACTGTCTTCGCTCGTCAAAAGTTCTCGAAACAAGAGCGCGAAGCAGGAAAAACAGCATATATCATGGGAGCTTCGTTCATCACGGAAGCGGCAATCCCATTCGCAGCTGCGGACCCGATTCGCGTTCTTCCATCAGCGATTCTCGGTTCTGCCATCGCAGGAGGATTATCCGCATTCTTCACGATTCAATTACCAGCGCCACACGGAGGAATCTTCGTCTTCCCACTTCTTGAAGGAGCTGGAAACGTCGCGGTGAGTATGGGCCTCTATGCACTCGCCATCTTGGCAGGTGCGGTGGTCGGAGCATTGCTCCTCTCGTTCTTGAAAAAACCGTTAACAACTTCTACACCAGTCCAATCTAAAGAAGTTGCATAACGTGATAAAAGACGTCGCCTTTATCTAAAGGTGACGTCTTTTTTGTTGTGGATGTCCGTTCAATTTTCACATAATCTCGGATTGCAAGTTGGGGATTTGTGGTAAACTATTTGTAAAGCTTCGGGTGAGGAGGGGGTCACATTGGACATTCGGGTCGCCAAACCAGATGATGTGTATGGGATTGCGAGAGTGCGTGTGAACGGGTGGCGTACGACCTATCGGGGGATCGTACCGACCGAGTATTTGCTAAAAGTATCATCCGGCTCCATCGAATGGGCGGAACGCTTGCGGACCGCCCTTCGTCGGCAAGAAGTAGCCGGCTTTGTGGCGATTGTCGAGGACGAAATCGTGGGCTTCGTTCTTTACGGAGAAGAGCGGACAGGAGAGTATCCAGACCACACGAATGAAGTGTATGCCATTTATATTTTAGAGAATCATCAAGGGAACGGAATCGGGTCCGCTCTCCTTGAACATGCCGTGCAATCGATGTGTGAGGCAGGACTCTTGATCTGGGCACTTGAGATGAATCCGTTTCGTACTTTTTATGAGCGAAAACAAGGGCAGGTCATCGACCAGAAAGATCGAGAGTTTGGTGAATTGATGCTTCGAGAAGTGGCGTATGGATGGGAAACGACCCGTCATGACTCCATCATGGGAGCCTGAGCTTTAAGACTGTAGAATGTTCTACGGTCTTTTTTTGTTGAGTGAAATGGATGCTAAATCAAAAGGGATCCTCTACTATTCGATGGCCAATCTACATGGTTATGAACGTCCAGATCAGTATGAAGCGTATCTGTTAAAGGCGATTGCAGAGTACCCAGAATTCCCTCGTTACCACCTTGATCTTGGACGGTACTATATCTCAAACGAGAATACCGAAAAGGGAAAGCTGTATATAAGAGAAGGGTTACTTAGAGTAAAAGAGTGTTTCACCGAAAGACAACCTTCAGACTTTGAAATGTCTTTGTATACGTTTATCGATGAAGAGATCGGTGGACTTTATATGTTTGAGGAGACTTACAAAGAATACGAAAAAATGTCCCATTGAATCAAAATGGAATACTGTTGTTCAATCAAACAATCTCTTCTATACTGAATTGAACAAAAAATTCCAAATGAAGGGTTGGGAGACATTGAAGCACCGAAAAATTTGTATCAAGTTAAGTGGAGCCGCTCTAGCCGGTGATGGAACGGATAATTTTGACGAAATGAGTCTCAGCCTGATAGCTGAAGAAATATTGTCACTCGCAAAAAGCGGGGTTGAAGTATGTATCATGGTCGGCGGGGGAAATCTTTTTCGCGGGAATCAAGCAGAAGTGTGGGGGATCAATCGCGTGGAGGCTGACAGTATCGGGACGCTCGGGACGGTCATGAATTCATTGATGCTACGTGGAATCTTGAAACGAGATACGACTCGAGAAGTGCGCGTCATGACATCGATTCCAATGCCGAGCGTAGCCGAACCGTACATTCAACTTCGAGCCATCAATCATTTGAAAAAAGGATATATCGTCATTTTTGCAGGCGGTAACGGTCAACCGTTCGTCTCTTCAGACTATCCTGCTGTTCAGCGTGCCATCGAAGTGGGATGTGATGCCTTGTTCGTGGCAAAGAACGGTGTCTCCGGCGTATATGACCGCGATCCTCGTTTGGATTCGGACGCTCGTCAATTTGAAACCCTTCACTATAACGATGTCATTTCGAATGATTTGAAAGTGATGGATCAATCGGCATTGCTTCTCGCGAGAGATCACGGTTTGCCGATTCACTTGTTCGACTTCAAGGAGCGGAACGCCATTCATCGTATTCTCGAAGGAGAGAGCATTGGAACGATGATTCATCACCATGAAACGCAGCTCTTGCAGAATTGAGGAGACAGCATGTATGAAGTAACAGATGGTCACGTCATTGGGAAAAACGGAATACCCGTCCCGTATTCGTACCTGCAGCCTGATTCGTCATCCGACACACTCGTGATTATGTTGCCCGGATACGGATATACAAATGATTCTCCAATGTTTCGCTATACGACTGGATTGTGCATAGAGAATGGGTTGAACGTTCTCGAAGTCAACTATAACTATCGCGACGAGCGGTACGATTCAGTCGATGTAAATAAGGCAATTGTTGATGATGTTCGACTCGTCATCGATCAAATCCTACATACTGATTCCGTTCAACAATACATCATCGTCGGAAAATCGCTCGGTACGGTTGCGATGGCAAGTGAACTCACCCGAAACGTGTTTCATGATGCCAAACTCGTTTGGTTGACACCTTTGTTGAAACAAGACGACATATATGAAGCGATCCAGTCTCATAAAGGACAACAGATGATTCTCATAGGAACGGCGGACCAACATTATGTAGATGAGAGAATGAAGCGTCTTGAACATCTGGCCTTGACCGAACTCGAGATTGTCAAGGAGATGAATCATAGCCTCGAGTACACAGGAGAGACATACCGGTCACTACGGTTACTTGAAACACTTCTCAAGCGAGTGGAGCAATTTATCATGTCCTCATAGGTCGTGAACCGGAGGAGAGTTGCGCGATCAAATGAAAGGGAGGAGTCGACTTGAAATTTACCACTGAGCGTTTAGAAATCAGACCATTTATGGAGAAAGACTTGCATGCTACATTCGAAATGTATACAAAACCAGAAGTATGCAGATATCTTTTGCATGAGCCATGGACGTCTGAAAACAGGAAGAAAGAATTTGATAAAAAACTAACAAATTCTATTCTTACCGAGACTAGTACGTTGAATTTAGCAGTCGTACATCAAGATGAAGTGATTGGGGATCTCACAGTTTGGTACACGGGTATGAAAGA